>JBAXCK010000150.1:0-6343 GCA_037141465.1 Mycobacteriaceae bacterium | reverse complement strand
CGGTCAGCATGACCGTCGCCATTCGGCACCGTCGACGGTCAGCATGACCGTCGCCATTCGGCACCGTCGACGGTCAGCATGACCGTCGCCGTTCGATGGCCTGCTCATAGACGCCTACCGTCTGCGCCGCCACCGACTCCCAGCTGAACACCTCGACCGCGCGCCGCCGGCCCGCTGCTCCGAGCCGATGCCGCCGTGCCGGCGAGTCCAGCAGGCGGCCCAGCGCCCGGGTCAGTCCTGCGACGTCGCCGGGGGCCACCAGATCCGCGCAGTCGCCGTCAGCGCCGAGGACCTCCGGCAGGGCGCCGGCCCGGCTGGCGACGATCGGGGTGCCGCTGGCCATCGCCTCGACGGCGGGCAGTGAGAAGCCTTCGTAGAGCGACGGGATGCAGGCGACCTCGGCGGAGGCGAACATCGCCGCGACTTGCGCGTCGGTGAGATCGCAGGACGTGTGCACGATGTCGGAGACGCCCAATTCGGCGATGAGCTTCTCGGTGGGGCCGTTGGGCTCCAACCGTGCGATCAGTTGCAGTTCCACATCGTGGTGGGCGCGCAGTTTCGCCAGCGCGCGCAGAAGATGCCCGATGCCCTTAAGCGGCCGGTCTGCCGAGGACACCGCCACGATTCGCCCCGGCGTGCGGGGTGCGGCGCCGGGGGCGAACACATCGGTGTCGACACCGAGGGGCACCGTGTGCAGTTGATCGGGGTCCACGCCGAAGTCCGCGGCGATGTCATCGGCCGATGACGAGGAAACGGTCAGCAGATCCGGGATGCGGCGCGCAACACGCTTCTGCATGGTGGCGAATCCATACCACCGGTGCACCAGCGGCCGCCGCCACCACGTCGTCGCGGCGAGGTCCAGGTGCCGGTCGCGGGTGATCGGGTGATGCACGGTGGCCACCACCGGCAGGTGCCGGGCGATGTCGAGCAGTCCGGGGCCCAGGCACTGGTTGTCGTGCACGACGTCGAACTGCGCGCGGCGCGCCGCCAGCAGTCGGGCTGCGCGCAGGCTGAACGTCCGGGGTTCGGGGAACCCGGCGGTCCACATCGTCGCCAGCTCGAGCAGGTCGATTCGGTCGCGAATCTCGCTGGGCCGGGGGGTGCGGAACGGGTCCGGCTCACGGTAGAGGTCCAGTGAGGGCACTTCGGTCAAGCGCACCCGCGGGTCGAGGCCCTCCGGGTAGGGCTGGCCGGAGAACACCTCGACCTGATGGCCGAGTTCGGCGAGGCCGCGGCTGAGATGCCGGACGTAAACCCCCTGGCCGCCGCAGTGGGTCTTGCTGCGGTAGGAGAGCAACGCGACGCGCACTCAGGCTCCGCGCGATCTGGACATGTGTCCGAGACTATCGATCTGCGGATCGGCCCTGCTCGCGGGGGTGGCCGACGGTGACTCACGGTGACCCGCGGTCGCGGTTGACTGCGGTTGACTATCGTCACCGCGGTGCACTACCGGTGGGAGAGCCTGGCGCCGGGCGTCCGGCGGTGCCGGTTGCCCTTCCTCGACGTCACCGTGGGGGTGGTGACCGGATCGGCCGGGGTGCTGCTGGTCGACTGCGGCAGCACGCCGGCGGAGGCCGCGAACCTGGCGGCAGACATATCCGCCGATCCGGCGGGCCGGGGCGTCACCCACCTGGTGCTGACGCACCATCATTTCGACCACATCCTCGGCTCGGCGGGCTTCCCGGCGGCCCGGATCTACGCCGCCCCGCCGGTCGCTGTCGCGCTGACCACCGGCGTCGAGTCGGTCGGTGAGCACGCCCGCCGCTACGGCGCGCCGCCCGATCAGGTGGCCGAGGCGATCGGCAGGGTGCGCGCCCCCGACGAGATAACCACCGGGGTCCGGATCGACCTCGGGGACCGTACGGTGCACGTTGAGCACCCGGGGCGCGGCCACACCGACCACGACCTGTTGGTGGCTGTCGCGCCGGGAGCCGCCGGCGGGCCGGCGGTGGTGTTCTGCGGCGACCTCGTCGAGGAGTCCGCCGCCCCGGCGATCGACGGCGACTCCGATGTCGCGGCGTGGCCGGCCACGCTGGACCGCGTGCTCGAACTCGGCGGCCCGCACGCCCGTTACGTCCCGGGCCACGGCGCGGTGGTCGACGCGGCGTTCGTGCGCCGCCAGCGCGACTGGCTCGCACGCCGGTAGGGGAGTTGCGCTCGGAATTTGGTTGCTGAGCTTCGCTCAGAAGCCGGTGGTGAGCACCTCGTCGAGCATGTCGACGAAGAAGTCGGCCGATTCCCGGGTGATGCACATCGGCGGTTTCATCTTCAGCACGTTCTGTCTGTCGCCGGTGGGCTGCACGATCACCCCGAGTTCGCGCATCCGCTCGCAGATGGCGGCGGTCTCGGAGTCGGCGGGTTCCAGGGTGTCGCGATCGCGCACCAGTTCCACACCCATGTACAGGCCGCTGCCGTAGACGGTGCCGATCAACCGATGACGGGTGGCCAGTTCGGTGATTCTCGCCTTCAGGTGATCGCCGACCCGCAAAGCGTTCTCCTGCAGGCCTTCGCGGGTCATCACGTCGAGCACCGTCAGCCCGACGACGCAGGAGACCGGACTGCCGCCCGCGGAGGAGAAGAAGTATCCGCAGGAGCGGTAGGCGTCCGCGATGGCCTTGGTGGTGATGACCGCACCCAGCGGCTGACCGTTACCCATCGCCTTGGCCACGCAGACGATGTCGGGTACCACGTCCTGCTGCTGGAATGCCCAGAACCAGCGCCCGGTGCGGCCGTATCCGACTTGCACCTCGTCGGCGATCGCCAGTCCGCCGGCCGATCGCACCGCGGCGTACACCTGCCGGAGGTAGCCGTCCGGCAACGCCATGCCGCCGGCATTCCCGTAGAACGGCTCGGCGATGAACGCCGCGGGCGGATGCCCCGCCGCAGCCAGTGCCTCGATGATCGCCACCGCCTCGGGCGCGTACTTGGACGCGGCCGGTCCCCGGTGTTCGCCGCGGTAGGCATTGGGGGAGGGCACGGTGTGCACCCACGGCGGCCGGGTGGCCAACGCGTTGGGATTGTCGGCGATGGAGGTCGAGACGGCGTCGGTGGCGTAGGTCCACCCGTGGTAGGCCTCGGCGACGGCGACGATGTCGTGGCGGCCGGTGGCCGCCATCGCCAGGCGCAACGCCAGATCGTCGGCTTCGGATCCGGAGTTCACCAGGAACACCGTGTCCAGCGGATCCGGCAGGGTGGCCGCCAGCCGCTCGGAGAGGGCGACCACGGCGTCGTAGTTGAACCGGGAGTTGGTGTTCAGCCGGCGCCACTGCCGAGCCACCGCGTCGGCGAGAGCCGGATGGCCGTGGCCCAGAATCGCGACGTTGTTGACCATGTCCAGATAGGTGCGCCCGTCGGTGGCGATCAGGTGCTCGCGCCAGCCGCGTTCGATGCGCGGCGGATCGCGGTAGTAGTGCTCCTGCACCCCGGCGAAGTTTCGCGCACGTCGCTGCCGCAGGGCCGCACTCGACGCGCGCTGGTCCTCGGGACGTTGCGCGGGCGGTAGGCCGAGCAGAACCGCGGGATCGCTGAGCCTGCTCAGCCAGCCCGCCGCGTATTCGGGCTGCACGAAGTCCGGTGCCGGTGCGCACCGGGGGCGCCGCCAGCTGATCCACACCGCGGAGTCGATCGTGCCCAGTGCGGCGCCGGCGATCACGCGGTGGCCGTCGTCCACCTGGAGGGTCAGCTCGCCGCGGATCTCGACGGCGCCCGGGGCGCCGGTGAGCACAAGCCCCGTCGGTGTGGTCTCGATGACGCCGTCCCACGGCGCGGCCAGGCAGTGTTCGGCGCTCGGCCATACGTGAATGCCGGTGGGCACGGTGGCCGGGGACTGCCGGGACAGCGTCGTCGATCGGGTCAGCCGCGGGTGGCCGAATCCGGTGACGGCGGCCACCGCCCCGGAGTCGATCGCCTCGCCGGCCAACCGCTGTTCGCAGGACGGATCCAGCCAGGCCCCGCCGTCCATCGCGTCGGACTCCGCCGAGAGATCGAGCCGGATGACGCGGTCCGGATCCAGACCGTCGATCAGCAGCGCGCGAGCGGGTACGGGCTCGACGGGGTGGCCGATCCCGAGTGTGTGGCGGATCTGCGCGGTCATCACATCCGGTGGCACGGCGACGGCGCGTTCGAAGATCTGCCATTCGTGGTCGACCCGCTCACCGGCATAGGTGTTGGCGTCGTCGAGCGTCATCTGGTGTACGCCGCTGACCACCACGACGGCGGCGCGCAGGATCACCAGCGGCCACAGCGCGTCCACCTCGGCCGGACTCAGTGGGCGGATCGCATGGAACGCCTCGATCGCCGGAAGCGTCGCCGAGGGTTCCCCGCCGGTGTGCTGCAGAACGCCGGACACCGTGACCGCGAGTTCACCCACCGTCCACGACCGCATGAGATCGCCGAAGTCGATGACCCCGTCGGGCCGGCCGTCGGATCCGCACACCACGTTGTCGCCGGTGACGTCGCCGTGGATCACCTGGATCGGCAGATCCTCGGCGACGCCGGCCACCATCGACCAGGCCGCCGCGGCGGCGTCGCCGATCACCTGGCGCCGGCGGGGGTCGGCAATGTGTGACGCCAACGTCTCGACGGTGCGCACAGCGTGGCGCAGATCCCACTGCAGGACCCGGTCCGCGCCCGGATGGTCGAAATCGGCCAGTGCCCGGCAGACGCGGCCGGCCACCTCGCCGAGTGCGGCGACGCGCACCGGACTGAGGTAGCCCTCGCCGTGCAGGGTGTCGCCGGGCAGGTACCGGATGACACGTGCCATCAACCGCCCGGCGACGGTGGTCTCGGCGATCGCCGGCCCCGTGTTGAGGTTCGTCGCGGCCCGCATGCCCTCGCCGGCGGCGACGGCCGCTGCCGCGGCGTCCTGCGCCTCCAGCTCCACCCGGCTGAAGGCCGGGTTGGCGATCTTGAGGACGCCGATCGGTTCGCCGGCGTGGTCGCGGAGAAGGAAGTTGGCGTCCTGATTGCTGCCCAACTCGCCGGCCGTGGCGGCCAGCCCGAAGTACTCGCGGGCGATCGCCTCGGCCTGCGGGACCGTCACCGCGGGCACCGGCAGTTCCGCGGTGTCGAAGAAGTCGAACAGCGTCACGAGCCCCCAACATACCGGCGCCGGGATACCGGTACTGGTTACTGTTGACTCATGCGCGCGCTGGTCGTGGTCGACGTGCAGAACGACTTCTGCGAGGGCGGTTCGCTGGCCGTGGCGGGCGGGGCCGCGGTGGTGGCCAAGATCAACGAACTCCTCGCCGAACACCGCTACGACCACGTCGTGGCGACTGCGGACTACCACGTGGATCCGGGCGATCACTTCTCCGCCGAACCGGACTTCGTGAACTCCTGGCCCCGGCACTGCGTGGCGGGCACCCGCGGCGCGGACTTCCACCCCGACCTGCACACCGATGCGTTCGACGCGGTGTTCCGCAAGGGCGCCTACGCGGCCGCCTACAGCGGGTTCGAAGGCACCGCGCAGGACGGTGCCGGTCTGGCCGACTGGCTGCGGTCCCGCGGCGTCGATCAGGTCGACGTCGCCGGCATCGCCACCGACTACTGCGTGAAGGCCACCGCCGAGGACGCCGCGCGTGCCGGGTTCACCACCCGGGTCCTGGCCGATCTGACCGCCGGGGTGGCCGCTGACACCACGGAGGCGGCGCTGGCGCATATGCGCTCGGCGGGCATCACCGTCGTCTAACGGGCGCCTCGAAGCGTCTCCCAGTCATGCTCGGATTCCAGCTGCGCGATCAGGACCCGGGTGCGGTCCCGCAGCAGCAGGGTCATCCCGAGGCCGATGGCGACGGCGACGAGCAGGGCCACCCACGAGAAACGGGCGAGCCACTTCTCGGCCGCCAGGCCGGCGAAGTAGATGACCGCGGTGGTGCCGCCCGCCCAGCAGATCGCTCCGGAGGCGTTGGCCGCCAGGAAGTAGGGGTAGCGCATCCGCAGAGCGCCGGCGAGTGGGCCGGCCAGTATCCGCAGTAGCGCAATGAACCGGCCGAAGAAGACCGCCCACACACCCCAGCGGTTGAACAACTGCCTGGCCAGCGCGACGTGTCCGGTGCCGAAGTGCTTCGGGAATCGCCTGCCCAGTTTTTCGAACAGCGTCATGCCGAACCGGCGGCCGACGGTGTAGCCGATCGTGTCTCCGATGATCGCTCCGGTGATCGCGGCCACCCCGACGCCGATCGGGCTGATGTCGAGGTTGTCGCGCGTGGAGAGCAGAGCCGCGGTGACCAACGCGATCTCCCCCGGGAGCGGGATGCCGAGGCTTTCCAGGCCGATGATGATCCCGACCGTCAGGTAGACCGCCAGTGGCGGAATTGACGTCAGGACCGCTTCGACCGACACA
>JBAXCK010000149.1:0-6433 GCA_037141465.1 Mycobacteriaceae bacterium | reverse complement strand
GGACGTTCCTGGCGCGCTCGTTGTTCGGCGAATGGACCGGGGTGACCAACCCGGAACTGTTGCAGGCGCTCTGGAACAACCTCAGCACCGAGGACCGCCAAGTCTGGCTGGACCGCATCGACGACGGTGTCCGGCCCCAACGAAAGGAGGTGTAGCCATGCGCCCTGAGCAGTACGCGGACATGCTGACCGCACGCATCGACGCACTCGATGCGGAGATGTCGGCTCTGCAACCCGAGTGGGATGTGCCCAGCCTGCAGCAGTCCTACACGCGCTCCGAGGTCTACGGCGCCTTGCGGGACATCTACGACGCCGCCTGAATGCTCAACCGATGCCGAGCCGGCGGGCCACGTCGACTCCCCCGTGCTCGGTGATGAAGGCCGGGTCTCCACACACCACGAGTTGATCGCGCGCGCGAGACAAGCCGACGTACAGCCGTTCGCGCGCCCGCTCGAGTCCCGCCTTGTCGTTGACCACAAGGACGATGGCCCGGCGCTCCAAACCTTTGAACCCGAGTACGTGACCGTAGAACACCTGATCGGTGTCCCAGAACGAGTCCCAGTAGGCCTGCGTGCCCTCGGCCTGTCGGGCGACCTGCTCGGGATGGCGGCTGCCGGTGGTGAGCAGCGCCACGTCCTCGGGGCGCCAGCCCTCCTCGAGTAGCCGCTCCACTTCGTCATCGCCGGTGTCCAGAGCGTCGTCGTGGGTGCACGCGACGAACCGCACCGCCGGACCGTCCCCACCCATGAACTGCATCGGGTGGTCCACCAGCGGCTGGAACGCGGTCGCGATCTGGCGGGTGTTGCGGATGTTCTGGTCGAGGATCAGCGGCACCAGCGGAACAGGCGGGGTGCCCTGACGGTCGAACACACGCTGACCCTCGTCGATGAAGACGTAGAGTCCACCGGAATCCGGATCGCGAAGTGCCGCCAGCACCGGTTCCCACCAACTGTCGGCGAAGTCCTGCGCCTCGTCGATCACGATCGAGTCGAAGCGCTGACCGTCGGGCAGATCGGCGGCCAGCTTGAGCATCGCGGAGGGCAGGTCGTATTCGAAGAACTGCGACGTCTCCTTGGTGCGGTCGTTCTCATCAGGCCCCTCCGGCGCACCCCACGTCACGCCGAGGTTGTGAAACTCCCCGACATAACCGGGCTGCTTGCGCCGGGTCCAGCCGCTGGTGATGCGACGCAGGTAGGAAGCCAGGCCGTGGGAGTAGCAGATCAGTGCCACCCGCTGACCGCGATCGGACAGCCGGCGGGCCTGCTCGGTCGCCATGAAGGTCTTGCCGCTGCCAGCACCGCCGCGAACCTCCACCCGCGGCAGCAACTGGATGGCCGAGAGGATCGAGGCCTGCTGCGAGGTGAGCAGATCGGCGGCCGTGTCGTTTTCGAGGGCACGAGCGACGACATCGCGCTGGGGTAGTCCGCGTCCGTTCAACGCATCGAGGAACTGCCCGAGTGCAACCGGACTCAGCAGCGGCAGATGGGTCTTCTGATCCAGCGTGATCTCGCGCAGCGTGGCGCCGATGCGGCGGATCTGGGTGCGATCGATCACCATCCATCGTGGGCAGTCGGTGAGCGCGAAGTCGGGCGAGAATTCACTGTCGGGGAAGACCACCATGTGGTTCCACCGCGGGCGGGACTGTGTCCAGCGCGGGTCGGATTCGATGAAGTCACGCAGCGCGTAGCGGGCCTGCCGGACCTGCCGCACCGGATCGATCGTCTTCGCGTGTCCGCCGCGGCCGCTTTGCAGCCATTCGGTGCCGGTGTGGGTGATCTCCCCGCCCTTGACTTCAAGGCAGACGATGCCGGCATCCTCCAACGCCACGACGAAGTCGATCTCGTGGTCCTTGATGTGATCGGTGACGCGCTGGCTGCAGATGATCACGTCACCGTCACCGAGCTGTTCCTGCAGCAGCGCCAGGACCTTTCGCTCGGTGGCGTTGGCCAGCCGGGGGTTGACGGGAAGCGTGATGGGCATCGGTGTGGGTTTACCACAGCGGGCCGAAAAAATTGTCGGTACCTGCCGATATGGTCAGGGTGTAAGGGGAGGAAGTGAGAGGGGGAGGAAGTGAGAGGGGAAGCCAATGAGTGAGAGAACCGAGACACCGCGGTTGACCGAGAGGTTCGACCGGGCGCTGACGTTTGCGATGGAGAAACACGGAACCCAGCTGCGCAAGGGTGAGGGCGACATTCCCTACATGGGGCACCTGCTGTCGGTGACCGGGCTGGTGATCGAAGCCGGCGGTACCGAGAATCAGGTGATCGCCGCGCTGTTGCACGACGCCGCCGAGGACGCCGGCGGTGAGGCGACACTGGCGGAAATCCGCGCGAAGTTCGGCGATGAGGTCGCCGGCATCGTGGGCGAGTGCAGCGACACCTTCGACGATCCGAAGCCGCCGTGGAAGCAGCGCAAGGAGGTCTACATCGCCCATATCGAGCACGCCAGTGACGGCGCAGTGCTGGTGTCGCTGGCCGACAAACTCGACAACGCCCGCGGCATGCTGCGCGATCATGGCCTGGCCGGCGACGCGTTATGGGAGCGATTCCGCACCAAGAGCGCTGAGGACCAGTTCTGGTACTACGGCGCACTGCTGGAGGCGTTCAAGAAGCGCACCGACAGCTGGATGGTCGAGGAGTTGGAGAACGTCCTCACCAGACTTCGCGCCGCGGCTCACGCCTAGACTCACCGCGTGGAAGACTCACCGCGTGGAACTTCGCGGTGCGGTGCGCCCTGATCGACCGCTGCTCGTCGTCGCGATGGAGGAAGAGGCCGCCGCTCTCACCGGCGATCTTCCGGTTCTCATCACCGGACCGGGCAAGGTCAACGCCGCGGTGTCGGTGACGGCGGCGCTGTCATCGGCCAGCCCGGCGTCGGTGATCAACCTGGGCACCGCGGGCGGTCTGCACGACGGGCTTGCGGGAATCCATCAGGTCCACGCGGTGATCCAGCACGACTTCGATGCCGCGGCGATCCGCGCGCTTGTTCAGCGCGACTACGGCACACCGATCGAGCTTGCCGCCGACGCCGGTGCACGGCGCATCGTGCTCGCCACCGGCGACGCCTTCATCAGCGACGCCGGTGTACGACGCCAACTGGCCGCCGAGGCGCACCTGGTGGACATGGAGGGCTATGCAGTCGCATGGGCGGCCCGTGCGGCCGGCGTTCGGGTGCGGCTGGTCAAACTGGTCAGCGACTCCGCCGACGACGGCGCAAAGCGGACCTGGGCCCAAACCGTCGGCCAGCACGCCGAGGCTCTCGCGGAGTGGGTCGTTAGGGAGTTCGGCGCGAACGGTCAGGACTTCTCGAACACGTAGTGGAAGACCATCCACTCGTTGCCGTTGCGGTAGCCGAAGACCTCTGAGCAGAACAGCAGGAACATCCGCCAGCGCGCCAGGGCGATCGACGCCGACGTCGGTCCCCCTTCGAGGGCCTCGCGGCACTGCTTTTTGTTGGCGTCCAGACGATTCAGCCAGGCGTCGAGGGTCTTGGTGTATTCACGTCCGTTGATGTCCCAGACCTTGGTCTGACGCAGATCCGAGGGCAGGAAGTGCTCCAGAAGGTCCCGGCTGGGCATGGTCCCGCCGGCGAAGAAATACTTGCCCATCCAGTCGGTGGTCTTGAAGTCGTAGGCGAAGCGGCGGTTGCCCAGAATCTGCACCATCATCCGTCCGCCGGGCCGCAGCCATGAGCCGACCTTTTTGAGCACCATGTCGTAGTTCTTCATATGCTCGAGCATTTCGCAGGACAGGATCACGTCGAACCCCCCGCGGAACGCGGGATCGTCGAACGTGCTGGCATCGGCTTTCACGTTGGCGAACCGTCCGGCGTGACGTTCATTGCGCGCCTTGATGAAGTCCTGCTGGGTGGCGCTGTTGGACAGGAACGTCACGTGAACGTCGCCGTAGTTGTCCAGCACATAGCTGCCGTGCGAACCCCAGCCGCAACCGAGGTCGAGTATCCGCACCGAGCCTCTGGTCCGGATGACACCGCTGAGTCCCAGGTGCTCTTCGACAAAGGCGTGCAGCATGGCGACTTCGGCGCCGGCGAGGCCGGTCGACGATTCGGGGAACAGACAACACGAGTACTTCAGGTAGGGACCGAGCATGATCTCGAAGAACCGTGTCGGTACCTCGTAGTGCTGGATATTGGCGTCGTCCTGGTGGATCGCGCCCTCGCTGCTGCGGAGTTTCTCGAAGTACTTCTTCTTGTAGAGCGCCTGCTGTTCGGTGTCGCCGCCGCACTCGAAGGTCTTCACCCACTGTCCGCACATCAGGCGGACCAGTCGGCGCATGACCGAATCCGGCAGCAGGCCGCGTTCTTTGAGCGCAAGGATCAGATTGAACAGATGCTCCACGGTGGTAATACAACACCTTGCATGGCTGCGGCAGGGCCCGTTGGGCAGAGCGGGCGGATCAGCCGGCTATTCGACGAGGCGCCGCCGCATGGCTTCGGCGACGGCAGCACCGCGATCAGAGACCCCCAGCTTCTCGTAGAGACGCTGGACGTGGGTACGAACGGTGGTCGGCGCGAGGTGCAGCTGCTTTGCGATATCAGGCACCGAATGCCCGTCGGCGATCAGTTTGATGACTTCGGCCTCCCGCGGAGAGAGCAGCGTCGCGTCGCCACGGGACCGTTGCCGCAGCTCATTGGCCAGCCCGCCGGCCATGTTCGCCGGCACGTAACCGCCGCCCTTGGCGCAGCTGATGACCGCCGCGACGATCTCGTCGCGGTCGGACTCCTTGGTCAGATACCCCGCCGCGCCGGCGGAGAGCGCCTCGTACACCGTTCCGGGGTCCTCGGTGGCACTGAGCATGAGAACCCGGGTGGGCAGATCGTCGCGGATCACCGCGGTCACCACGGCCAGTCCGTCGAGTTCGGGCATCCGGTAATCCAGGAGCGCCACCGCGGGCTCATGCTCGCGGATGGCCTCCAAGGCCGCGCGGCCGTCACCGACCTCGGCCACGACCCGGATCCGACCGCTCTCCTTCATAGCCCGGACTACGCCCTCCCGGTACATCGGGTGGTCGTCGCCTACGACTACGGTCACCTGCTCCGACTGTCGCGTCATCCTGCCCTCCTTGACCGGGGTTATCGTTTCACGACGCCGGTGGCACCAAGGATAAACGGTGGCCGGTGCTTCGTTGGCGGACGAGAGGTGAACCCGTGGAAGCGACCGATCTCGACCGGATTCGGCATATCCGCGAGCTGAGCGCGCTACGGATCGTGGCGCTCGCGCGGTTGGGCGTAGCCGCCGTGATGATCGCCGCAGCACACGTGGGGCTGAGGCCCAAGTGGCCGGCCTACGGTCCAGTACCGTGGCTGTACGCGGCGGCAGCGATCTACGCCACCGCTTTGTTGTTCGGCCCCCGGGCACGCGAACTGGTGTTGTCGCGGATCCAACTCGTCCTTGTCGTTCTGGACGTGGGTACGGTCATCACATTCAAGTTGGCGTGCCCCGACGGCGCTTACGTCCCCCTGCTGGCGCTGACTCTCCTACCGGTCATGGTCGTCCTCGATGTGTCATGGCAGCGTGCCACCGTCGCACTGCCGATCATCGCGGCGACCTTCACCTTCGAGATCTTCACCGACCCGGTGATGCGGGTTCAAATCGGTTATGGCCGTATCACTCTGGCCTCCGTGGTGTTCGTGTTCCTCTGCTGCACAGTATGGTTGGCCGTCTACGCGCAAAACCGGCAACTCGAAGAGATCACCCAGCTCAGCGCTTCACGCCGGGCGTTACTCGTCGACATCATGACCGCGTCCGACGAGCAACGGCGGACGATATCGGAGTTCATCCACGATGGGCCGCTGCAGTCGGTACTGATGGCACGTCAGGACATCAGCGCGGCACTCAAGAAGAGCCCGGACGAGGCCCTGGAGCGGGCGATGGCCGGCTTGCGCGAAGCCACCGATCAGATGCGCGAGGCCACCTTCGAACTGCACCCGGCTGTGCTGGCCGGAGCGGGACTGGCCCGCGCGCTGGCCCAACTCGCTGATACCAACTCGACGCGGACCGGGATCGACATCACGACCGATATCGACATACCCGGCCCGGACGCCACCGACCCGATCGTGTTCTCTGTCGCGCGCGAACTGCTTTCCAACGTGGTCCGCCATTCCCGTGCCACCCGGGCGACGCTGACTCTCTCGGTGGTCGACGGGGTGCGTCACCTCGACGTCATCGACGACGGCATCGGCATGACTCAGCAGCAGGCCGCCGAGCGGCTGACCCAGGGGCACATCGGGCTGGCGTCTCAGCGAGCCCGGATCGAAGCCGCCGGCGGCGCGGTGCGAATTCTCGATGTCCCGCAGGGCACCCATATCGCCGTCACGGTGCCGATGGCCGCACCTGCCTGATTCGACCCCGGTCTCAGCGCCCCCGGTCTCAGCGCCCCCGGTCTCTGCCGCACCGGCGGACGCGTTGATCCTGT
>JBAXCK010000148.1:0-6455 GCA_037141465.1 Mycobacteriaceae bacterium | reverse complement strand
GAGCGCGGCGTCTGGGACACCTGGCTGGACCGCACCCCGTTCTAGCTCCGGTACCTTGAGCGTTCATGAGCACCTCCGAAATCGCCACCGTCCTGGCCTGGCACGACGCCCTGAGCACCGGCGATCTGGACACCCTGGAGGCGCTGTCCAGCGGCGACATCGAGATCGGTGACCACCACGGCGCCGGCCAGGGCCACGCCGAACTGCGCCAGTGGGCCCAGCGCGCCGCGGTCACCGTCGAGGTCGGACGCATCTACTACCGCGACGGCGTGGTGGTGGTCGAGGAGACCATCACCGCCGCCGGCGATCCGGGCAACACCCACACCGCCGCGTCGGCGTTCCGGGTGGTCGACGATCACGTCACCGCCGCGTTCCGCCACCCCGATCTCACCGCCGCGCTGACGGCCACCGAACTGTCCGACGAAGACCTGCAGGCCTAAGGATCATGCGCGGGATCATCCTGGCCGGGGGATCGGGCACCCGCCTGCACCCGATCACCCAGGGCGTCAGCAAGCAGCTGCTGCCGGTCTACGACAAGCCGATGATCTACTACCCGCTGTGCACGCTGATGATGGCGGGCATCCGCGACATCCTCGTCATCACCACACCGCAGGACCGGCCGTCCTTCGAGCGGCTGCTCGGTGACGGGTCCCAGTTCGGCATCGCGATCTCCTACGCCGTGCAGGAGCGCCCCGACGGTCTGGCGCAGGCGTTCGTCATCGGCGCCGGCCACATCGGCGCCGAATCGGTGGCGCTGATCCTCGGCGACAACATCTTCTACGGCCCCGGCGTGGGCACCAGCCTCAGCCGATTCCGCGACGTGCAGGGCGGGTCGATCTTCGCCTACTGGGTCACCGACCCGTCGTCCTACGGCGTCGTCGAATTCGATTCGGCCGGACGGGCGCTGGCACTGGAGGAGAAACCGGCCACGCCCAAGTCCAACTACGCGGTGCCGGGGCTGTACTTCTACGACAACGACGTCGTCGAGATCGCCCGCGCGCTGCGGCCCTCCGCGCGCGGAGAGTTGGAGATCACCGACGTCAACCGCACCTACCTCGAGCAGGGCCGGCTCAGCGTGGAGGTGCTGCCGCGCGGCACCGCGTGGCTGGACACCGGCACCAACGACTCGCTGCTGGAGGCCGGCAACTTCGTGCGCACGATGGAGGCCAGACAGGGCCTGAAGGTGTCGTGCCCGGAGGAGATCGCCTGGCGGGCCGGACTGATCGACGACGACGCCCTGGCCGCCCGCGCAAGCACCCTGCTCAAGTCCGGCTACGGGCAGTACCTGCTGGATCTGCTGGAGCGGGGCTAGCCGTCGCCAGCACCGCCGCCAGTGCGGTGGTCAACGGCACCGCCAGCGCCAGCGCGATGCCGCCGACCGCCGAACGGGCGATCTCGATCGCCACACCCTCACCGGTGAGCACGTCCGACAGTGACCGGTTCGCGACACTGAACAGCAGCAGCAGCGGAAGGGAACTACCGGCGTAGGCGAACACCAGCGTGTAGACGGTGCTGGCGATGTGGTCGCTGCCGACCCGCATCCCACGCAGGAACACGTCGCGGCGGCCGCGGTGGCTCAGGTGCGCCAGCTCGAACACCGCGGAGGCCTGGGTGATGGTGACGTCGTTGAGCACACCGAGGGAGCCGATGATGAACCCTGCGAGCAGCAGTCCCTGGATCGAGACGTTGCCGAGGTAGGCCGCCACCTCGTTGTTCTGTTCCTGCGAGAGTCCGGTCAGATGGGTGAGTTTGATGGCCCCCCACGACAGCACCGCCGAGAGCGCCATGGCGCTCAGCGTGCCGAGCAGCGCGGCGCTGGTGCGCAGGCTCACCCCGTGCGCCAGATAGATGACGGCGTACAGGATCGCCGCCGAGGCGACCAGGGCCACCGGCACGGCCGGGGCGCCATCGCGCAGGGCGGGCAGCATGAACACCGCCAGCACGACGAAGGCGATGACGATGCCGGCCAGCGCGCGCAGACCGCGCCAGCGGGCGACCGCCACGATGACGATCGCGAAGGCGGCGGCCAGCAGCGCCAACGGCACGGCGCGCTCGTAGTCGTAGAAGCCGTAGGTGGTGGTGCCCTGCTGATCGACCTGCCGGAAGATCCGCACACTGTCGCCGGCGGTCAGCGGCGGCTGCCCCGGGCCGCGGGCGAGTTCCAGCAGGGTGCGCGCGCCGGCGTTGGGTCCGGAGTCGATGGCGACGAGTGACTGCACGCAGGTGCCGCTGCCGGCCAGGCCGGGTACGGGCTCGCCGGTGAGCACCTGCCCGGCCGAGGGGCTGCCGCAGTCTGCCAGTGTGGTCGAGGCGACGTGTCCGCGTTCGGTGCTGACCGCACCCCCGGCGGCGTTCTGGAACGGCAGCGGGATATCGACCTTGCTGCCCGACGGCCACAGCAGCACCGCGCCGGCGATCACCGCCAGACCGATGATGCTCAGCGTCGCCACGACGATGCGCGCCGCCCACGGACCCAGCGGGGACGGACCGGCCAGGGAGTGGCCGTGCGAATGCGCCACGGCGCTACTGGCGGTAGCTCGACAGGAAGTTGCCCAGCCGCTCAATGGCTTTGGCGAGATCGCGCGCCCACGGCAGCGTCACGATGCGCAGGTGATCCGGCGCCGGCCAGTTGAAGCCGGTGCCCTGGGTGACCAGGATCTTCTCCTCGAGCAGCAGATCGAGTACCAGCTTCTCGTCGTCGACGATGTCGTGCACTTCGGGATCCAGCCGCGGGAACACATACAGCGCGCCCTCGGGTTTGACGCAGGAGACACCGGGGATCTCGTTGAGCGCCGACCACGCCACGTCGCGCTGCTCGAGCAGCCGCCCGCCCGGCAGCACCAGATCGTCGATGCTCTGATGTCCGCCCAACGCGACCTGAATCGCATACTGCGCGGGCACATTCGGGCACAGCCGCATGTTGGCCAGCAGGCCGATGCCCTCGATGAAACTGCTGGCGTGCTCGGTCGGTCCGGTGATCACCAGCCAGCCCGAGCGGTACCCCGCCACCCGGTAGGCCTTCGACAGTCCGTTGAACGTCAGGCACAGCACGTCCGGCGCCACCGTCGCCAGGCTGATGTGCTTGGCGTCGTCGTAGAGAATCTTGTCGTAGATCTCATCGGCCAGCAGCAGCAGTTCATGCTTGCGGGCGAGATCGGCCATCTGGGTGAGCACCTCGCGGCTGTAGATCGCACCGGTCGGGTTGTTGGGGTTGATCACCACCAGCGCCTTGGTGCGCGGGGTGATCTTGGACTCCAGATCGGCGATGTCGGGCTGCCAGCCGTTGGTCTCGTCGCACAGATAGTGCACGGGGGTGCCGCCGGCCAGTGAGGTCGACGCCGTCCACAGCGGATAGTCCGGCGCGGGGATCAGCACCTCATCGCCGTTGTCCAGCAGCGCCTGCAACGTCATGGTGATCAGCTCGGACGCCCCGTTGCCGAGGAACACCGAGTCGACGTCGAAGCGGGGGAAGCCGTCGACGAGTTCGTAACGGGTCACCACGGCGCGGCGCGCGGACAGGATGCCCTTGGAGTCGGAGTAGCCCTGCGCATTCGGCAGCGCCTGGATCATGTCGCGCATGATCACGTCGGGCGCCTCGAAACCGAACGGCGCCGGGTTGCCGATGTTGAGCTTCAGGATGCGGTGACCCTCGGCCTCCAGTCGGGCGGCGTGGTCGTGCACCGGCCCGCGGATCTCATAGAGGACGTCCTGCAGCTTGGTCGACTGCGCGAACTCCCGCGGCCGGCGGTGCTGGCTGCCGGTGGCATGCCAGGGCGCCTGATGGGTGGTCACTCGGTGATTCTCCCACGGCGGAGCAAACCGATTACCAGTCACATCTCGCCCTCGGTTTGGAAACACCCCGGACACGAGGCGCGTTTACGGCCCTTCCGGCGGTTACCTTGGGACATCAGCTCCCAGGAGGCTCACAGAATGAACGCACGCATCACCCGCGCCATGGCGATGGCCGGGGCACTGGCTGCGATCGGCACCCTCGGCGCGGCCACGGCCGCCGCCGATCCCGCGTCGCTCAACGGGCGCTACACCGTCGCCGGCGGATCCGATCAGTTCTTCGTCACGGCCACGTCGGCCTGCCCGACGGCCAGTGAGGGGTGCACCGCCAGTCTGGTGAGCAACCGCGGCTGGACGAGCGTGGCCACCCTGCATAACGGCATCTGGACCTACAACGTGACCAAGCCGGACGGCGTGGTGTGCGCCGACGGCAACTACGCCGACATCGTGATCCGCTACGCCCTCGACGCCAACACGCTGTCGGGGATGGTCACCGCGGACTCCAACGGCGAATGCCCCGGCGGCCAGGTGACCCAGGCGCCGATTCAGCTGACCAAGATCGGCTAGCTGCGCTTGCCCGGCGGCCGGGCACCCTTGGCGATGCCCAGTCCCTTGGTCTCCAGTCCTTTGGCCGGCTCCTGGGCCGGCGGCGCTTCGGCCGCGCCGTTGCCGGTCTCGGCGGCGGGCGCCGGTGTTGCTTCATGTGCAGCTTCGGCGGCCGGTGCGGCTTCGGTCTTCTTGGCACCGGGACGCTTGACGCCCGGCGCGATTCCCAATCCCTTGGCGGGTGCAGCCGGTGCGGCGGGAGCGTCCGCGGCAGGAGCCGCTTCGGCCGGCGCCGTGGTGGCCACCGGCTCGGTCTTCTTGGCTCCCGGCCGCTTGGCGCCGGCCGCGATACCGAGCCCCTTGGCGGGTGCTGCCGGCGCAGTGGGTGCCGCGGGTGCCGGCGCAGCCGGTGCGGCGACGGTGACCGGTTCGGGTTTCGGTTCGGCCGCGGGTGCGGCCTTGGGGGTAGGCGGCGTGATCGCCGGTGCGGCGGCCGCGGCGAGCTTGGCGGCGGTGCCCTTCTCCGGCAGGGTGATCGAACCGCGGTCGATGCTGGCCAGCAGCAGCTGAGCCACGTCGACCACCTCGACCTCCTCGGCCTTGCCGCGGTCACCGACGCCGTCGCTGAGCATCACCCGGCAGAACGGGCAGCCGGTGGCGATGGTGGACGGGTCGAGGGTCAGCGCCTCGTCGACGCGCTCGTGGTTGACGCGCCTGCCGAGGTGCTCCTCCATCCACATGCGCGCGCCGCCGGCGCCGCAGCAGAACCCGCGTTCGGCGTGACGCGGCATCTCGGTCAGCGTCGCACCCGACGCGTCGATCAATTCCCGCGGCGCCTCGTAGACCTTGTTGTGCCGGCCGAGGTAGCAGGGGTCGTGATAGGTGATGGTGCCTTTGGCACCGTTGGCGGACGTGCCGCCGTTGCCGTTGGTGGACTCCACCGGCACCAGCTTCTTGTCGCGCACCAGACGGTTGAGCAACTGGGTGTGGTGCAGCACGGTGTAGCTGCCACCGACTTGCGGGTACTCCCGGCCCAGGGTGTTGAAGCAGTGCGGGCAGGTGACGACGACCTTGCGGTCGACCCGCTCGACGCCTTCGAACAACTCGTTGATGGTCTCGACGTTCTGCGCCGCCAACTGCTGGAAGAGGAACTCGTTGCCCGAGCGGCGCGCGGAGTCACCGGTACAGGTCTCGCCGTCGCCGAGGACGAGGAACTTCACCCCGGCCGTCGAGAGCAGTTCGGCGACGGCCTTGGTGGTCTTCTTGGCGCGGTCGTCGAGTGCGCCGGCGCACCCCACCCAGAACAGGTACTCGAAGCCGACGAAGGATTCGACGTCCTTGCCGTAGACGGGGACGTCGAAGTCCACCTCGTCGATCCAGGTGAGGCGCTCCTTGGCGTTCTGGCCCCACGGGTTGCCCTTGGTCTCCAGGTTCTTGAACAGGCCGCCGAGTTCGGTGGGGAACTCCGACTCCATCATCACCTGGTAGCGACGCATGTCGACGATGTGGTCGATGTGCTCGATGTCCACCGGGCACTGCTCCACGCAGGCGCCGCAGGTGGTGCACGACCACAGCACGTCGGGGTCGATCACACCGAGTGATGCGGCGTCACCGACGAGCGGGCGGGTGGCCTGCAGTGGCGAATCGGCGGGAACCCGGGTGAACCCGGACTCGGGAACGTGGTGCGGATCGTCGGGGCCGATCTCCAGACCGCCCTCGGTGTCGACGAGGGCGTCGGCGGTCTTGTCCTTGTCGTTGAAGATGTAGGGCGCCTTGGCGAACAGGTGATCGCGCAGGTCCATGATGAGGAGCTTGGGGGACAACGGTTTTCCGGTGTTCCACGCCGGGCACTGCGACTGGCAGCGTCCGCACTCGGTGCACGTGGTGAAGTCCAGGTAGCCCTTCCAGGTGAAGTCCTCGATCTTGCCGCGGCCGAACACCGCGTCCTCGGCGGGGTCCTCGAAGTTGATGTAGGTGCCCTTGGACTCCATCGGCAGCAGCGGACCCAGCGCGTTGGGCAGCCGCTTGAAGGTGACGTTCAGCGGAGCCAGGCCGATGTGCAGGTGCTTGGAGTGCAGCACGATGAGCAGGAACACCAGCATCACGCCGATGTGCAGCAG
>JBAXCK010000147.1:0-6512 GCA_037141465.1 Mycobacteriaceae bacterium | reverse complement strand
GAGGGGCGCGCTGACGAGATGACCTCCCCGCGAATCCCGAAGGCGACGGTATGACGACAGGATCGGAACTCGCGCTGACCACGGCGCCGGACAACGTCCTGCCGTATCCGGACCAGGTGCTGTTCCTGGCGCTTCGTGGCGCCGGTCAGGACGCGGTCATGCAGGGACTGTGGATCTACGAGCACCCCGTCAACCTCGACGGCGTGAAGCGATTCCACCGGAACCTCTACGGGACCATCCTGTCCCGGCGGATCGAGCCGTCCCCGTTGCCGTTCGGGCGGCACCGCTGGGTGGCGCAGCCGTTCAGCGATTCCAACCTCGATGTCTACGACGCGCCCATCGACCGTTCGCAGCTGTACATCTGGGCTGACGAGCAGACCGAATTGCCGCTCGACCCTCAGTCCGGGCCCGCGTGGCGACTGGGAGTGCAGCCCTTCACCGATGGCTTCACGGCGATCAGTCTGGTGATCTCGCACTGCGTCGCCGACGGTGCGGGCAGCATGATGGCCTGCCTGCAGGCGATCACCGGAATGAACCGCGATCTCGGCTACCCGCCCGCCGGCTCGCGTCGTCACGGCGCCGCGGTTCGCGCTGATCTCCGGCAGTTCCGCCGGGATCTGCCTGAGGTGTGGCGGACCCTTCGCCGTGCGGTCAAGGTCGCCGCGCGCCGGCGCAGCGAACTGAGACGCCCGGTGGCCCCGGCACCGGCGGTCGCCGCGACCGGACGGACTGCGCGGATGCCATCCGCCTCCGTATTCGTCGACGCCGCTGCGTGGCACGCCTGCGCGGAAAGGCTCGGCGGCAACAGTTTCTCGATGGTCGCCGGGTTCACCGGGCGGATGGCCGTGCATCTGCACCGCACACGCGCTTCCGACGGCGCGGTGACGCTGATGATTCCGGTCAGCGAGCGCGAAGACCTCCAGGACACCGGCGGAAACGTCGTATCCATCGCCAATGTCAGCTTCGACCCAGGTCCGGTGACCACCGATCTCACCGGCCCGCGCACCGCTATTCGAGAGGGCCTCAAGCAGGCGCGCGAGGTCCCCGACGAGATGGTGGAACTGTTGCCCTTGACGCCGCTCATTCCCAAGCGTGGGATCGCCCGGATCGCCGACGTCGCCTTCGGGTTCTCCACCGACCTGCCGGTGTCGTGCTCCAACTTCGGCACCCTTCCGCCAGATCTGACAAGCGCCGATGGGACGAATGCCGAATACCTGTCATTCCGCGGCGTTGACCGGCACGCGTCGGTGGAGAATCTCGAACGCCGGCGCGGCGTCATGACGGTGACGTCCGGACAGATCGGCGACAAAATGACCATGGCGGTCATCAGCTACCAGCCCGGAATGGCGAACACGCAAGCCGAGTTGCACGACGTGATCACCCGAACCCTGAGCGAGTTTGGACTGACCGGTGTTATCGAATAGGACCAGCGAGCATCACCTGGAGTTCCTCGACCAGACGGCACTGGAACTCCTGCGGGCCACCGGGCGCAACCAGCTCATCCAGTGCGCCTGGATCTACGAGCACCCCGTCGACGAAGAGGGCCTCAAGCGCTTCCACCATAACTTCTACGCCTCGATCGCCGGACGCGTCATCGAGCGTTCGCCGTTGCCGTTCGGTCGCCCACGCTGGGTACGGCCGGGCGGGTCGAACCCGCCCATCCAGCGCGGTAAAGGCACACGGCCGCGCAGCGAGGTTCAGGACTGGCTCAACGAGCTGGGCGAGTTGCCCATCGACCCGGTGCGCGGGCCGGCCTCCTACCTGGCTGTCCAATCCTTCGACGACGGCGCCACCGGGGTCTGCATCGTCGCCTCCCACGTGCTCGGAGACGGCGCCGGGGGAATGATGGCCATCTTCGAAGCGGTCACAGGAAACATCCGGGAACTCGGGTATGAAAACCGCGGCGAGCGCACTCGCGGCAAGGCGGTTGTCACCGATCTGCGTCAGGTCATCCGCGACCTGCCGTTGACGGCCCGCACCGCGGTCAAGGCGGCGAAGATGTTCCGCACCAAGCGTGACGACTTTTCCAGGGCCAAAGCGGCGCACGCCACGAGCACCGACGGAAAGCACGTTGTGGTGCCGTCCGTCGGAACCTTCGTCGACACCGCTGTCTGGGACGCCCGCGCCGAGGCGCTCGGCGGCAACAGTTACTCACTGCTGGCTGGTTTCGCCGCCAAGCTGGCCGAGCGCCTGGACCGCCGCCGGCCCTCCGACGGTGCAGTCAGCCTGCTCATCGCCATCAACCAGCGCGAGAGTCTGGAGGACGACCGTGCCATCGCCATGGCCTTCGCCACCGCAGCGGTCGACCCGACGAAGGTGACCGTCGATCTCACCGAGGCCCGCAACGCGGTCCGGGAAGCCCGGCAGAAGGCCAAGACGGAGCCGGACCCGACGATGGAGTTGCTGCCGCTGATCCCATGGCTGCCGCGCAACGCCGTGAAGGGCGTCGCCGACCTGATGTTCTCCTACTCCGAGGACCTGCCGGTGAGTTGCTCCAATCTGGGCGACCTGCCGTCCGATCTCGCCTGCGCGGACGGCACGCCGGCCGAGTACGTGCTCGTGCGGGCTCTGGATACCAACGTCACCGAGGGCGAGCTGCAACGCTCGCACGGCCAGCTCGTGGTGGTGTCCGCACGCATCAACGGCAAGGTCTCGATCTCGGTGGAGGCCTATCAGCTCGGTGCCGAGAACACCAAAGAGCGCCTGCGCGATCTCGTGCAGCGGACTCTCGCCGATTTCAGGCTCACCGGCGCCATCGAGTAGACCGGGCGCGCGTCACAGCCGTTCTAATCCGACGGTGATCATCACAACGCCGGCGATCGTGAGCAGTATCGCGTAGTCCCGCAGGCTGCGCGCCAGCACCCACGTCCGAAGTCTCTCGATCGCCTTAACCGTCTGTTCTCTGGCCACGGCGTAGCTGAGCACCGGGATGAGCAGGACCGTGTTGGCGATGGTGAGGAAGGTGAGAAGTGCGGCCACCTGCGTCTGGGGCGGCTCACCCGATGCGGCAATGATGAGCAGCAGGGCGACGTAGTCCACCGACGGCAGCGAAATGCCCACCCCGAGCGCGATGGCCAGCCACTGGGAATCGCCACGGGCGAATCGGCCCAGGCGCTTGGTGAAGTTGTCGACCAGATGCATCCCGGTGGAGGCAACGGAGTCCGCGGGCTCGACCGCGGTGCTCACCGTCAACGGGGGCACCGGATTCTTCGGACGCGTGGCGCTCCGGATGAAGAGAAACACGGCGACCAGCAGCGCCACCGAGCCGACGCTGATCTGCATGATCGCGCTGCTCGAACCCGCTTTCAGCAGTGAGCCGCGGTGGACGACGAAGAGGACGAGCAGACCCGCGGCCAGGCTGACGACGAAGCTGGTGCACAGGAAGGCCAGAAGTTGGCGGATCGGATGCGGACGCAGGATCAGCAGGCCGATGATTCCGAGTCGATTCGGCTCAAGGTTGAGCGCGAGGGCGAGGATTAGAACGGTCGTCCACATGGGAGGTCATTTCTCCCATCGGGACGGCCACCAGTTCGCCTTGCCGACCAGAACTGCGGTCGCCGGCACGGTGATGGTGCGCACCAGGAAGGTGTCCAGCAGAATTCCTGCGGCGATGATGAAGCCGATCTGAGCCAGCGTGGTGATGGAGGAGAACTGCAGCCCGATCATCGACGCGGCGAAGATCAGTCCCGCGGCGGTGATCACGCCGCCGGTCTGGGTCACCGTCCGGATCACGCCGGACTTGATCCCGTGTGGTGATTCGTCCCTGATGCGCGATATCAGCAGCAGGTTGTAGTCCGCGCCGACCGCCACCAGGATGATGAACGTCAATCCGGGCACGCTCCAGTGCAATTCCTGGCCCAGGATGTACTGGAACAGCAGAACGCCCATTCCCAGCGCCGACAGGTAGGAGATGACCACCGAGACGATCAGGTATAGCGGTGCCACCAAGGCGCGCAGCAGGGCGATCAGGATGCACAGCACCACGAGAATTGTGGTGATGATGATCCGCTTGAGGTCTTCGTAGTAGTAGTCCCGGGTGTCACGTAGAACCACCGTCAGCCCCGACATGGAGATTTCTGCGTCGCTGAGCGTGGTGTTCGGCTGCGCGCTTTTACCGGCTGCCAGCACAGCGTTGACCTGGTCCATGGCGTCAGGGGTGAACGGATTGAGTTTCGTCTGTACCAGGTATCGCACGGTTCGTCCGTCGGGGGAGATGAAGATCGACGCGGCTCTGCGGAACTCCTCGCCGTTGAGGACCTTGGCGGGGATGTAGAAGCCCGCCATCGACTGGCTGTTGGCCTCCGCCCTCATCGACAACAGGAACGATGACGCCTGTTCAAGCCCGACGCCGAGCCGCTTGGTCTGTGCCACCAGAAGTTCCACACCATCGGCCACCTTGCGGCTGGCGTCGGCCAGCAGGGTGATGCCCTGCTGTAGTGCGACGATCTGGTTCTGCAACTCGGCCGGGTTGTTGATGCCCGCGGCCTGCAGGTTCTGGCCGATGGAGTTCAGGGCGCCACCCACGCCGCTGTTGGAGGGAGGGGGCGGCTGGGCCTGGATCGTGGGGGTGGGCGGAGAGGTGGGCGGAGAGGTGGGAGGTTGTTCGGCTGGCAGCAGCGTGGAGGTCGGTTCGGGCTTCTCCTTGCCTGGAATCTGGCTGAGCTGCCGGCCTTTTTCGGCGAGGTCGTCCAGCGAGCCGTTCTTGCGCGAGTTGGCGATCTGCTGCAGCCGGGCCCGCGCGGCGACGC
The DNA here is from genome assembly GCA_037141465.1 of Mycobacteriaceae bacterium. Lineage (GTDB taxonomy): Bacteria > Actinomycetota > Actinomycetes > Mycobacteriales > Mycobacteriaceae > Mycobacterium. Next base: position 1,764 of record JBAXCK010000147.1, on the reverse strand, counting down.
ACGCCGGATCGGCGTCGCAGACCGGACTGGCATTGAGCGCGTTGAGCACCGGGTCGATCGACCCGTCGACGGAGGCGATCGCATCACCGACGTTGGTTCCCATGCTGCCGCCGAGTCCGTGGATCGTGTTGAGCGGATTGCTGCCCAGATCGAAGCCGGGAAGGAACTTGCCGGTGCCGTACTGGTTCTGCAGATACGCAAGCGACTGCACGATTGAGGTCATCGTGGACAGTGTCGGCCCGATCTGGTTCTGCACGGCGGTGAGCGCATTGGCCACCTGGTCGGCGCCGTAGACCAGCAGGTTGAGGTTGCTGGTGTTGCCGTTGATCACGTCGGCGGCCTGATTGAGCGGCTTGCCGACTTCGCCTGCCTGCCATGCCAGCCGCGCCTGCTGCAGCGACTCGCCGGTCGGGCGGGTGATTCCGCGGACGATGTCGATGTCGGGCACCTGGCTTATCCGGTAGGCCATCTGCTCGAGATCCGCCAGGGCCTGCGGAGTGCGCAGATCGTGGGGCGATTTCACCATGATGTACTGCGGGAGGCTGGCGTTGAGTGGGAAGTGCCGGGTGATCGCGTCGTATCCCTTGATGCTGGCACTCTTGGTCGGCAGTGCCTTGCGGTCGTCGTAGTTGTACTTGGCGAGTGCGCTGCTCGACGCCAGGATCGCCAGAATGATCAGACTCGCAATCAGATTCGCCGCCGGTTTGCGAACGATGCGGATTCCGGAGCGCCGCCAGAACTGGCTCGTCAGATCCCGGCGCGGTCGTGCCCAGCCCCGCCTGCCGGCCAGGGTCAGAAGCGCCGGCAGGAATGTCACTGCTCCGATACAGCCGACGGCGATCGCGGCGGCGAGTGCGACGCCCACGGTGTAGAACACCGTCAACTTGGTGAACACCATGCCGATGAACGTCACCGCGACGGTGGCCGCGGATGCCGCGATGACCTTGCCCACCGAGCCCAGGGCGTTGCGCACCGCCGCGTCGGAATCGTTGCCTGCGCGCAGATAGTCGTGGTAGCGGCTGATGAGGAAGACCGCGTAGTCGGTGCCCGCGCCCGCCAGCATCGCGGTGAGCAGGACGATCGTCTGGTTCGATACACTCAGGCCCAGCGTTCCCAGGCCCGCCACCACCCCCTGGGCGGTGGCCAGTGCGACCCCGATGGTCAACAGCGGCATCACCATCGTGAGCGGATTGCGGTAGACCATCAGCAGGATTGCCAGCAGCGCGACGATGGTGGCCACCTCGATGGTGATCCGGTCGCGGTCGCCGATGTCCTGGATGTCGTTGAACGTGCCCGCGGGCCCGGTGGTGTAGGCCTTCAGCGTCGTGCCGGCGACGGTGTCCTGCACCAGCTGCATGACCCGTTTGGTGGACGCGATGGCCTTGGGTGAGGCCAGGTCGCCCGGAATGTTGACCGGCAGCAGCCAGGCTTTGTTGTCCTTACTCGCCAGAATCTCGCGCAGCGGCGGCGTGCTGATGAAGTCCTGGAGCGCCGCGACGTCGGCCGTCTGGGTGCGAAGCTTGCCGATCAGATTCCGGTATACGCCCTCGTCGGCGGTGGTGAGTCCCTTCTCGTTGGTCAGCACGACCAGCAGGATGTTCTCCGAACTGGCCTCCTTGAACGCCTCGGACATCGCCTTCTGGCTCACCATCGACGGCGCGTCGGCCGGCAGGATGGAAGCTGGCGCTTTCTGGGCCAGCACGCCCAGGGGCGGAAACGCCAGGGTGAGCCCGGCGGCGAGCGCGATCCAGGCCGCGATCACCA
>JBAXCK010000146.1:0-6556 GCA_037141465.1 Mycobacteriaceae bacterium | reverse complement strand
CGATCACTCCCGCGCAACTGCGCGCGATGCTCGACGCCGGCACCGTCGCACTCATCGACGTCCGCGAACCCGACGAGTGGGCGATCAACCGCATCGAGGGCGCGACACTGATCCCCAAGTCCGCCATCGACGCCGGCGGCGGCGTGACGCAGATGCCCGCCGGACCCAAAGTGCTCTACTGCAAGACCGGCGTGCGGTCGGCGCAGGTGCTCGCCGCACTGCAGGACGCGGGCGTGACCGATGCGTTGCACCTGCGTGGCGGGATTGTGGCCTGGGCGAGGCAATTCGCCCCCGACATGGCCATGTACTGACCGGGTTTTGACAGCCCCACGTCCTACCCTTGCCGGTATGAGTGGGGCCAGTGTGATCGACGAGAAGCCGCCGGATCTCGTCCTGACGGCCTTCGGGCTCAAGGCCGGTGATCCCGAACCGCTCGGCGACGGCTGGGACGGCGGCTGGCGCTGCGGCGAGATCGTGCTGACGATGATCGCCGACCACGCGCGCGCGGCCTGGTCGGCCAAGGTGCGTGAGAGTCTGTTCGTCGACGGACTGCGCCTGGCCCGGCCGGTGCGCTCCACCGACGGCCGCTACGTCGTCGCCGGGTGGCGTGCCGACACCTACGTCGCCGGCAATCCCGAACCCCGCCATGATGAAGTGGTCTCCGCCGGTGTGCGCCTGCACGAGGCGACCCACACCCTGGAGCGTCCCCGCTTTCTCACCCAGACGCCGGTGCCGCCGTGGACCGACGTCGACGTGTTCACCGCCGCCGACCGCGCCGCCTGGGAGGAGCATCCGCTGAAGTCGCTGCCGCTCGGGGCGCCGGCGATCGAGGAGACCGAGACCCGCCAGCACTCGATGGAACTGCTCGAGCAGCTGGCCCGGTTGCGCAAACCCACCAAGGCCTCCAGTCAGCTGGTGCACGGCGATCTGTACGGCACCGTGCTGTTCGACGGCGCCGCCGCGCCGGGCATCACCGACATCACCCCGTACTGGCGTCCGCCGTCCTGGGCGGCCGGGGTCGCCGTCGTCGACGCGCTGTCGTGGGGCGATGCCGACGACGGTCTGATCGAGCGGTGGGAGGACCTGCCGGAGTGGCCGCAGATGCTACTGCGCGCATTGATGTTCCGGCTGGCCGTGCACGTGCTGCATCCGCGGTCATCCGAAGTCGCCTTCCCCGGGCTGGCGCGCACCGCCGCGCTGGTGCGGATGACGCTCTAGAACTTGTAGCGCACAGCCGCCAGCGGCACCCGGCCGTCGGTGGCGAGCACACCCTCGGCGCGCAACCGCGCGAGCTGCTCGTCGGCCAGATGCGGTGCGGGCCGCCCACCGGCCCGGATCACCCGGTGCCACGGCAGGTCCGCGGAGTCGGTGCGCATGATCCAGGCCACGATGCGAGGGCTGGAAAGACCTGCGGCCGCAGCGATGTCACCGTAGGTGACCACCCGGCCGGGGGGAATCGACGCGATCAGGGCGCGCACCCGTTCGGTCTGTGCATCGGTGATCGGCGCCACTAGGTCACCGGTGTCATCGGCCCACCGTTGTCATCGACCGAGCATGCCGTGGATGACGGCGGCGGTCTCCGCGGGTTTTGCGTTGGCCACCATGTGCTTGCAGCCGAAGCCCAGCAGCGTGAAGTCCGCGCCCAATTGCGTCGACAACGCTTCGGTGAGCCGCTTACCCACATACGGCGGGTCGGAAAAATCCCCGCGGATCAGCGTTGTGGGAATTCCCCGGTGCGGCAGCACCATGTCGCGGGCCAATTCGCTCCAGTACGACATCATCGCCGGGATGCAGATCCGCCAGCCGTAGCGCCCGTTGGGCAGCGCGATCAGATGCTCGTCGACGTCCTCGTCGAGTTCGGCCGGTGCCACGTCCGACCACGACCCGGTCGCCTTCTCGGTGTACGCCTCTGCGCGGTCGGTGTAGTCGGGCGACTCCAGGGTCGCCTGGGCGACCTCGCGCATCCGCTCGCCGCTGAGTGCGATCGCCGGGTCGAGCAGCAGCAACTGCGACACCAGATCCGGGCACTGCGCCGCCAGGTGCATCGCCACCGCGCCGCCGAACGAATGTCCGACCACCAGCACCGGTCCCTGCGCCTCGTTCTCGATCAGGGTCGCCAGTGCGGCGACGTTGGCGTCGATGGTCCACGGCGCGGCGTACGACGAGCGGCCGTGCCCGATGAGATCCGGTGCGAGCACCGCCACCTCCGGCAGGAACTGCGTGAACAGCGGCCGCCACCGCCGACCGTGACCGGTGAGGCCGTGAATGGCGAGAACCGTCGCCGGGCCGGGCGGCCCGAAGCGGTTGACGTGCAGGTGCTGGCTCATCGGCGCTTGACCGATTCGGCGGCCTCGAGTTCGGCTCGTCGCGCCGCCTTGGCGGCGTTCAACTGCGTGTAGTCCGGGATGTCGTGGTACTTGAACCACGCCGCGATGTAGGTCACCAGCGAGGCGAGTACCGCGATCTCGATCCAGTAGAAGACCATCGCGTCGATCCACGCGCCGATCGGTGGTGCGCCCGGAAGGTTGGTCCGCAACGGGATGAGGGCGAACAGCAGGGCGGTGAGCCAGCCGGCGAATCCGGTCTCGACCGGTCTACGCGCGGTGTAGCCCGACCAGGCGACCAGAATCGCGAGGTTCGCGATGATGACAAGAAGTGTCAGCACGATGAAGACGAAGGCCAGCGAACCGCCCGAGCGGTCCATGATGAGCCTCAACTTCACCACCGGCCCGTCGGTCGACAGGTCCCAGTTCTCGGTCCAGCCCTCGAGGCCCTTCGGATCCCGCCACAGTCCGACCGGCACGGGCCGAATGAGATTGCCGTCCGTCCGCTCGATCTTGAGCAGCGGGGCCGGGACGAACACCCGCGGACGGTGAGACTGCTCGTAGGAGTACTCGTAGCGGTCGACGGGGTACTTCTGCGGATCGCCGTCGATCGGAAAGATCAGCTTGTAATCGTTGCCGATCGCCTGCCCGGCCGGGATGTCGGTGACGACGGATCCCTCGACGACGGATTTGGTGGTCAGCCGGAGCGGAATGGCGACGGTGTCGTCGGACTCGTTGCGGTAGGACCCGCGCGGGACCAGTTCGATGCGCATCGTGAGCTCATGCTGTGCGGGTTTGATCGAGACCAGATCGAGGATGACGTTGACGCCGTCGGTCACCGGTTCGGGTGTCTCGCGGACGTGTGACTTACCACTGGCGGCGTAGAGGTAGGCCGAGGCGACCGCAATTGCCCCGACCACCGCGACCACCAGGTGCCAACGCCGTAGACGCATGGGGGAGACTTTAGGCATGGCGGGGCTGACTTTGCGCAGTTTGGGGGCGGCCAGCACGGTCACCGGCTCCAAGCACCTGCTGGAGAGCGACGGCAGGCGGATCCTGGTCGACTGCGGGCTGTTCCAGGGTGTGAAGAACCTCCGCGAGCTCAACTGGGCGCCGCTGGCCGTCGATCCGGCGAGCATCGACGCCGTCGTCATCACCCACGCCCACCTCGACCACACCGGATATCTGCCGCGCCTGGTGCGCAACGGGTTTCGCGGACCGATCTTCTCCACCGGCGCCACCCGCGCCGTCGCCGACATCATCCTGCGCGACAGCGCCTATCTGCAGGAGCGCGACGCCGCGTTCCTCAACAAGCGCAAGGCGTCCAAACACCACCCGGCATTGCCGCTGTATGACCAGCAGGACGCCCAGCGAGCGGTCGAGTTGTTCGAGACCCACGGGTTCGGCCGGGAGGTGCCGCTGTGGGAGGGCGGTCCGGTCGTCACGTTCCGCCGCGCCGGTCACATCCTGGGCGCCTCGACGGTCGAGGTGGACTGGCAGGGACGGCGCATTGTGTTCACCGGGGACCTCGGCCGCTACGCCGACCCGATCATGTTCGATCCGGAGCCGGTGTCGTCATGCGACTTCCTGGTGATGGAGTCCACCTACGGCGACCGGGTGCACGAGCGCACCGATGCCGCCGCAGTCCTCGCCGACGTCGTCGACGCCACGGTCAAGCGCGGCGGCACCGTCCTGGTGCCGGCCTTCGCGGTGGGCCGCGCCCAGACGCTGCTGTACTACCTGTGGCAGCTGCGCAGCGCGGGCAGGCTGCCCGACGTCCCGGTGTATCTGGACAGCCCGATGGCGATCAACGCCTCCGAACTGCTCGGCAAGTATCGCGATGACCATCGCCTTGCCCCGGACGTCTACGAGGGCATGTGCGACATGGCGACCTATACGCGTGACTCCGAGGAGTCCAAGAAGATCTCGGAGAGCAGCGATCCCAAGATCGTCATCTCCGCCAGCGGTATGGCCACCGGCGGACGGATCCTGCACCACCTCAAGGCATTTGCGCCCGATCCGCGCAATACCATCATGATCACCGGCTACCAGGTGCCGGGCACCCGCGGTGCGAGCATCGCGGCGGGGGAGAAGCAGATCCGCATCTACGGCGAGTGGGTGCCGATCAACGCCCAAATCGCCGATCTGGCGATGCTGTCCGCACATGCCGACGCCGACGAGCTCATCCGCTGGGCCCGCGGCTTCACCGCCGCGCCCAAGCAGGTGTTCGTGGTGCACGGCGAAGAGGGTCCGGCCGACGCGTTGCGCCGCCGTCTTGACCGCGAGTTCGGCTGGCCGGCGACGGTGCCGCGGCCGGCGCAGACCTTCGATCTTTAGTGGCATGCTGTGGGTATGTCCCGCGTGCAACTCGCCCTCAACGTCGACGACCTCGACGCCGCAATCGCGTTCTACTCCAAGCTGTTCGGCGTCCCGCCGGCCAAGGTCAAGCCCGGCTACGCCAACTTCGCCATCGCCGAACCGCCGCTGAAGCTGGTCCTGCTGGAGAACCCCGGCCAGGGCGGCAGCCTCAACCACCTCGGGGTCGAGGTCACCTCCAGTGAGGCCGTGCACTCCGAGATCTCCCGGCTCACCGATGAGGGCATGTTCACCGAGGAGGAGATCGGCACCACGTGCTGCTTCGCCACCCAGGACAAGGTGTGGGTCACCGGTCCCGGTGGTGAACGCTGGGAGGTCTACACCGTGCTGGCCGATTCGGAGACCTTCTCCGGTGAGCTGCCGCTGGTCGACTCCGGCGGGTGCTGCGGGGGATGACCGTCGAGCCGGCGGCCGAGGAACATCTCACCGCGCGACTGTCCACTCTCGACCGGTTTCTGCCGGTGTGGATCGGGCTGGCGATGGTCGCCGGGCTGTTGCTGGGCCGCTGGATCCCGGGCATCGACGGTGCGCTGAGCGCGGTGCAGATCGACGGGATCTCGCTGCCGATCGCACTGGGCCTGCTGGTGATGATGTACCCGGTGCTGGCCAAGGTGCGCTACGACCGCCTCGACACCGTCACCCGCGACCGCCGGATGCTCGGCGCCGCACTGTTTCTGGTGTGGATCATCGGGCCCGCGTTGATGTTCACCCTCGCGTGGCTGTTCCTGGCGGACCTGCCCGAGTACCGGACCGGCATCATCATCGTCGGCCTGGCGCCGTGTATCGCGATGGTGATCATCTGGAACGACCTCGCCGGCGGTGATCGGGAGGCGGCCGCCGTCCTGGTCGCGATCAACTCGGTGATCCAGGTGCTCTTCTTCGCCGCGCTCGCGTGGTTCTACCTTTCGGTGCTGCCCGGCTGGCTCGGCATGAAACAGACCACCGTCGACGCCTCGCCCTGGCAGATCGCCAAATCGGTGCTGATCTTCCTCGGCATCCCGTTGGTGGCCGGGTACCTGACGCGCCGCTGGGGCGAAAAGGCAAGGGGCCGTGCGTGGTACGAGTCGACGTTCCTGCCGCAGATCGGCCCGTGGGCGCTCTACGGACTGCTGTTCACCATCGTGATCCTCTTCGCGTTGCAGGGCAGGCAGATCACCTCCCAACCGCTGGACGTGGTGCGCATCGCGCTGCCACTGCTGGCGTACTTCACGGTCATGTGGTTCGGCGGCTATCTGGTGGGCTATCTGCTCAAACTGGGGTACTCGCGTACCACCACGCTCGCGTTCACCTCCGCGGGCAATAACTTCGAACTCGCCATCGCGGTGGCCATCGCGACCTTCGGCGCCGCCTCCGGTCAGGCGCTGGCCGGTGTCGTCGGACCGCTGATCGAAGTGCCGGTGCTCGTCGGACTTGTCTACGTGTCGCTGGCGCTGCGGAAGTTCTTCCGGTGACGACGCCGAGTGTGCTGTTCGTCTGCGTGCACAACGCCGGCCGCTCGCAGATGGCCGCCGGACTGCTCGCGCATCTCGCCGGTGACCGCATCGAGGTGCGCTCGGCCGGAACCGAACCCGCCGAGCGGATCAACCCCGCCGCCGTCGCCGCGATGAACGAGATCGGCATCGACATCACCGCCGCCACCCCGAAGGTGCTCACCGCCGACACCGTCGAAAGCAGCGACGTCGTCATCACCATGGGCTGCGGTGACACCTGCCCGTACTTCCCGGGGGTGTCCTACCGCGACTGGAAGCTCGACGACCCGGCCGGCCAGCCGGTCGAAGTGGTCCGGCGGATCCGCGACGACATCGCCGAGCGGGTCAAGGGGCTCGTCGAGGAATTGCTCAATCGGTGAGTCTCGC
>JBAXCK010000145.1:0-6721 GCA_037141465.1 Mycobacteriaceae bacterium | reverse complement strand
CGCTGTCGGAGATGTTCGGCTACGTCGGCGACCTCCGGTCGAAGACCCAGGGCCGAGCCAACTACTCCATGGTTTTCGACTCCTACGCTGAAGTTCCGGCGAACGTGTCGAAGGAGATCATCGCGAAGGCCACCGGGGCCTAGTCCCGAAAGTCTTTGTGCAACTGCACAACTGAATAACAATCAACTGCTTTAACCAAAGCACCAACAAGTCCAGGAGGACACAGAAGTGGCGAAGGCGAAGTTCGAGCGGACGAAGCCGCACGTCAACATCGGGACCATCGGTCACGTTGACCACGGCAAGACGACGCTGACCGCGGCTATCACCAAGGTTCTGCACGACAAGTTCCCCGATTTGAACGAGTCGCGTGCGTTCGACCAGATCGACAACGCGCCCGAGGAGCGTCAGCGCGGTATCACGATCAACATCTCCCACGTGGAGTACCAGACCGACAAGCGTCACTACGCGCACGTCGACGCCCCCGGTCACGCTGACTACATCAAGAACATGATCACCGGCGCCGCCCAGATGGACGGCGCGATCCTGGTGGTCGCCGCCACCGACGGCCCGATGCCGCAGACCCGCGAGCACGTGCTGCTGGCCCGCCAGGTCGGCGTGCCCTACATCCTGGTGGCGCTGAACAAGTCCGACATGGTCGACGACGAGGAGCTCCTCGAGCTCGTCGAGATGGAGGTCCGCGAACTGCTGGCCGCCCAGGACTTCGACGAGGACGCGCCCGTCATCCGGGTCTCCGCGCTCAAGGCCCTCGAGGGCGACCCGAAGTGGGTCAAGAGCGTCGAGGATCTGATGGACGCAGTGGACGCCTCCATCCCGGACCCGGTCCGCGAGACCGACAAGCCGTTCCTCATGCCCGTCGAGGACGTCTTCACCATCACCGGCCGCGGCACCGTGGTGACCGGTCGTATCGAGCGTGGCGTGGTCAACGTCAACGAAGAGGTGGAGATCGTCGGCATCCGGCCCGGTGTCACCAAGACCACCGTCACCGGTGTCGAGATGTTCCGCAAGCTGCTGGATCAGGGTCAGGCCGGCGACAACGTCGGTCTGCTGGTCCGCGGCGTCAAGCGCGAGGACGTCGAGCGCGGTCAGGTCATCGTGAAGCCCGGCACCACCACGCCGCACACCGAGTTCGAGGGCAGCGTCTACATCCTGTCCAAGGACGAGGGCGGCCGGCACACGCCGTTCTTCAACAACTACCGTCCGCAGTTCTACTTCCGCACCACCGACGTGACCGGTGTGGTGACACTGCCGGAGGGTACCGAGATGGTCATGCCCGGCGACAACACCGACATCTCGGTGACGCTGATCCAGCCGGTGGCCATGGACGAGGGTCTGCGCTTCGCGATCCGCGAGGGCGGCCGCACCGTCGGCGCCGGCCGGGTGACCAAGATCGTCAAGTAAATCGGTTAACGGAAGTCGGCGCTCACCTGCGGGTGGGCGCCGATTTTCGTTTGCTGGAGAGGGTCTTGGCGGGTGCTAGACTTAGGAGTTGCGCGTGGCCCCCGATTCCCCGGGTCGATGCCCGCGATTCGAAAGTAGGGTCCCATGGCACCGGAGATCTCCTCGGAGCGCCGACGACGCCAGGTCGCCGGCATCGCGGGCGCGAGCCTGCTGGTCTCGCTGATCGGCGGAATCCTTGTGCTGCTGCTCAACGCCGGAGCCGACACCGCCAGGACCGCGATCAAGAAGATCCAGCCGCCCACCACGACGGTGACGGTGACCCCGTCGGCGGCCCCCGACGGCACCGACCTGTCGATGTTCGGCCTCGGTGAGGGCGCGATGGGTGTCGGTGACAGCACCGACGCCGGAACACCGGGCGCGCTGGCCGGATCAACCGGACTCGGCTCGGCGGCGGCGCCGGCGGCGATGAACTCCCTGCCCGGGCAACTGCCGGACGGTTCGCTGCCGCCGGCTCCCGATGCGTCGCTGGACCCGGTCGACTTCGACCCCCTGCTCAATTCCGTCGTGACCGCACAGCAGAATGCTCAGGCCGCCGGGGTGGCCGGTTCGGTCATCGGGACCGCTGGTGGCCTCACCTCGGCGGCGATCACGTCGACAGCGGTCGTCGTGGGCGACCTGATCCTCTACGCCGCCTACACCAACAGCGGGCCGGGTCTGCTCAATGCGCTGCAGACCTCGCTCGGAGCGGCGCCGGCCGCCGCGGCGGTCGCGGCCGGCGTGCCGCAGGCGCTCCCGGCGGCGGACTTCAGCGGCCTGTCGACGGCGTTCGCCGCCGCCGCGGCCGCGCCGCCCGTCGGTGTGCCGGCCCTGCCGGCGCTGCCCCCGCTTCCGCAGCTGCCCCCGCTTCCGCCGCCGCCCAACCTCGACGGGCTGGCCGTCGGCATCTCGGCGCTCCCGGCGATCGGCGCGATTCCGGGGTTCGCCCTGCCGGAACTTCCGCCGCCGCCGCAGTTGCCCCGCCCGGAGGACGTCGTCGGCGGGATCGGCGGCGCCATCGTCGGCGCCACGATCGCCGGAGCGGTCCTCGGCGCGATCCTCCCGCCGCCGCCCAGCATCACCCGCATGATGGGTCTGCCGTTCTGATGCCCGCCACCGTCTGAGCGCAGATGCTGGCGCGCTATCTCAAGGCCCAGTTGACCGTTCTGCTGTGCGGCGGCCTGGTGGGCCCGATCTTCCTGATCGTGTACTTCGCCCTGGGCTCGATGGCGCGGCCTTACATCAACTGGATGTTCTGGGTCGGACTGCTGGTGACCACCATGGACGTGCTGGCCGCGTTGGCGTTGACCAGTTACAGCACCAAGGCGGCGGCGCGGCACGACGAACTCACCCGCAGCGGTGTTCTGGCGGTCGCTCGGATCATCGGGATCTCCGACACCCATCTCTTCGTCAACGGCCAGCAGATGATCAAGGTCAATCTGCACGTCGATGTTCCCGGGCAGCCCGGCTTCGACGCGCAGCAGACCATGGCGTCCAGCCCGGCACGTATGCAGGTCCTGAGCGGTCACAAGCTCGTGGTCCTGGTGCAGCCGAACTCGGGAACCTACGAGATCCAATGGGAGGCAAGCGCTCTGCTGGCCGGGGTCACCCCGGCGGAGTTCACCGTGGACGAGGACCGCAGGACCTACGACCTCACCGGCCAGTCCGGTCCACTGTTCGAGATCCTGCGCCTGCTGCACGCCAATGGCATTCCGGTGAACGGCACGATCGACATCCGGTCCAACCCTGCGGTGCGCCGGCAGGTGATCGATATCGTACGGCGAGCCGGCGCCCAGCCGGCTGCTCCGGCCCCGGTTTCCGCGCCGCCGGCCGATTCCGAACTGCCGCCGCCGACGGTCTCCCAGCGGCTGCAAGAACTCGACACGCTGCGCGCCACCGGCGCTGTCACCGAGACGGAGTACGCGACCAAGCGCACGCAGATCCTCGGAGACCTCTGAGATAGCCTGACCCCCATGGGTGATCTGGAGGGCCGCGTCGCATTCGTGACCGGAGCCGCTCGCGGCCAGGGCCGCGCCTACGCGGTCAGGCTGGCAGCGGAGGGTGCCGACGTGATCGTCAGCGACATCTGCGGGCCGGCGTCGGACACGATTCCCTATGTCGCCTCCACCGAGGACGATCTGCACGAGACCGTCCGGCTGATCGAGGCGGAGGGCCGTAAGGCGCTTTCGCGCACGGTCGACATCCGCGACGACGCCGCGCTGCGCCAGCTGGTCGCCGACGGTGTCGAGCAATTCGGCCGCCTCGACGTCTTGGTGGCCAACGCCGGTGTGCTCAGTTGGGGCCGGCTCTGGGAGCTCACCGACGAGCAGTGGAACACCGTTATCGACGTCAACCTGACCGGAACCTGGCGCACCCTGCGTGCGGTGATCCCGGCGATGATCGAAGCCGGCAACGGCGGGTCGATCGTGATCGTCAGTTCGGCCGGCGGCATCAAGGCCACCCCGGGCAACGGGCACTACGCCGCCTCCAAGCACGGACTGACCGCACTGACGAACACGCTGGCGATCGAGTTGGGGGAGTACAGCATCCGGGTGAACTCGATCCACCCGTACTCGATCGCCACCCCGATGATCACCAACGACGCCATGCTGGGCATCCTCGGCAAGCACCCGGCGTTCCTGCACAGCTACGCGCCGATGCCGTACCAGCCGATGGACAAGGATTCCAAGAAGGCCAAGCGCAGCGACTTCATGTCCGCCGAGGAGGCGGCCGAAGTGGTGGTGTGGCTGGCCGGTGACCGCTCCGCTGTGCTGTCGGGATCGCAGATCGTCATCGACCGCGGCGTGATGAAGTACTGAGCGTCTGCGACCGCTAGCCGGGAAGCACCAGCACCGGTACCGGGCTCACCCGGAGGATCTTCGCGCCGCGCGAGCCCAGGAAGACCCGGGCGATGTCGCCGCGCGGGGAGGTGCCCAGCGCCAGGATCTCGCCGTCCTGCCAGTCGGCGTCGTCGAGCGCCTCACCCCAGTCGTTGCCGCTGACCACGGCCACCTCCACGTCGGCGCCGATGATGCCGTCGGTGCGCAATCGGTCCAGCATCTCGGCGGCCTGGGCCTCCCACGCCGCCAGGATCGAGTCCTCGGCGTGCAATCCGACCTCCGGCGGATACATGGTGCGGCCGCGCACCGCGAAGGTGATCACCCGAAGCGGCACACCCAGCCGCCTGGCCAACGCCTCGATGCGGCGCACCACCTCCACCGACTCGGGTGTGCCGGGGTAGCCGCAGCTGATGCGGGTCAGTGCGCCGGCCCGGGCGCCCCGGTAGCCGCGCGGGGCGATCGCCAGCGGGACGGGGGATGAGTGCAGCAACCGGTCGGCGCTGGAACCCACGACCACCTGACCGAGCTGCCCGCTCGCCGAGGACCCGAGCACCAGCACCTCGGCGTCGAGCTCATCGACAACCTCCACCAGGCCGCCGGACACCGACCGGTGGGCGTGCGCGTGGTAGCTCACCGACACCGCAGAGCCGATCCCGGCGAGGATCCGTTCGGCTTCCCGAGCCGAATCCTCGGCGAGCTGGTCGGCCCAGGCGGCGTATTCGGCGTCGACCCGGGCCGGCGAGGGGAACGTCCACGGCTTGGGCACGATCGTCGCCACCGTCAGGGAGGTGGCGAGGGTGCGGGCCGCTTCGACGGCCAGGTGCAGTGGCGCGGTGCCGCTCTTGCCCGCGAGGTAGCCGACGGCGACGGTCACGGCACGTTCTCGGCCGATGCCGAGACCGTGCTGCCGCGGCCCTGGTTTAGCGCACTGTGGTGGCGGCCCCACAGGAAGTAGAACGCGAGCACAACCGAGACCCAGCCGGCGAACGCCAGCCAGGTGTACCAGTGCAGGCTGAGCAGGATGTAGGCGCAGGCCAGCACCGACAGCACCGGGGTGACGGGGTAGCCCGGAACCTTGAAGCCGCGCGGCAGGTCGGGTTCACGCCTTCGCAGAATCATGACGGCCACCGATACGGTGATGAACGCGACGAGTGTGCCGATCGACACCATGTCGGCGAGCCTGTCCAACGGGACCAGGCCGGCCAGCAGACTCACCACCGTGGCGACGACCAGCGTGTTGTTGACCGGGGTCATGCTGCGGGGGCTGACCTTGGCGAACATCGAGGGAAGCAGGCCGTCGCGCCCGATGGCGAACAGAATCCGGGTCGATCCGTACAACGTGACCAGGGTCACCGAGAAGATTGAGATGACCGCCCCTGCGGCCAGCACCGTTCCCCAGTAGTTCGCTCCGGTGACGTTGTCGAGGATGGTGGCAAGACCGGCCTTCTGGTCTGCAAAATCGGTCCATTTTTGGGCGCCGAGTGCGGCGAGGGTGACCAGTATGTACACCCCGCTGACGGTCAACAACGCGGAGATGAGAGCGCGCGGCATGGTCCGCTGCGGGTCCTTGACCTCCTCACCGGCTGTCGACACGGCGTCGAGACCGATGTAGGAGAAGAAGATCGTGCCCGCTGCCGATCCGATTCCGGCCACACCCAACGGGGCGAAGTTCGCGAACCGGTCGGCGTCGAATGCCGTGAAAGCGATCACGGAGAACATCACCAGCACACCGAGTTTGATGATCACCATGACGGTGTTCACCGCCGCTGACTCGCTGGCACCACGAATCAGCAGCAGCGCGCACATAGAGACCAGAAAGACCGCGGGAAGATTGATGATCCCGGGTGAGGTGTCCCAGGGCGCCGCCGAAAGCGCCTGAGGCAGAGAATGTCCCAGGAAGTTTTCAAGAAGTTTGTTGACGTACTGGCTCCAGCCGACGGCCACAGCGGCTGTGGAGACCACATACTCCAGTAGCAGGCATGCGGCCACGCCCATCGCTACCACCTCTCCGAGTGTGGTGTAGGCGTAGGAATAGGTCGATCCCGAAACCGGCACTGCTGACGCGAGTTCGGCGTAACAGATGGCTGCGAGCCCGGCGGCGACACCGGCGATGATGAACGAGACGATCACGCCCGGCCCGGCTTGCGGCACGGCCTCGGAGAGCACGAAGAAGATGCCGGTACCGACCGTCGAGCCGATTCCGAACATCGCCAGCTGGAAGGTTCCGATCGAACGTTTGAGGTTCTCCGAGGTGCCGTGCGCGACCGGTGCGTTGATCAGCGGTCGCCGCCGCAGCATCTGCTGGGTCAGGGTGAGCGGCGGCGCGGGCATCGCCCGATTATGCCCACGTCGACGCCACCTCGCGCGGGCTATGCGGTAAGAACAGCACGTGAGTACAAATCCAGCCGCGGGAGTAGTCATCGCCG
>JBAXCK010000144.1:0-6806 GCA_037141465.1 Mycobacteriaceae bacterium | reverse complement strand
CATCGACACCCCGAGCACGACCTCCACCGCAGCCCCTCCTTCGATGAACCTCCGATGCTCGGTTCATCGCGGCGGCGGCCCGCAGTGTTACACCTCAGGGTTAAACCTCAGGGTTACACCTCCGGGTTACACCTCAGGTGGAGCGGATGAAGTTCACGTACGACCGCGACGGGGTGGGCCCGCGCTGGCCCTGATACTTCGAGCCCGCCGCGGCGCTGCCGTAGGGGTGCTCGGCGGGGCTGGTGAGCCGCAGCAGGCACAGTTGGCCGATCTTCATGCCCGGCCACAGGGTGATCGGCAGGTTGGCGACGTTGGACAGCTCCAGGGTGATGTGGCCGGAGAATCCGGGGTCGATGAAGCCGGCCGTGGAGTGGGTGAGCAGACCCAGCCGGCCCAGCGACGACTTGCCCTCGAGCCGGCCGGCCAGGTCGTCGGGCAGCGTGCAGGTCTCCAGCGTCGAGCCCAGGACGAACTCGCCGGGGTGCAGCACGAAGGGCTCCCCGGCGGTGGCCTGCACCAGGGTGGTCAACTCGTCCTGCTGCTGCGCGGGGTCGATGTGGGTGTAGCGGGTGTTGTTGAAGACGCGAAACAGGTTGTCCAGCCGCACGTCCACGCTGGAGGGCTGCACCAGGGAGTCGTCGAAGGGGTCGATGCCCAGGCGCCCCGCGGCGACCTCGGCGCGGATGTCGCGATCAGACAGCAGCACGCCCCCGAGCGTATAGCTCCTGCGATATCCTTCGTGCGCAGCCCAGACGGGCCGCGACGCCGATGTAGTTCAATGGCAGAACATCAGCTTCCCAAGCTGAATACGCGGGTTCGATTCCCGTCATCGGCTCCACTCGCAGTGATAGTCCGGATCCGGACTATCCGGATCCGGACTATCCGCCGCAGAGCGGCGCGGTCGGCCCTGTTCAGCAATTGGCCCGCGCGGACGCCACAACCAGCAACTCTTCGCCGATGACAGGCTCCAAGCCGGCCGGGTCGATGACAGCCGTCAGAACATCTTCGTCCGCGCCCTGAACCTCGCCGCCGTAAACGACGATGCACAGGAGCAATTGGACCGGTATCAGGGCCACGACCAGGTAACCGAACAGCGCACTCGCGGCAAATCCGTGGCAGTAGCCCCATCCCGCGACCAGAGCGACGATGGTCAGGCCGGACAGGCCCACCATGAACCTGTTGCCGGTCAGCACCTCCAGCCCACGCGGCCTGTCCTCGGTGCCCTTCGCGGTCACACGCCAACCCTGCTTCTTCCCCGCGATGAAATTCACGACGGCGCGGGTCTGCACCGCGAGTATGAAGGTCTCGACAAGGAACATCCCCGCGTAGAGATCGCCGAGTCGCTTGAGCATCGGCCGGCGATCGGCACCGCGGTGATGACGCCACATGACGCCGGCGCAGAGCAACATCGGCAACCAGAGAACGAGTGAGACCAACAGCGCTGCCTGCGCGGCGGGCAGAACGGCGAACCACAGGAACGCCAACGGATAGGTCAGCGGGCTGGTGCCATAGCTGACGAGCATCGTCGCCAGATCAATGCGTTGCATGCGGGACAGCCCCTTCGCCGTCACGATCGGGCGGAAGTACTTGAACAGCACCTGGAAGCCGCCGTAGGTCCAGCGCATCCACATGCTGTCGAGCGCTTTGAGTGAGCTGGGGACCCACTCACCAGTCGGGACATTCATGTATTCGAAGGAATAGCCATTGGTGTACACGCCGAGTGTCTTGAGCAAGTCCTCGGTGACGATGACATTGTCGCGGTAATGCTCAAGCCACGAACCGTTGACGTCCAACAGAGAACGCCTCCACATCCCGTTATGGCCGTAGAACATCGCGAAGCCACCCCTGGCCCGCATGAGGTAGGTCATGCGCAGCGCATGCTGAGCCACCGAAACGGCCCTGCTCAATCGATTGAAGTGGTTGTTGGTCGGGACGGTGTGGAACTGCAGCACGCCCAGCTTGGGATCGTCTTCGAATCTGTTCACCGCGATGTCGAGCAGGTCCGTATCGAGGGGAAGCGACGAGTCGACGTCGAGGAACACGACATATTCGGAATCTACGATCAGCTTCTGCGCCAGGTCGATGTTGCCCGGCTTCTTGCCGGCCGAATCCGAGTTGTGCCGGAAGACGACACGGATCCCGGCGTCGCGGCCGGCATGTGACTCGACGTAGGACTTCCACAAGCGGAAGTCGACGTCGGTGGTGTCCTGGGTGTTGTCCACGACGATGATTTCCCGGGTCCCGGAATACCGAGCACGGTAGGCGCAGTCGAACGTCATCTTGGCAACCTCGAAGGGCTCCTTGCACGATGCGATGATCAGCGCCACGCCCGGCAGTGTCGTACGGGTCGATCCCGTGGGATGCGGTGCGAACACTTCGTCCCGGTTCACGACTGACCCCTTCAGGAAGAGCAGCCGGTTGTAGAGGGTGGTGAAGATGGGGAGGACGGACAACGTGAAGATCACCCACTTGACCGGAGAGTCGACGTGTTGAACGAACACCGCCAGGACCAGCAGCGTGATGACGGCGACGGTCAGTAGGAATCTTCCGGAAACGACGTTCCGATCCGATCGACTCGCCTTCATCTGCGAGCGACGCGGTGTGCTTAAGGTGACCATTTTTCTCTCCTGTTCGTTGCACCGGCGGTTATTCCGGTGATGTCATCAACGATGCCGAGAAGCTGGGCGCCTGTATGTCCGCGATAAGACCCCTGTACCCGATGAATCGCGTGTCCTCATATCGCAGGACACGAGCGGGTCTCCTGCGCCTAGCGGTTCGCGGCCGCCGCCGAGGTGGCGTGGTTGACCATGAACAAAGCGGCGACCACTCCGCACACAGCGACGATCGCAGGCAGCATCATCGACTGCGACATCGCCACCGAGAAGGACTCACGCAGTGAGTCGGGCAGCTGCGCGATCACGTCCGGGCCATGTGGCGATCCGGTGTGCTGTGCGCTGTCGGGGATCGTGGGCATCTCCCTGGAGACACGCGATGTCATGAATGCGGCGAGGCCTGCGCTACCCAGCACCGCACCAAGCTGCTGGGCCGCGCTGTAAATTCCTGAGCCGGCGCCGGCCTGGCGGGTGGGCAGATTTCGGGCCGACGTGGCGGCCAGCGGTATCCAGATGAACGCCAGTCCGACACCCATGGCGGTGAACGCCGCCACGATCCGCCACATGGGAGTGGTCGGAGCCATGTCGAACGCCAGCCAGATCAGCGCGCTTGCCAGAACCGAGAAGCCACAGCCGATTACCCGCCGCGGCTGGGATCTATCGACGATCCTGCCGACCACCGGTGCCAGTAAGCCTCCGACGATCGGTATCGGGGCGATCACCAGCGCGGATCGTAACGGTGAGAGTCCGCAGACGGCCTGCGCATAGAACATCGTCGGCACCACCATCGCGGTCGTGACGAATGAGGCGACAAGGACTCCCACGCTGGCGAGGGTGAAGTTGCGGTCGCGGAAGATCTCAAGGGGAATGAGGGGATCGCGTGTGTCCACCGACTGCCAGTAGAAGAACGCTGCCACGAAGCCCGCGCCGGCGGCGATCGTCACCCAGATCCACGGCGCCCACGAGCTTGCCGGCCCCTGCTGCAGCGCGAAGACGACACAGAACACGCCGACGCCGGACAGAACGGCGCCCACGAAACCGAACCGGTGCGGCCTGGTCGGCAACGCCGGGACCAACCGGACCGCCAGCGCGAGCCCGACGATGCCGATGGGAACGTTGATCAGAAAGATCGACTGCCAGCCGAGATTGTCGACCAGCACACCGCCGATCATCGGTCCCACCAGAGTGGCGACGGCGGCGACGGCGCCCCATACGCTCTGGGCAGCGCCACGGCGCTCGGCCGGACAGGTACGGGTGATCATGGACAGAGCCTGCGGAGTCAGCAACGCGGCGCCGATACCCTGCAGCACGCGCGCGGCGATCAGCATGCCGATGCTGTTCGACAATCCGCACCAGAGCGAAGCCGCAGTGAACACCGCCAGGCCGATCAGATATAGGTTTTTAGGACCGAACCGGTCACCGAGTCGCCCTGCCACCAACAGCGGCACAGCATATGCCAGCAGATAACTGCTGGTCACCCACATGACCATGTCATAGCCGGTATTCAACTCGGCCATGATCGTCGGATTAGCCACGACGACAGCGGTGGCGTCGACCGGGATCATGAAGAATCCGAACATCATCGCCCACAGCGCGGTCCACGGATTGCGATAGGTACTGCGATCCCGTGCCATCACCGATCACCGGTGCCTTTCATCTCAAGAATCCCGTTGGGCGTCGCCAACGTGTTCCCGAGTCTTCCCGCAGAACAGCGTGCGCGGGATCGGCAGAAGTGATGTTCGGGATGATGAACGCGCCTCCTACAAATGCAGGAGGCCCTCGACCGGATCGTCCGGACCTATTGCTCGTCTAGAGCCTGCGCGACAGTGCCTCGGCATGACGCAGCGACAAGGCCGTAATCGTGAGGTACGGATTAGCCGCCCCCTGGGACGGAAAGACGCTGGCGTCCGCAGCGGAAAGATTCCTGACCCTCCAGAACTGCCCGAACGTATCCGTAACTCCGGTCTGTTCGTCGCCGCTCATCCGCAGTCCGCCGACCTCATGCAATGCAATACCCGGCGGATGGACCTGGATATTGCTGAGCCGAGCGCCGAAGGCCTCCACGGCGCGGGCGGCGCCGTCCCGCATGGCGGCAAGACAGGCCTCATCGTCAGCACTGCGGCCGTAGATCACCCGGAGATCCTGAATACCGCCGTAAGCGCGGTCACCCCCGCTGCTCAGCGCGACGCGGTTCTCCCTTCGAACCGCACCGACGCCGAAGGCCGCCAACGTCACCAAAGCGGGGCCGGTGCCCCGCTCGCTCGCACCCGAGGGGGTCTTGTAATACGACGACGTACCCAGACATCCCTGAATCTGCACCTGGTAGGGCCGATCGGGAGTTGGGTCGATCAGCAAGCTGAAGGGACCGTCGGGTCCCGGATCGCCGAACTCGACGATCCCCTCCAGGAACAGATGGTCGCTGATGTAGCGGCCGACGTGTGGATTGAGCTCGCCGAGCCCGGAACGCAACGCAAGGCGGGCCGACTGCACTGCCCCGCATGCCAACACCACGTGGCGGGCGCGCAGCGTGACAGCGGAATCACTTCGCCGGTCGAGCACTTCGACTCCGGTGAGCCGATCCGCCTCGAGTACCAGCCGCGTCACCACCGCCTGGATGATGAGGGATACCCGGGCGCCGTCGCTGAAATCCCCGAGATGCTCGGAGGCCAGCAGCCGCGCTGTCGAGCTGTCGAATCCCGCCCCCAACGTTCGGTCAGCGGAGGTGTCGACGGCCGCAGGTGTTGAGCGGGCGGGCCAACCCGCCTCCAGCAACTGTTCGATGGCCATGCGTTGCCGGCCCGATTGGTAGAAGGGCGGTCGATGTCCGTCGCCCGAACCGCTCACCTTGATCAACGATTCGGCACGGTCGTAGAACCGGGACATTTCGTCAGCGGTGATCGGCCAGTCGTCGAAATCCCACGCCTGGTAGCGCGGGGTGGTACCCGACCAGTAGAGGGTTCGCCCGCCGACGGCCAGCCACGTGGGGACTTGCCACCCCGTTTCCCCGTTGCCCGCCTGCTCATCGCCGAACCAGGAGACCGGAATAGCCGCGGAGTTGCTCACCTTGGCCGCCAGTCCCCCGCCGTCGCCAAAGCGGGCATTGGCGACGTGGGACCACAGGCCCAGAGGTCCGGCCTCCACAATGACGACTCGAAAACCTTGGTCTGCCAACGCCAGAGCCGTCGTCACACCCGCGGTACCGCTGCCGATCACCAGACAGTCGACGTTATCGCCGCCTCGGGCGACCTCTGTAATCGAGCTCTCCACAGGGCTTCGGGAGTTGTCCCGATCTTCAGCCATCGCCGTTTCCTTCGTGCCGATCGGTACTGCTGCCCGCCAGGTGGGCCGCAGGCCGGCTGGTCAGTTCTACCCTGCTGAGCAAGCCTTGGCGTTGACGATTGTGGTAGCCGATTAGCCGGGAAGCAAGATTGACCGGTGCCCGGCATCTGTGAACCGCTCGGTGTCGTTGCACCGCTGGGAAGTTCAGTGCCGCCCAGGTCGCCGGAGATGCGTCAGGACCTCGGCGGGGGCGGGGGCGCGGGCGGCGCGGACGGTCCCATCATTCCGCACACGCGAAAGGAGTCGACTCAGCCATCGGTTACCCCTGAAATGCTCGAAACGGTCGATACCAGCGAAGCGCAGTACCTCGCTGACAGCTAACAACCAGCAGTTGCCGAAAACGTGCTGAAAGACCTTGCCGTTATCTAATCGTTACTCTCTTGACCGAGCGGCACCACCGGCCCGCGCCATCCCCCGCTAGGCGGTGTGGCCGTACTCCCGCGACATCTTGGCCACCAGCCGGCGGTAGCGGATCTTGGACTCCGGCGCCACCACCCCGGCGAGAATGACCCGCCACACCCGGGTGAGTTGTTCGAAGACGTCCTCGCCGGTCGCATCCGACATCAGCCGGGCACCTAGCGTGCTGACCCACAGCGCGTTGCCGACCTCCTCGGGTTCGAGGTCATCACTCAGATCGCCCTCGGCGATCGCCTGTTTGACGGCCGCGACGAACGCCGCGCGCCGCTGGGTGAACGTCTCCGGCTGACTGTGAGCGACCTGGGTCAGCGCCTGGCGCAACAGGTTGCCGACGCGCACTTGATCGTCGTGCTCGGTCATGTACGCCGCGACGAAGGTGGCCTGAATGAGGTTCTCCAGCGCGGGCACCGACGACGGCGTCTCGATGCGGCGGTACAC
>JBAXCK010000143.1:0-6987 GCA_037141465.1 Mycobacteriaceae bacterium | reverse complement strand
AACAACAAACAAAAACCACCAAACACACTATTGAGTTCTCAAACAACACACCCGCATCTCCTCAGGCGACCGCGCAACCAACCCGCGGCCGAAAGCCGCGTGCTCGTAGTTCGGATTCCTCGGAGATGCCGCCGCGCTCTGCGGACCAACCGCGTCGCAACGACTTCGTTAAGTTACGTCAGTCTGCGACGCCAGTCAAATCCGCGCAGTCTGCACACCTACACAGTCACCCAACGCGTTCGACCCCCGCGATATTCCTCTTGCCCCTGCGCAACACCAGCCACCTGCCGTGCAGGAAGTCCGCCGGGCCGGCCACCCACTCCTCGGAGTCGATCCGCTGGTTGTTGACCGAGACCCCGCCCTCGGCGACGGTCCGTTTGGCGGCCCCCTTGCTGGCCGATAAACCCGTCGCGACCAGCAGGTCCACGATTCCCCCGGGCCCTCCCGGCGGCAGTTCGGCCACCGCGGCCTCCCGCAGCGCCGCGGCCAGGGTGGGCTCGTCGAGGTCGTGGAGTTCCCCGCGGCCGAAGAGCGCGGCGGAGGCCCTCTCCACGGATTCGGTGGCCGCCGCGCCGTGGACCAGCGTGGTGAGCTCGCGGGCCAGCCGGCGCTGGGCGGCCCGCTCCTGCGGGCGGGAGGCGGTGAGTTCGGCGAGCTCGGCGAGTTCCTCGGGCCGCAGGAAGGTGAACCATCGCAGGTACCGGATCACGTCGGCGTCGGCGGTGTTGATGAAGTACTGGTACCAGGCGTACGGGCTGGTCATGTCGGCGTCCAGCCAGAGGCTTCCGCCACCGGTCGACTTGCCGAACTTGGTGCCGTCCGCGGAGGTCACCAGCGGCACGGTCAACGCGTGCACGGTCGCGCCGAGCTTCTGGCGGACCAGCCGCACCCCGGCGATGATGTTCCCCCACTGATCCGAGCCGCCGATCTGCAGCGAGCACCCGTACCGCTGGTGCAGTTCCACGTAGTCGTTGGCCTGCAGCAGCATGTAGGAGAACTCGGTATAGGAGATGCCCTCGCCGTCGAGCCGGCGGCGGATGGTGTCGCGGTCGAGCATGACGTTGACCGAGAAGTGCTTGCCGACGTCGCGCAGGAACTCGATGGCACCCAGCGGCTGTGTCCAGGTCAGGTTGTTCTCGACGATGGCACCGGTGGGTGAGGAGTCGAAGTCGACGAACCGCTCCAGCTGGCCGCGTATGCGATCGGACCACTGCGCCACCGTGTCGGCGTTGTTCAGCGTCCGCTCGCCGGCGTCGCGCGGGTCGCCGATCAGGCCGGTCGCTCCGCCGGCCAGAACGATGGGGCGATGTCCCGCGCGCTGGAAGCGCTGCAGGGTCAGCAGCGGAACGAGATTCCCGGCGTGCAGGCTGGGTGCGGTCGGATCGAACCCGGCATACACGGTGATCGGAGGCTGTGCCGCCGCGGCGGCCAGAGCATCGATATCCGTCGACTGCGCAATCAGCCCGCGGGCGTCCAGGTCGTCGAGAATGCTCACCGCTCGATCTTCCCGCATCCCAGACCGAGATCGGTGGACAGGCACTCCGCGGCGGCGAGCCCCGACAGCGCGGCCATCGGCAGGCCGCCGCCGGGATGCGCGCTACCCGAGGCGAGGTACAGACCCCGAACGCCGCGAACCCGGTTGGGCGGGCGCCGGAACGCCGCAAACCGGTCGTTGCTGGCCGCCCCGTAGATGGCGCCGCGACTGCCCGGGAACTCAGCGGCCAGATCACCCGGCGTCCGGCGCCACACGATGTCGTCGCGCGAGGCCCACAGCCCCGCGTGACGGACCCTGGTGGCGACGGCGGCTTCGAGGGTCTCCCACAGGTGCGGCGCACGGCGTCCGGTCGCCGGCTCCGCCGGAGCGTTGGCCATCATGAACACCGGCTCGGCATCGGCCCACCCGTTCACACCGTGGCAGCGCTCCTGCGCGCACAGATACACCGTCGGCTCCGCCGGCGGCCGATCGCGGTCGAAGATGTCGGCGAACTCGGCGGTGTAATCGGCCGGGAACAACACCTCGTGCGGAAAACGATCGGTTCCTCGCTCGGCACGCAGGATCGCCGTCCAGCCCGACATCGAGGGAGCCGCCGGTGCGGGCAGGTACTGCGACGCGTTGGCCAGAGCGCCGTCGCGCAGCCAGCCGACGTCCGCGTTCACCACGACCGCGCGGCCACGCCGGACTCCACCGCTCGCCAATGCGACACCGACGGCCCGGCCGTCCTCCAGTAGCACCCGCTCGGCGGACACGTTGCACTCGATGGCGCCACCGCGCGCCTCGATGGCGGCGACCAGAGCATCGACGAGCGCGCGAATGCCACCCCGTACGCCGTATCCACCGAGTGAGAGTTCGACGTGTGCGATGCAGTTCAGTGTCGCCGGCGCGTGCCGTGGATCGCTGCCGTTGTAGGTCGCGTATCGGCGCAGCAGCATCCGCAGATGGGGTTCGGTGACATGCCGGTCGATCGCCGCGGCCATGCTGTGCAGCGGGTCGATCGCGGTGAGTGCGCGGGGATGCCGCAGTGCCAGGCCGGCCATTGCGGCCCAACTCGGCGCCGGACCGGTGACGAAGTGTGGCGCCGCCGCATCCCAGATCCGCCCGCTGTAGCGCATGAACGATGCGAGCTGGCGCTCCGCCGCCTGACCGAGCGCGGAGCGGACCAGTGCGAGGGTGCGCTCCGGGCTGTGCGCCACTTCGATGACGGCGCCGTCGGCGAAGTGGTAGCGGAATCCGGGGTCCAGGGCGCGCAGTTCGACGACCTCGTCGAGGCGAAGGCCGGCGCGAGCGAAAAGCCGATCGAACACCTCGGGCAGGGTGAGCACACTGGGACCGGTCTCCACCGTCACCCCGTCGATGTCGACGGTTCCGGCCTTGCCCCCCGGTTGCCGCCCGGCTTCGATCACCCGCACCGTCACACCCGCGGCGGCCATCGCGAGCGCGGCGGCGAGCCCGCCGATGCCGGCGCCGAGTACGAGGACCTCGCCGCGATCAGCCGGCATCGGGCGCACCCCGGCCGGGTAACCGCAGACGCGCCGGCCTGCGCACTGCGGTGAAGCCGGGCAGCGGATCGCGCGGATCGGTTCGCGCGCGCCCGCCGTCGGTGGCCTCCCGCGCGGCGGAGTCGATCCGGTCGAGTCCGTCGAGCATCGCCGCCTCCACAGCGGGCAGCAGGTCATCTCCCCCGGCGTCGATGGGTTCGGAGAACCGCACCATCGCGGCCGGCCGATCGCGTTCGAGGAACACGTACCCGATGCTGACCGCGACGACGCCGACCGGATTGTGATCGTGCATGATCTGCACGCCGTGTTTGAGGTCCAGTGGCCGCAGGTGCGCGGGCCGCTGCCTGCCCTGCGGGAAGATCCAGATGTTGCGTCCCGGCCTGTCCAACAGCTCGGCAGCCGATTGCAGGCATTCGCGACTGCGCTCCGGGCTGCTGCGGTCCAGCGGCAGCGCGCCCAGCCAGCCGAGGAACCGCAGCTTGCGCAGGTTGCGCGCGTCCATCACCGCCCAGCCCAATCCGCCGAGTGCCTCGTCGAGCACCACCAGCAGCAGGCTGTCCCACCACGCGACGTGGTTGGAGGCGAAGAGCAGCGGCCGCTTGCCGAGCACCGCACGGGTGTGCTCCAGTCCGGACACCCAGAGACCGTCGAGTCCGCGGGCCACCCGCCGGCCCGCGTAACGCCGCGCGACGGCGAGGAATGCCGGGTGCCGGGTGTCGCCGGCGCGGACGAGGGCCGCGCGATCCGCACCGCCGCTACTCACGCGGCCTCCCGTTGGGCGCGCGCCGGATAGGAGCGCCCGCGCCACCGGATATCGCCGCGTCGACTCCAGCGGAAGCTGTCGAGCAGGACACCCATCATCGCCACGATCGCCAGCGGGTGCAGCAGCACACTGAGCGGGGTGTGCCCGTAGCGCAGCGCCATGATCGCCCGCAGACACAGGTTGGCCCCGACACCGATTGCCGCCGCGGCCGCAAGCGGCCACGCTCCGCACAGCGCTGCGACCGGTAGCGCGACGAAGGGTGCGACGAACAGCAGCAGATGCAATGCGATGACCGCGATCATCGCCAGCGGATGCCCGCCGATGCCCTCATAGAAGTTCTTCGCGAAGCCCCGCCACAGTGCCGCGCCGTCGGAGTACATCCGGCAGTCCGCCATCCGGTATCCGTCGGCGAAGACGACGCGGCCGCCGTTCTCCTTCACCGCGCGGCACAGTGCCATGTCATCGACCAGCGCCGCTCGCACACGATTCCAGCCACCCACCGCCTCGAGCGCGGACCGCCGGATCATCAGCAGTTGACCGTTGGCCGCCAGCACCCGCGCATCGCGGGCGCGCGCGATCAACGGCAGCGGCAGCCAGGCCACATAGGACAGATGCAACAGCGGGATCATCAGCTTCTCCACGAAGCTCTCGGCGCGCTGCCTGGGTACGGCGGTGACCACCGCGGCGCCGTCCATCAGCGACAGCATGCGCAGCACGCCGTCGGGGTGCAGCGTGACGTCGGCGTCGATGTTGAGAAGTATCGCGCTGCGGGCCGCGTCGCTGAGCCGCGCCAGCGCGTGTGGCTTACCCACCCAGCCGTCCGGCAGAGACTCACCCGGCAGGACCCTCAACCGCGGGATCTCATCGCCCAGCCGGGCGAGAACCTCAGCGGTGCCGTCGGTGGAGCCGTCGTCATAGACGAGGATCTCGGTGATCGGTCCATCGGCGGCGGCGATGGCGCGAAGACACCGTTCGATGTTGGCGACCTCGTCGCGAGCCGGGATCAGCACACTGACACCCACCGGTGCGACACCGGCCGCGTCGGCGTTTGGCCGACCTCGCGTCCAGAACAGCGCGTTGAACGCCACCAGCCCGAGTGGGACCAACGCGGGCAGCGCCAGCAGAGCCGCGAGAGCGCGGGTCCAGGCAGGGCTCATGCGCGAGCAGGCCCGGCGCGGCCGAGCAGCCGTGCCCAACGCCCGCCGCTGTCGCCGGAGAACAGTGGAAGCCACATAGAGTTCGGACCGATCGTCTGGTGCACCCGCATCCGCACCAGCGGCCGCAGCAGATCGGTGTCCACCCGATCGGGCACCAGGCTCTCGCCGATGCCGTACCCGTCTTCGCCGTCGCAGTGCCCGTGCAAGAGGTAGCGCTGATAGAACGGCCCCTTGTCGGGCACGGCACTGACCTCGATCCGGACCGGTCGGCCATCGGGGTCGGCGAAGGTGGCGCTACTCGGCCACCGCAGTCCCCAGGCACTGCGATGCAGCCGGCCGAATTCCAACCCGGCGTCCTCGTGGACACGCGAGCGTCCGTCCTCGGCGACCTCGATGACGAGGTCTCGCGGGGTGGCGCCCGGCTGCGCCGGGATCAGGCGGTAGAAGATCAGATCGCGCCCGGCCAGAGCCAGACGGCCCCACCACCAGCTCTGGATCCCCAGGGCTTGCAGAGGTTGCGACGCGCTGTTGCGGTCGTGGTAACCGCGCCCCTTGACTCCGATGGTGCCGTCGGGAGTGCTCAGTTCCAGACAGCCGCGGCTCGCGGCGAGCATCGGCGCCCATTCGTGCGTGCACGGGTGATCCGGTTGCCCTCCGGTGGGTGCGAGTGATTCCCGGCGCAGCGCTCCGGCAAGTCGCAGCCGGCCGGTGACCCTCCCCCCGGTGGGCAGTGGGAGATCCAGAAAACCCTCGACGATGCGCGTCGGCGCTTCGCCGTCGGCGCCGGGTGTGTCGGTCCAGGAGAAGACGCAGTCCCCCAGCCGCCAGGAGCGACCGTCGGAACTCCAGTGGCATTGATCGGGCGAGAGTTCGGAGAGCAGATAGAACCGTTCCCGGCCGCCGCCGTAGACGACGACGTTGACACTGGGCCTCTCGATCGGCAGCTGCGGCCGGCCGCCCCGGGCGGCCGAGGCGTAGCCGGGCAGGAACGGCAGACCCCAGGACCAGATGACGGTCGCGCCACCGCCCC
This sequence comes from Mycobacteriaceae bacterium, assembly GCA_037141465.1. Lineage (GTDB taxonomy): Bacteria > Actinomycetota > Actinomycetes > Mycobacteriales > Mycobacteriaceae > Mycobacterium. The sequence goes on along the minus strand of JBAXCK010000143.1, from coordinate 1,040 downwards.
TGCCGTCAACCAGGTCGACGTAGAACCAGGTGAACCCGCCCCGGCTCTGCAGGATGGCGGGGTCGGGGGCCTGGTCGGCCGAGCACAGGGCGATCAACGGACGTCCCGTGTCCGCGGCGTTCCCGGTTGTGCCCACCGATGCATCTTCCCGCATCGGAATTCTCAATCGCTGCCACCCGCCCGTGGCGCGCGGGGACTGCGCCGGTAAGCCGAGACCGCGGCGCTGCCGGGCACCCAGAATCGCCACGGCCGGTCTGCGGCCCGGCTGACACCGACGCGTGGTCCGCTTTCGTGTCGGCACGGCTCGCCGAGCCTCACGGCGACACCGGATCCGACGGCAAAGAGGTCGGCGCCGTTGTGCTCCATGGTGATGCCGAGCGCGGCGCACAGGTTCCCCGGTCCGCGCGCAAGCGCATCGGCCGACGCCGCACCCCGGCGTGCCGCCGCCGCGTCGTATCCTGTCTCGATCATCGCGGCGCGCAGCAACACCGCTGCCGCCGAACCGTCGGGGCCGCAGGACACGTTGGCGCACACATGGATTCCATGACTGCGGTAGGTGTAGAGCCGCCCGGGCGGTCCGAACATCACCGCATTGCGCGGTGTCGCCCCCCGGTAGGAGTGCGCGGCGGCGTCGGCCCACGGTCCGTCGGGAGGACCTCCGTAGGCCTCGGTTTCGACAATGCGGGCGCTGACGGGTCCGACGGTGAGCACCGCGCCCAGCAGACGGCGGGCGGCCGTCACCGGATCGGTGGACAGCTCGTTTGCGCTCACGCCCGGGCGGTGTTTCAGCCGTGGGCGATCAGGCGCGCATGCTCCTCGGGGCCGACGTCGTTGGCCTCGTCGACCAGAAGCACCGGGATGCCGTCCTCGATGCGGTAGGCCTTGCGAAGTCGCGGGTTGTAAAGGACGTCGCCGGCGTGGATCAGGGGCCCGCGGTCGGCGGGACAGACCAGGATCTCGAGAAGCTTCGGATCGAGTCGCACGCCAGTCACCACACGGCTACGGAGTCGGTGCCGCCGGCAGCACGGGTGCGCCGGCGG
>JBAXCK010000142.1:0-7222 GCA_037141465.1 Mycobacteriaceae bacterium | reverse complement strand
TGCTTGGCGGGGGCGGCCGGGGCGCCGGCGGCGGCCTCAGCGGCCGGGATCGACATGTCCAGTCGGGTCTCGATGCGTTCGACGCGTTGCAGCAGCGCGGACTCGGTGTCGCTGGCCGACGGGAGCAGCAACCGAGCGCAGACGACTTCGAGCAGCAGACGCGGCGCCGTTGCCCCACGCATCTCGCCCAGTCCGGCGTGCACCACCTCCGCATAACGCGCGAGTGTGGCCTGCCCGATACGCCCGGCCTGATCGCGCATCCGGTCCAGCACATCACCGGGGGCGTCGACGACACCGCGCGTCGCGGCATCCGGAACCGCCTGCAGCACGATGAGGTCGCGGAACCGCTCCAGCAGGTCGGTGGCGAACCGGCGCGGATCGTGACCGGCGTCGATCACCGACTCCACCGCGCCGAACAGGGCGGCGGCGTCGCCGGCGGCCAGGGCGTCCACCGCGTCATCGATCAGCGCGACGTCGGTGGCACCGAGCAGGGCCAGTGCGCGCTGGTAACCGACCCGGTTGTCCTCCGCGCCGGCCAGAAGCTGATCGAGCACGCTCAACGTGTCGCGGGGCGAGCCACCGCCGGCCCGGATCACCAGGGGGAAGACCGCGTCGTCCACGTCGACCTGTTCACTGGCCAGGATTCGCTCCAGTAGCCCCCGCATGGTGCGCGGCGCCAGCAATCGGAACGGGTAGTGGTGGGTGCGTGAGCGGATGGTGGGCAGCACTTTCTCCGGTTCGGTGGTGGCGAAGACGAAGATCAGATGCTCCGGTGGCTCCTCGACGATCTTGAGCAGAGCGTTGAAGCCGGCCGTGGTGACCATGTGCGCCTCGTCGACGATGAAGATCCGGTAGCGGCTCTGAGCCGGGGCGTAGAAGGCGCGGTCGCGCAGTTCGCGGGTGTCGTCGACACCGCCGTGACTGGCGGCGTCGAGTTCGACGACGTCGACCGATCCGCCGCCGCCGGGAGCCAGCGCCACGCACGAGTCGCATTCGCCGCACGGTGTCGGGGTGGGGCCCTGCGCGCAGTTCAGTGAGCGGGCGAGGATGCGCGCCGAAGAGGTCTTGCCGCAGCCGCGCGGTCCGGAGAACAGATAGGCGTGATTGATCCGTCCGGCGGACAGCGCCGTGGACAGCGGTTCGGTGACGTGCTCCTGGCCCACCACTTCGGCGAACGTCGCCGGTCGATACTTGCGGTAGAGCGCCACGTCAGCAGGCTACCGACCGGAGCCGTCGAGGAGCTTCTCAGCGCCGGCGAGCAGCGCGCAGGTTGCCAGCCCGTCGATTGCGGCCTCGAGATCCGGCAGCGTCGGGAAACTCGGCGCGATGCGGATGTTGCGGTCCTGCGGGTCGCGGCGGTAGGGGAATGACGCTCCCGCTTCGGTGACGGCGATGCCGGCGTCCTTGGCGAGCGCGACCGTGCGCTTGGCGGTGCCGGGCAGCACGTCGAGGCTGATGAAGTAGCCGCCCTTGGGCTCTGTCCACGAGGCGATCTTCGGCTCGGACAGCCGCTGATCGAGGATGTCGAGGACGAGTTGGAACTTCGGCGCCAGGATCTCCTGGTGGGCGAGCATGTGGCGGCGCACCCCGTCGGCGTCGCGCAGGAACTTCAGGTGCCGCAACTGGTTAACCTTGTCGGGCCCGATCGACTTCTTTCCCGCGTGCTGCAGATACCAGGCTATGTTGCCCAGCGAGCCGCCGAGGAAGCCCACTCCCGCGCCGGCGAAGGTCACCTTGGAGGTCGAGGCGAAGACGTAGGGACGGTTCTGGTGGCCTGCTTCTGCTGCCAGACCGAGGATGTCGATCTGTTTGACGAATTCACCGGTGAGCGTGTGCACCGGGTAGGCGTTGTCCCAGAAGATCCGGAAATCGTCGGCGGCGGTGCGCATCTGGACCAGCCGCCGGGTCACCTCCCAGGAGTAGACGGCTCCGGTCGGGTTGGAGTACACCGGCACGCACCACATGCCGCGGATTGCGGGGTCGGCGGCCACCAGTTCTTCCACCATGTCGACGTCGGGGCCGTCGTCGCGCATCGGCACGGGGATCATCTCGATGCCGAGGTTCTCGGTGACCCCGAAGTGCCGGTCGTAACCGGGTGCCGGACAGAGGAACTTCACCACCGGCTCTGCCGTCCACGGCCGGGGTGAGTCGACCGTTCCGTGCAGCATCGAGAACACCACGATGTCGTGCATGAACTCCAGGCTGGAGTTGTTACCGGCGATGAGATTGGGCACCGGGATACCCAGCAGTTCGGAGAAGATCGCCCGCAAGCCGGTCAGACCGTGCTGTCCGCCGTAGTTGCGGGTGTCGACGCCCTCGTCATCGCGGAAACCGCTCTCGCCGGGCAGGCTCAGCAGTGCGTTGGACAGATCGAGTTGCGCGGCCGACGGCTTGCCGCGGGTGAGGTCCAGCGAGAGTTTCCCGGCCTTGAGGTCGGAGTAGTTGCGCTGCTGGCGATCGTGCTCTCCCCGCAGTTCGTCACCGCTGAGAGACTGATACGACACCGCGCGCCTTTCGCCCAAGGGGGACCCCGCGCACCCGCCAGAGCCCGTTGACCCTTGCTGCCTTCCAGCCCTGGGGGAGTTCACAGGTTGGACGCCGCGCGGGGTCCACCGCGAGTCTAATACCGGCCGGTCAGCGCGCATACATCCGGTCGAGGCGTGATGTGCTGGTCGGCTACCATGACCGACGGAGGATTCGCCTAGTGGCCTATGGCGCTCGCCTGGAACGCGGGTTGGGTTAATAGCCCTCGCGGGTTCAAATCCCGCATCCTCCGCACCTGTCCGGGGTGCGACCGGCTACGCGAAAGTGGTCGCACCCCGGACCACAACACCCGAGGAGAAGCATGACGGCACAGCGTGCCCGGACAATGCATCTGGCGCTGTGGCTCCTCGGTCTGGCGCTCTACGTCGTCTTCGTCATACCCCGCTGGTGGGTCCTGATCGGCGACATCCCCGCGACGTTGGCGACACTCGGACGCATCGCAGCCGGGGTGCCGTTCGCGGCTGCCGCGGTGCCCGTCGCGGTGCTGTTGCGCGGCGCGCTGCGCGGCGAACCCCAGGATGGCACCGAATCACCGGAGCTGCCGTTGCGGCTGCGCGCATGGTCGGCGGTGTTGCACGTGGTCTGCGGGGTGCTGATCGTGCTGACCGCCGTCGCAGAGATCTGGCTGCACTCCCGCACAGCCGAGCCGTGGCTGTACGCGCTCTACGGCGCCGCAGGGTCGATCGCGATCCTCGCCGCGCTGGCGTTCTGGCTGTCCTTCGTCGCCGAGAAGCCACCGGCGCCGCCGAAGCCACCCAGGGCCAAGAAGGCCAAGAAGGTCAAAGTCAAGAAGACCAAGGACCAGCAGCCGGCAGAGACACGTTCGGAAACAGAGGATTCCGACGCCGATGAGTCCGGTGGCTTACGGAATACCCGGCCCGTGGGAAAGAGCCGCCTGCGCTCGCAGACGTGACGGCTCAGGAAACCTAGGGATTCCGGTTGGGCAGCGTCACGCTGACCTCGGAGATGTTCACCGCGCCCCACGCGGAGTTCCAGAACGCGGTCGCCGATCCGGTGATCTGCACCGCGAGCTGTCCGGGATCGGTCGTCCCGCCGTAGGTGTAGGCGATGTCAGCGATCGGGACGGCGACGGTGTGCTGCTGGCCGTCGAGGGTCACCGGGACCTGGGTGACCTGATTGCCGAGTACCCGCCCGGTGCTCTTGTCGATGACTTGAGCGAACACCGCCCGTGCGGTGCCCAGACCCGAATAGGTGAAGCTCACGGTCGGGGCCCCGACCACCTGGGTGCCGGGGGGAACGGCCACGTCGACGGTGATGCCGATCGCCGCCTGCGAACCGTTGCCTGTCGAGTACGGCAGCGAACCCGGGCCCGGACCGGAGCCGCCGATGGAGAACGGCAGGATGCCGAGAAGGCCACCGGAGCTGGTGCCGGTGATGTTCGGCAGGTTGTTGAACCCGGACTCGTAGGGCAGCTTCCCGTTGCTCCCGGAGTTGTTGATGGTGCCCAGCTGGTCGACCCACTGGAACGTGGGGATGGCATCGGCCGCCGTGCCGCTTCCGTTGACGTACTGGCTGAGCCACGCCAAGGCGTTGTTCTTCAGCAAGGCAGCCTGAGCTGTGGCCTGGGTGCTGGTGGAGGGGAAGTCGGCGCACACGCCGTGCCCGCCGCAGAACCACACCACCTTCGTCGGAACGCTGTACGGATTGCTCAGAATGGTCTGCGCATTGGCCAGCGACTGCTGCAGCGGGAAGATCGCATCGACGGTGCCCTGCGTCAGCAGTGTGGGAGCCCGCAGCTGGTTGAGCATGCTGGTGACACCCGCGCCGGCGATGAAGGCCTGTGAACGTTCGCTCAGCCAGCCGAACAGAACTCCGGTGATCACAGCCTCGTAGATCTGCGGATTGATCCGGGCCCCGGATGTGATCAAGCCGAGTGCGAGCAGTGCGGTGTAGGCGGTGCGGCCGACGTCGTCGGGGTAGATCGAGTCGTTCATCGAATTCCAGGCGATGTCGGGCACGATCGCGTCGATCCGCGGATCAGTGCCGGCGACGTTCATCTGAATACCGCCGCCGTAGGAGCCGCCCACCATGCCGACCGCCGGATCGCCCGGGCCGTCGTTCCGGGTGCTCGGATTGTCGGCGATCCACGACACCAGAGCCGACACATCACGGCCCTCGAAGAACGGATTGTCGAGTTGCAACTGTCCGCCGGAGGCGAACTCGCCGCGCGGATCCCACGTCACCACGTTGTACCCGGCCTCGCGGAGAGTGCCGACACCGAGGGTCTGGTTGCCAATACCCCACTCGGCGTATGGATCGGTCTGGCCGGATGTGGCGATGCCCGGACCGTTTAGCACCGTGGATGAGTCCAAGCCGTCGACAGCGGCATTGGCTACAGCAAGGCTCGGGAACCAGTTGGCGCTGATCTTCGTGCCGTCGAACGAGGTGACCTTGTAGGTGTAGGCGATGGGCCTTCCGGCCGACAGGGCGCCCACGTCGACGCCGACCGTGGCGACCAACGATGCACCGATGATGGGCGCGAGCAAGGTGCTGATCAACGGCAGTTGCTGCAGCAGGTCAATCACCGGGCCTGCCACCGCACCCACAAGCGGGATGCTCGTGACGAACTGGTCGAACTGCGTGACTTCGGTGACCCGGACGCCGACGGTCTGGGTACCCGACGGTGTCTGAGTGCCCGCGTCCAGCCACGTCGCATACGGCAGCACGGTGAAGTCCTGCGCTGTCGGATCGCCGGGTCCGGTGCCCAATGCCAGCTTTGCGCCGGCGCTGCTGTCCACCACGCTGTACTTCAGCGTCGCGCCGCGCTCACTGGTCGCGTTCAGCGAGCCCTGAATGATACCGTCGGCGATGGACACCGTCGGTGTCACCGTTACACCATTGCTGGTGAACGTCTGGCCCGTCGCCTTGGCCGTGGTCGCCGAGGTGACCCGCTCCGAAACGGTTTCGCGCAGGGTCGGGCTGACCGACTGTGCACTTCCCGCAACCACAGCGGCGGCCGCCGGACGTGGGCCGCTGCGCTGCACCCGACTTACCCCGCTCGCGGCGGCAGACCGGTGAGCGCGCGCGTCGGAGTCCGCCGACGCGCCGCCGCGGTCACCAGGCGAAGACCCGGCGGCGTCAGCACCGTCGGCCCACGCAGCGCCGGCGCCCGCGAACACCGCGACACCGACACCCAGTGCGGCCGCCAGACCGCCGACCCGGCCGACGAACCGCGAAGCCCCCACGGGATCCACTGCTGCGGAACTATGCAGTGCGGTTAGGCAGGGCGACGTTGACGTTGGAGATGTTCACCGTGCCCCACGACGAGTTCCAGAACGCCGTCGCCGAACCGGTGATCTGGACGGTGAGCTGACCCGGGTTGGTCGTCCCACCGTAGGTGTAGGCGATGTCGCCGATCGGGACGCTGACGGTGCGCAGCTGCCCGTCGAGGGTCACCGGGATCGGGGTGACGGTGTTGCCGAGTACCCGCCCGGTGCTCTTGTCGATCACCTGCGCGTAGACCGCGCGGGCGGTGCCCAGACCCGAATAGGTGAAGCTCACCGTCGGGGCGCCGACAACCTGGGTGCCGGCCGGAACCGTCACATCGACATTGATTCCGGTGGCGGCCTGCGAGGCGTTGCCGGCCGAGTACGGCAGCGTGCCCGCGCCGGGACCGGAACCGCCGATGGAGAACGGCAGGATGCCGAGCATTCCGCCGGTGCTGGTGCCGGTGACGTTCGCCAGGTTGTTGAACGTGGCCTGGTACGGCAACGTGGTCGCGTTGTTGATGGTGCCCAACTGATCCACCCACTGGAAGTTGGGGAGGTTGTTCGCGGCGTTCGCCGTCTGGGCGGGGTTGACGTACTGGTCGAGCCACGCCAGGGCACCGGTCCTCAGTAACGCCGCCTGCGCGACGCCCGCGGTGCTGTCGGAGGTGAAGTCCGCGCAGATGCCGTGGCCGCCGCAGAACCAGATCGCCTTGGTGGTCGGCTTCTGGCCGTTGGCGAGCGCCTGGGCGTTGAGGATCGACTGCTGCAGCGGGAAGAGCACGTCGACGGTGCCCTGGGTGAGCAGCGTCGGTGCGGTCAGGTCGCTGAGCAGGCTCGGCACTGTCGGGTCGGGGCCACCGGGTCCGCTGCTGGCCAGGACGGCCTGCGCAGTCTGGCTGATCAAGCCGAAGAGGTCGCCGGTGAGCACGCCGAGGTAGATCTGGTTGTTGATCCGGGCGCCGGTGGTGATCAGTGAGAGCAGCAGCAGCGACCCGTAGGCGGTGCGGAAGATCTGGTCCGGGTACAGCGAATCGTTGAGGTTGTTCCAGGCGATGTCGGGAACGATCGCGTCGATCCGGTTGTCGATGCTGGCCGCGGCCAGTTGGATACCGCCGCCGTAGGAGCCTCCCACCATGCCGATAGCCGGATCCCCCGCGCTGTTGAGCAGCGTGCTGCTGTTGACCGCCGGATTGGCGATCCACGAGATGACAGCCGACACATCGCGTCCCTCGAAGAACGGATTGTCCAGTTGCAGGATGCCGCCGGAGGCGAACTCGCCGCGCGGATCCCACGTCACCACGTTGTAACCGATGTCGCTGGTGCCGCTGAGGACCGCGGTACGCAACGTGCCGACGCCCGGTGTCTGGTCGGTCAGCCCCCACACCGCGTAAGGGTTGGACTGGCCCGCGCTGCCCAAGCCGGGTTCTTCGATCACCGTGGGTGACTGC
>JBAXCK010000141.1:0-7295 GCA_037141465.1 Mycobacteriaceae bacterium | reverse complement strand
TCACCGACGTCGACGTCCCGGCCGTGGAGTGGCCCGTCCTCGACGTGGCGGCCGTCGGCATCTGCGGCAGTGACCTGACCCTGGTCGGGTGGAACCTTCCGATCACCCTCGGCCACGAGATCGCGGGGGAGTTCGAGGGCCGCGCCTACTGCGTGGAACCGGCGGTGCACTGCGGCACCTGCGACCAGTGCTCGGTCGGCGCCACCCAGCGGTGCCGGGGCGCGACGCCGCACGGACTGATCGGCGTTGCCTTCGACGGCGGCATGGCCGAGAAGGTGGCCGTGCCGCCGGAGTGCCTGGTGCCGCTGCCCGATGGACTGGCCGTCACCGACGCCTCCCTCGTCGAACCGCTCGCGGTGAGCTGGCATGCCCTGCGTAAGGCCGGCGCTGTCGCGGGGGAGCGGGTGCTGGTCATCGGGGGCGGCAGTGTCGGACTGCTGACGGTGGCCGCGGCCCGGGCGATGGGACTCGAGGTCGACCTCGAGGCGCGCCACGAGCATCAACGCGCCGCCGGTGACGCACTGGGCGCCGGGTCGCCGCGCGGTCAGTACGAGATCACCGTCGAAGCGGCGGGATCGGACTCAGCGTTGGCGGCGTGTGTGCGCAAGACCGCGCCCGGCGGCCGCATCGCCGTGGTCGGGATGCCGCAGGACGATCTGCGGGTGCCCGGAATCGCGTTCGTGATGAACGAGCTGTCGATGGTCGGCTGCAACTGCTACGACCGGGCCGGCGACCGCCATGAGTTCGCCGAAGCCGCCGCGGTTCTCGCGGCGAATCCCGGGATCGCCGCGACCGTCATCACACACCGGTTCGCGCTTTCCAACGCGGCCGAGGCGTTCAGAGTCGCCGCAGACCGGGGCGGCGGCGCGATCAAGGTTGTCCTGGAACCGGACCGCCGGGTCTAGTTCGCCCCGCTGAGCGCCAGCTGATCCTCGGCATGGAACTTCTCCTCCAGCGCCTCCGGTGACGCGTCGCGGTCGATCAGCCGGATGTCCGCGCCGCGGGCGCCCTCGATCGCGCCGAGGCGACGGGTGAGTTTGTCGGCTGCGTAGGCCGCCAAGTCGTCCGGGTCGATCCCGAACGGGGGATTGTCGCCCCACTCCGACGTACCGCTGTCGACGGTGGCCAGCGCGAGCGGCATGAGTTCGGCCATCCGGTCGGTGACCACCTGCCACATGCTGTCGTCTGAGGCGACGTGGCGGCGGCAGGTGAAGGTGCCCCACGCCATGTGGCGGCGCTCGTCGTCGCCGATGTGCTTGATGATCTTCTGCATGCCGGGCAGAATGCCGCGACTGCTGCACACCTTGCCCCAGCCGTAATAGCCGGTCAGCGCGAGGCATCCCTCCACGACGTGGTTGTAGGTCACCGACGCGCGGATCTGGTTGGCCGGCCCGGAGTCCTGCTCGAGGGCATAGAGGCTGTCGGGGAGTTCGCGAGTGAAGATCTGGGTGTAGGGCTCATTGGACTCGGTGAACTCGTGCAGGTCCGCCACGACGCCGACGGCGTCGAACCACATCCGGAACGCCAGCGCGTGCTTGGCCTCCTCGAAGACGAACTGGGTCAGGTACATCTCGTCGGCGAAGCGACCCTCGGCGGCCATCGCGGCGACGAAGGGTTGCAGATCCTGGGTCACCGACTCCTCGCCGGCGAGGAACTGTGCGGCCAGCATGGTGGTGTAGCGGCGCTCGTCGTCGGTCATCGCCGCGAAGTCACGGGCGTCCTGGGTCATATCGATGGCGGCGGGATCCCACTGCTTGGCGTTCCCCTTGAGGAACAGCTTCATCGGGAACGAGTCCATGTTGAGCCCGCCCGCCCCCAGTGAGGCGTACCCCGTGCGGTGTCCGTGTGCGATGGTGCGAGTCATGGTTGCTCCTTTGCCGGTGTACCCACGAGCCTAGGACGGTATTCCGCCCCGGAGGAAGCCAATCCCGGACTAACGTCGTCACCGCCATGAAAGCACTGTCACAGCCCATCCTCGATGGACGGCGGCCGAGTCGCCGGAGGCTGCGCCGGCTGAGCCGCCGCTACGGCGGAGTCGGGGTCGATGTCTCCGCTGACAGGCTTGCCCAGATCGCCGCGGGCTACCCGGCCACCGAGGGGGAGCGGGTCGATGTCGCGTTCGCCGAGACCGCCACGCGCATCCTGGCCGAATCTCGCCGGGCCAGGCGGGGCCGAGCCAAACGGCGGTGCGTTCACTCAGCGGTCGTGATAGGCGGCACCGTCGTCGCGCTCACCATCCTGCTCGGTCTCGGGTTGACCTTCTTCCTGATGGCCGAGCACATATCGCCGTTCTAGCGCGGCCCCACGTTCTGGTGCGGCCCTAGGAGACGTGCTCGTCGGCGACGCCCAGAGCCGCGTCCAGGGCGGTGAGGCCGTCGGCGATCTCGGCGTCGGTGACATTGCAGGGCGGGCAGGCATGGATCCGGTTGAAGTTAGCGAACGGCAGCAGACCGCCTGACTTGCACGCGGCGATGACCGCGTTCATCGCCGGACTCGAGCCGCCGTAGGGCGCGAGCGGTTCGCGCGTCGTGGGGTCGGAGACCAATTCGATCGCCCAGAACACACCCAGCCCGCGCACCTCGCCGACCGACCGGTGACGTCCGGCGAGTTCGCGCAGACCGGGCCCGAGGACCTTCTCGCCGATGCGCGCGGCGTTGGCCACCATGCCCTCGTCCGCCATCGCGTTGATCGTCGCGACGGCGGCCGCGCAGGCGAGCGGGTGCCCGGAGTAGGTGAGGCCGCCGGGGTAGGCGCGATCGGCGAAGGTGGAGAAGATGGCGTCGTTGATGGCGACGCCACCAAGCGGCACGTAACCGGACGTGACGCCCTTGGCGAAAGTGATCAGATCCGGCACCACATCGAAATTCTGTATGGCGAACCACTTTCCGGTCCGCCCGAAGCCGGCCATCACCTCGTCGGCGATGAAGACGATGCCGTGCCGGTTGCAGATCTCCCGCACACCGGCCAGGTAACCGGGCGGGGGAACCATGATGCCCGCGGTGCCCGGCACCGATTCGAGGATGATCGCGGCGATCGAGTCCGGGCCCTCGTGGGCGATGAGCCGTTCGAGGTAGTCCAGTGCGCGCTGGGATTCCTGCTCGTCGTTCTCGGCGTGGAACGACGAGCGGTACAGGAAGGGCCCGTTGAAGTGGACCACGCCGGCGGCGCCGTAGTCGTTGGGATAGCGGCGCGGGTCGCCGGTCAGGTTGATGGCGGTGTCGGTGCCGCCGTGATACGAGCGGTACCGCGAGAGCACTTTGCGCCGGCCGGTGTGCAGCCGCGCCATCCGCACCGCGTGTTCGACGGCGTCGGCGCCGCCGTTGGTGAAGAACACGTGGTTGAGGTCCCCGGGTGTGCGCTCGGCGATCAGCCGGGCCGCCTCGGAGCGGGCCGCGTTGACATGCTGCGGTGCGATCGTGCAGAGCTTGGCCGCCTGCTCGGTGATCGCTGCGATGACCCTGGGGTGCTGATGGCCGATGTTGGTGAACACCAGCTGCCCGGAGAAGTCGAGCAGCTTATTGCCCTCACCGTCCCACACGTAGGAGCCGTCGGCCGCGACGATGGTCATCGGCGTGATCTGCGCCTGCGCCGACCACGAGTGGAAGACGTGCTTGCGGTCGAGGTCGTAGGCGCGCCGCCCTTCGGCGATCGCGGTGTCGAGGTCTTGGCCGCTGGGCAGAGCGGTCTCAGTGGTCGTCATGGCCGCGAAGTTTACGCCCAGCTCACCGGGCAACGGTTGGGCCAAGAACCGGCCCCGCTGCGGACACCGTTGCGTCACGGTTGGGCAAAAGGCCTGATCAGGGCCGAAGGCCAGGTAGCAACCCTGAAGCCGATGGTGTAGAAGTGACAGTAGTGACTGTTGTGATCAGCGACGTCCGTCGTCATTCGTCGCGGAGAGAGGGTTCTGACATGAAGCGCGTCTTCGCTGTGCTGATCGGTGTGGCGATGCTGTTGCTGGCACCGGGTGTGGGGCCGGGCACCGCGTCCGCGGCTCCCGTGAGCCGTGATCAGGCGGTCAACCTCGTGATCGCGCGTGGTCTCGCACAGAAGGGTGTGCCGTACTCGTGGGGCGGTGGCGACATCACCGGACCGACGCTGGGCAACGGCCCGGGCGCTGAGACCGTGGGCTTCGACTCCTCAGGACTGATGCAGTACATCTACGCCGGCGTGAACGCCAAACTGCCGCGCTCCTCGGGCGCGCTGTACAACGTCGGGCAGAAGGTGACCCCGGCTCAGGCACTGCCCGCCGACCTGATCTTCTACGGGCCCGACGGCACCACCACCGTGACGATGTTCCTGGGCAACAACCAGATGCTCGAGGTCACCGATGCCGGCGTCGTCGTCTCACCGGTACGCACCACCGACATGGCGCCCTACCTGGTCAGGATCATCGCGGGTTCCTGATCCGGCTCAGGCGCAGTCCAAGCAGACCGAGTGGCCGTTGTGGCCGCGCGCGAGCCGGCTGCGGTGCTGCACCAGAAAACAGCTCGAGCAGGTGAATTCGTCGGGCTGCTTGGGGACCACCCGAACGGTCAACTCCTCGTCGGAGAGATCGGCTCCGGGCAGGTCGTAGGAATCGACGATGTCGGGCTCGTCGAGGTCCAGAGCCGACGCTGACGCCTCGTTGCGTCGCGTCGCCAGTGCCTCCAGCGAGTCGTCCTGCGCCTCAACCGAGGCGCGACGGGGAGCGTCGTAGTCAACGGTCATGAGTGCGGGTCCTTTCGGTGTCGGTTGACCTCCGGTCACCGAAGAACGCGACCGAATGCCCATTGATTCCCGGATCCGCCGCCAGTTAAACCCGCCCGTTAAACCCGCCAGAGCGATTCCTGGGCCACGCTTGCCACCAAACAGCCGTTGACGTCGGTGATCGCGCCGAAAGCCAGGCCACGGGCGTCGGCGTGGCTCACGGCGACGGCGTCGTAGCAGTGCCAGTGGTTGGGATCCACCGGCCGGTGCAGCCATAGCGCGTGATCCAGGCTCGCCGCACCGCCCGGGCCGGGCTGCAGATGTCCCGGCGGACGCGCGGTGGACACCATGCCCAGGTCGGAGACGAAGGTCAGTGCGCAGGCCCGCAGCAGGGGATCATCCTCGATCGCACCGCGGGACCGGAACCAGAACGGCTGCTTGGGCCAGCCATCGGGGCTCGGCGCACCCACCCGGGTCTCGAAGTGATCAGCCCAGTCCTCCGGCGCGGTGATCGACGTGGTGGCCTCCTCGAGGGGCAACCGGTGCTCCTGTGGCCGCTGCCAGTCCAGGGTGGGCTCAGGCCGGTGAAAGGAGGCGAGCATCTCGAAGATCGGCACGCCGTCCTGGCCGGCGGTCACGCGCCGGGTGTCGAACGACCGGCCGTCGCGCGTCGGCTCGACGGTGTACTCGACATCCACCCCGACCCGGCCGCCCTTGATGAAGTAGGCGTGCAGGGATTGGGGGAGGCGGTCGGACTCGACGGTGGCGCCGGCCGCGGCGAGCGCCTGCGCGGCGATCAGGCCGCCGAAGAGCCGTCCGTGGGAGCCGAGTGCCACCGAGGTGGAGAAGACCGGCGCTGCTCCCTCGAGCCGAACCAGTTCGGCGATCCAGCTCGGCATGGGCTCACGATAGCGGTGGCCCCTGGGCGGTCACCGAAAGGTCACCGCACCCCGGGGGCGCCGTGGCAGTCGCCGGGATATGTTGGCCCCGATGGACCTCAACCCGATCAACCTCTACCGCCGCACCGGAGCCGACGTGCCGTTCGGCAACCCGCTGCCGTCCCACGGCACCGAGATGGAGGGCTGGTTCTGGCGGGTCTCCGACGAGGCCTCCGGGCGCGTGCTCATCGCACTCTGCAGTGTCAATCGCCATCCGGCGGGGGACTGGTCGACGACGGCGGTGGCCGTCCACCCGGGCGATGTCGTGCGCTCGGCGGCGCTGTCCGGAGCGCGCGCCGAGCACGAGCCGTTCTCGGTGACCGCGGGCGACGAGGCGGGCAACTTCACCGTCGGCACCGACCGCGTCCGCTTCGAACTCGCCGATCTGACCCTGGAGATGGAGTTCGGCGACCGGGTGCTGTGGCCCAAGGCATTCGGTGGCGGCGGGATGTTCTCGGCGATCCCGTTCCTGAACCAGTACTGGCATCCGTATTACCTGGGCGGCCGGGCGAGCGGGACGGTGCGGTACACGGGTCCGAACGGTCCGGAGAGTTGGACCTTCGACAACGCCAAGCTCTACGCCGAACGCAACTGGGGCGCCGGGTTCCCGCTTCGATGGTGGTGGGGTCAGGCCCACGACTTCGGCGAAGCCGATGTCTGCGTCGCGTTCTCCGGCGGATTGCTGTCGCTCGGTCCGATCGCGCGCGACGTCAACGGCATCGTGGTCCGGGTGGGCACCAAGGTCATCCGGATGACGCCGCCGGTGCTGGTGCGATCGCAGATCGGGGACAACCAGTGGTTCCTGCGCGGGCGCTCACCCCGCTACGAGATCGAACTCGAAGGCGACGGCCGGCATCTGCCGCCGCATGTGCTACCCGTGCCGCTGCCGGCGGAGCGACGCAACATCGACTCCGACTTCGAACACCTCGGCGCACGGCTGCGCGCCACCGTGCGCGAATCGGGTCGGCTGCTGTTCGAGGGCACCTCTGAACTCGCGGCCCTGGAGGTCGGTACCCGCCCCAAGTGACTAGCCGGTGACGTCGAGGATCTTGATCGCGAAGATCAGCGAGTCACCCGGCTGGATTCCCGCCCTCGGCTCGCCGTTGGGGTAACCGTCGGCCGACGTCATCGCGACGGCGACGGTGGAGCCGACCTTCTGACCGGCGATCGCCTTCTGGAAGCCGGGCACCACACCGGTGAGCGGGAATTCGACCGGCTCTCCGCGCTGATAGCTGCTGTCGAACACCGATCCGTCGCGGCCGTCGACGCCCATGTAGCAGACCGACACCGTCGCCGTTGCGGGCACGACCGGGCCATCGCCGGCCTTAAGCGTCTTCACCTGGGTCTCGGTGACACTGAACGGTTGAGTCACGGTGACCGCAGGCGCGGCGGTGTCGGTGGATCCGGTGACCGCAACACTGCCGGTCGTCCCGTTGAGCGTCCACTCGGGGGTGCCGCCGCCGGCGGGTGCGGCGGTCGGGCAACCCGACGCCAGGGTGGCCGGGGTAGTGGCCATATCGGTGACGGCCGACGAGCTTGCCGTGGCCGACTCGGTCTTGGAACTGCATCCTGTGGCCGTGAGGGCGAGCAGGGCGGTGCTGATGACGACGGCGGTGCGCGCGGGGGAGGAATTCACGGACGAGACGCTACACGGCGCGCAACTTATGTCAG
>JBAXCK010000140.1:0-7299 GCA_037141465.1 Mycobacteriaceae bacterium | reverse complement strand
CAGAGCTCCCGACTGTTAATCGGGCGGTTGATGGTTCGAGTCCATCCGGGGGAGCCAGGCTGAGTCCCTCGGGCTCACTTCGTTCCGCCAGAGCGGTGTGGCGCGTTTCGTGCGTCGGATGCGTTTCGGGCCACCTCGTTGAGGACCTCTTCCTCCGCCTCCGCGGACTTCCTGGTGAGCAAGCCCAGAGTCGCTGACGCGGTCACAACGCCCAGTGCGCCGATCAATGCGGTGAGACCGACACGTCGAAGGTAGAGGGTGCAGCGCCGAACCAGCGCGTTGTACTCGTCAAGTTCGAGCAGGCCGTCGGGAGCGACTCCAAGTTCCGGTATGTCTTCGGAGTTGGTTCTGGGTTTGTACTCCCATCTCCAATCGGCCATCGTGACCAGCAAGGGCTGGCACATATAGCTGTAGGTTAACGCGGCAGGGCCCAGCGCCAGCTTGATGGACGCGAGCGCTGTTCGGGCCACGTCGACCTGTTTGGCTTGGTTCTGCAGAAGGTCCGCCAGCTTCCGGTTGGCGTTCGCCACCGTTTCCGCGAAGGCCTGCTGCTCGGAGTTCTTGATCCGGTATTTGTCCGCGGCTGAACCCGACCACTTCATCGGGTCGGCGGCGGCCGATTGAAGCGTTGTGTGAACCTGATCGAACTGCGAAGCACTGTCTGTGAATGCCCTTCCCGTCACGGGCGGGCCGAAGCCATTGGCGGCTTCGATAGCGCTGATGAAAGCCGTCAGCAGGAAAAGGTACTTGTTCCCCAAACTCAACATGTAGAGGTACATGGCGAAACCGTTCGCCACCTGCGCATGCCTGGCCGCCCTCACGAACAGCACCGCCTGGTGGAATTCCGCACCGATCGTCGAGACGTCGGCCGCGAGATCGATCGCGCCGGAGACCGTGAAGCCTTCCTCGGCGATCGCTACGGAGTTTTTCACGCCGTCGCCCAAGGCGACAACGTTGTAAACAACCATAAGCAGCAGGGTCCAGCCGTCCGCGCTTCTCCCGGAGCCATCACCGCCCAAACTCCTGCGCCGGAGCCGTTTGGGCTCTCCGAGCATGTCCATCTGCACGAGAAGATCCGATTCGTCGCCGGCGACCGTCTCCTCGATCAGCTTTCCTACGAAGGAATCGTCCGCATCGCGCAGCGAGGCGACCTGCTGTCGCCACCCCTGCTCTTCGTGCTCAAGTCCCGCCTGTACTTGCGCGAAAAATTCATCGTCGTCGTCGAAAGGGCTTCGCGACAAAACTCAACCCCCACCCATCTGCATGTCCAGGCCCCGGCCCAATTCGTGATCGACGCCCGTATATGTTTTCGCGGCTTCATCGAGATCATCGGCGAGTTTGTCGGAAAGACCTGCCATGGCCTCGCTGGCCAGACTGAGTGCCTTGACGGCGTCTCCGATGGCTTTGTTGCCGAAACCGGTGTAGACGCCGTGTGTCTTCCACAACTCGTCGCTCACGCCGGCGGTCAGCGTGACGGCGCTTCGCGTATCCCGCGACGCGTCCCGTTGCGTGTTGGCCAGGCCGTGTAGGTATTCGGAGTCGGCTGTCAGGTCACTCATTGCGAATCCTCTCTGCACACTGTCGGCATGGACTGTCTACGCATTGATTCTGTTCCGTGCATCGTTCGAGTTCTTTGCCACCTCATTGAGGACAGCCGTCTCCGCCTCCGCGGACTTCGCGGTGAGGAGACCCGACACCACCGATGAGACCAGCACCGCCAGCGCACCGCCTGTCGCGGAAATGCCGACGGCACGCAGATAGATCGTGCAGCGTCGCGTTGCTGCCTGCAATGCGGCTGCGTTGCATGCGTTGCCCGGGACGGACATAATCAGCAGGATTTGATTGCAGAGAAAGCTGTATGCGAATGCACACGGGCCCAAAGCCAGCTTGATGGAGGCGAGTGCTGTCCGCGTCATCTCCACCTGGCTGGCTTGCTTGTGCAGCAGGTTCCCCAATTCACGGTTCGCGTTCGCCACCGTTTCCGCGAAGGCCTGCTGCTCGGAGTTCTTGATCCGGTACTTATCCGCGGCCGAACCCGACCACTTCATCGGATCGGCAGCGGCCGATTGAAGCGTTGTGTGAACCTGATTGAATGACGAAGCGCTGTCGGTGAATGCGCCTCCGGTCACAGGCGAGCCGCTGCCGTTGGCAGCCTCCGCAGCGCTGATGACGGCTGACAACGTGTAGAGCCATTGGTTTCCCAGGCTCAGCATGTAGTAGTACCGGTTCAGGAATCTTGGGAATCCCGCCTTCGAAAAAATTGCGATTTTCGCCGCTGGCGCGTCATCAGCCTCATACTGATCGTTAGCCTGATGGACCGCTTTGACCGTGTGTGCTAAGTCCGCCAACTCAGCCGACAACGTTGCCACGTCCGCGGCGAGGTCGATGGTCCCGGCGACCGTGACCCCTTCCTCTTTGAGTGCGATCGCATTTTTCACGCCATCGCCCACCGCGGCAACGTTGTAAATGAGAAATAGCAGCCAGGACCAGAGGTTTCGACTCTTCTTATCTGCGCCACCAACATCATCTCTCTCGCCGAAAACTTCGTCGAGCGCCGAGTCGTCCCAGCCCTTGCCGGCTTCGGCCTCCAGCTGCTCTGCTTGCGCCCGACGTCGTGTTGCGTAAGCTGCTTCTTCTTGCGCCGCTTCTTGCTCCGCGCGCTCCTCTTGCTCCAAGCGCTCTTGTAGCTCAGCTGCCTTCTGTTTTTCCTTTGCCGCCCTTGCCTCTTCCCGCTTTTTAAACTCCTGCGATATTCGGTTCTCGTCTTCATCGTCCTGAAGTGGCAGGATTTTCTCACCCTCCGAGGAGGTAAGAGATTGACTGTGCTGGCCGGGTTGTGGGTTTTGCCTTTGCCATTCCCAAACCGCGTACATCGGATCGTCTTCGCTAAACGGATTCGTCAAGTTACGGCTCCTCGGAAATTGAGTCAGCTCACGGCGCCAGGTAGCAGGAAGAATACGGTCCGGATCTTTTCGACTCAAGGCCGACGTGCCTGCTACAGCGCGCGGATTTCGCTGCTCCCAGGAGATCATCGCCAGGGTTCCCCCGAATCAGCGGTTCGGGTTCACTGTCGCGCAGTGCGCACATCGTTATAGTTCATGCGTGCAGCGCATTTTCGCCGTCTTCTTCGCGGGGGTGCTGGTGCTGCTCACCTCGCCGCCCGTATTGGCTGTGGAGCCCCCGGCGATAGACCCCGGCGCGGTACCGTCGGATGCGACCGGACCTGAACAGCCCCTGGAACAACGTCGGCTCTGCAACCAGCCGCTGACCACCCCGGGTGGCCAGTTTCGCGATCAGCCCTGGAGCAATCGTTATCTGGGCGTCGACAAGGCCCATCGGCTGGCAACCGGCGCCGGCGTGACGGTCGCTCTGATCGACACCGGTGTGACGCCTTCTCCTCGGGTGCCGGCCGAGGCAGGCGGTGACTTCATCATGGATGGGGATGGGCTATCCGACTGCGATGCCCACGGAACGCTGGTGGCGTCGATCATCGCGGGCCGCCCCTCCGGAACGGACGGCTTCGTGGGCGTGGCGCCGGATGCCCGGCTCATCTCGCTGCGCCAGTCCTCAGGCGCCTACGACCCGGTGGACAACAACGCCGACGCCAACGACGCCAAGAACAGCCCGGCAGCCGCAACGATCCGGAGCCTGGCACGTGCGGTGGTCCGCGCCGCCAATCTCGGGGCCAACGTCATCAACATCAGTGAAGCCGCGTGCTTCAAAGCAAGCAGTCCGCTCGACGAGTCCACCCTGGGCGCTGCGATCAACTACGCCGTCAACGTCAAGGGTGCAGTCGTCGTCGTGGCGGCGGGCAACACCGGTGGCGACTGCACGCAGAACCCCCCGCCAGACCCCGCGGTGCCGAACGATCCGCGCGGCTGGCAGCAGGTGCAGACCATCGTCACCCCGGCGTGGTACTCACAACTGGTGCTGACCGTCGGCAGCATCGGGCAAAGCGGCCAACCCAGCGAGTTCTCGATGAACGGGCCATGGATGGGCGCGGCGGCGCCCGGCGAGAACATCGTCGCCCTGGGGCCCAACGCCGAACCGGTGGACGCACTTCCCGGCAAGGACGGCCCGGTGCCGATCGCCGGCACGTCCTTCTCGGCGGCCTACGTCTCGGGCGTGGCGGCGCTGCTGCGGCAGCGGTTTCCCGACCTGACACCCGCACAGATCATCAGCCGGATCACCGAAAGCGCCCGCCACCCCGGTGGCGGCGTCAACGAGGCTGTCGGTGCGGGTGTGGTCGACGCGTTCGCTGCATTGACGTGGGGCATTCCGGTCGACCCCGCGGAAGCTCCGGCCACGGTCAAGCAGGTCGAGCCGCCGGCCCCTGAACCCGTCCCCGACCGTGGGCCGATCAACGCCGTCGCCCTGGGGATCGCGAGCGCAGCGCTGGCGCTGGCGATCGCCGTGTTGATCGGAAGGGTGATCAAGCAACGATGAGAAACCCCCTGTCCTCATTCCGGATAAAGTTCAGCGCCACCTACGCGTTCTGGATAGCGGCGTTGGCCCCGCCGGGGATCGCCTTGTTCCTGGGAACCACCGAGCAGGACCTCGGCGAGGAGTTGCTGGCACTGATCGTGACGGCGGCAGCAGTGTTCGCGCTGGTGACCTACCGCGGCCGGCGCCTGGCCGGCTGGGCCAGGGCGATTGTCACGTGGCTGGTGCGCCACCGGCGCCCACCCGACGTTCCGTCCACGCCGGTGGTCGGTGCCACCGTACGACCGGGTGACCGCGTTGCTCTTCGATGGGAAGGACGCTGGCTCGTCGCGGTCGTCAAAGTGAATCCGCGACCCTTGGCTCCGACTCTTGTCGTCGACGGGCGGGCGGACACCAATGACTTCCTCGACACCGCACTGCTGGAGCACTTGTTGGAGGTCAACTGCCCCGATCTGCAGGCCGAGGTGGTCTCTGCGGGGTACCGGGTCGGACGGTCTGCGCCGAGGGAGGTGGTCAGTATCTACGCGCGGCTCATCGGGCGCGATCCGGCACCGGCATACCGACGGACCTGGATCACGCTGCGGGCAGATCCTCGTGCCGCGCAACGGTCGGCGCTACGCCGAGACACCGATGTGGCCGGCTTGGCCCGCTACCTGGTGGCATCCAGTACACGCATCGCCGACCAATTGGCCGCACACGGTGTCGATGCAACGTGCGAATCTGACTTTGGCGATTATGACGCCGCCACCACGATCAGCTTCAAGGTCGAGAGGTGGTCGAGCATCAAGGGACACGGCACGTACACGGCCGCCTACACCGCACCCGGCGGCCCCGACGCCTGGTGGTCGGCGCCGGCCAGGCGCACCATCACAAGGTTCCGGGTCGCAGCAGGCGAACCCCCGAGATCGGCGGTCTTTCTGACCACGGCCACCAAGCCCAAACGACCGGCGGGGTTCAGTCGGGCCTCCGGCGGCCAGCGCGACCCGTTGGCGGCCGCGATCCTGACGACTGACCGGCACCGCGAGTTGCCGATCGGTTCGGCGGGGATCCTCGTCGGGGAGACGGCCAACCGCGAACGGCTCTATCTGCCGTTCGACGCCGGCGACGCCAGCGTCACCGTAGGAGACGCCCGGATGTTCACACAGTTCGCCGTACGGGCTGCCGCTGCGGGCGCGACAGTCACGCTGCCCACAGAGTTCGGCGATCTAGCCTCCCGGATTGGGGGAGACGCCGGGCCGGAGGCGAAAGTCACCTGGCCGGACGCGACGACCTACCTCGGGCCGCAACCGGGGCTGATGAGCGTTGTGGTGCAAGAGAACGTCGTCAGCGTTCCCGGTAATACCCTGTTTCGCATCGAGCCCGTCTCCTCGGATGCGGAGGCGCGCTACCAGCAGGCGCTGCCAGGGAAATCGCGGACCAACGGTGCCACTCGCGCGACCAACGGCAAAACGCGCGCCCGTCAATCGGGCTGATTGGGTAACAACCCCATCTGTTCGGCCTTGGCGAGTTGCGCATCGACGCTTTGTGCCATCTCCCGTGTCACGTCGAACAGCGAGTCCATGAACTGCGTCTGCTGGGAGGAGATCCCGTCAGCAGCGCTCGTCCGCGCGTTGAGCAGTGCCTGGTTGATTCGCTGCTCGACCGCCTCGGCTCCCAGGCGCAGCAGGCCGTCCTCGATTTCCAGGCCAACAAGCTTGAGTTGACCGTCGAGGGTGACGTCGACGCCCCCTGCTTCGTCGCTGCCGGAGAAGGACTGTGCGCTGGTCCAGCGCACCTGCTCATCGAGGAGTTGATTCAGCCGCTCGAGCTGATTCAGGACGTCCGGCACACTCGATTCCGCGCTCATGTCGCAGATTTTAGGTTCCGGCTGCCCCGCTCGCTCTTCGATCCGCCGAAATTCTCCGGTCGAATTGCTCAGACCTTTAAAATCGACGGCTAGGCGGCAGAGGAGTGGGCGTTGGGTTTAACGAGACCGACGGGGGAGTATGTCGACCACATGGTCGGCCCGGGCGGGTGGCCGGAAGCCAGCGAGGATCTGCTCTACGACCGCGCCGAGGAACTCACCGGGGTTTTGCAGCAGGTCACCGATGCTTTGGAGACATGTCTGCGCCAGCAAGGTGAGATCTTCGACGGCGGCATCTGGTCGGGGGGTGCTGCGAGTGCCGCCGGAACCGAGTTTCAGACCCGCATCGACGGACTGGTGACACTGCGAGAGGGCCTCGAGACCGCGATCAACTGGCATAGGTACGTCGCCGGTTCGATAGAGCAGGCAAAGTCCGACATCTGCGACAACGTCGACAACGCCAACCGGCAGATCACGTCGTTGGCGCAAGATTCGGACCTGGACGACTCGGAGCGCACCACCGCCATCGAGCAGGTCGTGCGCGCCGCGCACCGGGCCAACGGCCGCGTGGTGGAGCAGACGGCGGAGCAGATCCGCGCCAGCAAGACCTGGCGGCCCTCGCGCCCGGCGTTGCCGAATCTCGACGACCCGAAGAGGCCGTCTCCGATCGTGCTGCCCGACGTGCCGGCGACACCCGGGGACGACGACGATCACCGGCACCGCCCGCCGACGCCGGTGATCCCGCCGGTGTCGCCGATCACGCCGGTGTCGCCGATCACGCCCGCGATGCCGCCGGTGTCGCCGATCACGCCGGAACCCACCCCCAGTCCGGTCACGCCGATCCGGCCGGTCTCGCCGTCGGTTCCCGGGGGTAACCCGAGCCCGACGCCGCCGCCTGCGCCGGCCTCGGAACCTGCCGGCCCGGGTCCTCGGACCCCGGGGGCCGCACCGCCGCCGGCGCCCGCCGCCACGGCACAACCATCCCCCCGCGGACGCGGAGTGGCGCCGGCATC
>JBAXCK010000139.1:0-7366 GCA_037141465.1 Mycobacteriaceae bacterium | reverse complement strand
GGCGGAAACGCCAGGGTGAGCCCGGCGGCGAGCGCGATCCAGGCCGCGATCACCAGCCAGGGCCGGCGAACCACCACGCGGCCGAGCCAGCCGAAGACACCACCGCTCTCGGCAGCCTCGGCCACCTCTGCCGGAAGGCGGTGCTCACCCATCCGGCCCATCGTAGGTGACCTGCGGCGGGGAGTTCGCCGATGTGTGCTGCCACGCGTATCGGGTGGCGGACGGGTGCCGGTAGACTCCGGTGATCGGCGTTGATCCGGCCATCACCGGGGAGCCTCCGGAAGAACGGCCCATCTACCGGGGCCCAGTAGAACCGGACGGGCGGGCCCGTCACAGCCATAACGAGCGACGCGCGTTGCCCTATATAGAGGTATGTCGGGGAGCGGCGCGTAAGCGGGGTGGTACCGCGGCGCTCGCGCATCGCGCGTCGTCGTCCCCGTGCCGGAGTGGCACAGGAGGACACTGCACGATGCGGAGCGGCTACCCGCGGCCCGAGGGCGGCGCGCCGGACTTCCCGGCCCTTGAGCGCGAGGTCCTCGACTACTGGGCTGCCGACGACACCTTCCGGGCCAGCGTCGCCCAGCGTGAGGGTGCCCAGGAATACGTCTTCTATGACGGCCCGCCGTTCGCCAACGGTCTGCCGCACTACGGGCACCTGCTGACCGGCTATGTCAAAGACATCGTTCCGCGCTACCGAACCATGCGGGGATACAAGGTCGAGCGCCGCTTCGGCTGGGACACCCACGGCCTACCGGCCGAATTGGAGGTCCAGCGCCAACTCGGGATCACCGACAAGGCGCAGATCGAGCAGATGGGCATCGAGACGTTCAACGACGCCTGCCGCGATTCGGTGCTGCGCTACACCAACGAATGGCGCGCCTACGTCACCCGCCAGGCCCGCTGGGTGGACTTCGACAACGACTACAAAACCCTCGATCCGTCGTTCATGGAGTCGGTCATCTGGGCGTTCAAGACGCTCTGGGACAAGGGCCTCGCCTACGAGGGTGTGCGGGTGCTGCCGTACTGCTGGAACGATGAGACACCACTGTCCAGCCACGAATTGCGCATGGACGACGATGTCTACCAGAGCCGCCAAGACCCCGCCGTCACGGTCGGCTTTCGCGTGGTCGCTCCGCAATCCGACCTCGACGGCGCCTACCTGCTGGTGTGGACGACGACCCCGTGGACACTGCCGGCAAATCAGGCGGTCGCGGTCAACCCCGCGGTCGAGTACGTCGTCGTCGCGCACGAGGGGCGCCGGTACGTGATGGCACGCGCCCGCCTCGCCGCCTACAGCCGGGAACTGGGGGAGCAGCCCGACGTGCTGGGCTCCTACACCGGCGAAGAACTGCTCGGCCTGGACTACCTGCCGCCGTTCGCGTTCTTCGCCGACGCCGCCAACAGCTTCCAGGTCCTGCGCGGGGACTTCGTCACCACCGAGGACGGCACCGGCATCGTGCACATGGCGCCGGCCTACGGCGAGGACGACAAGGCGACCACCGACACCGTCGGCATCATCCCGGTCACCCCGGTGGATGCGAAGGGCCGTTTCGACGCGACCGTGCCGGACTACCAGGGCCAGCAGGTGTTCGACGCCAACGCAGCGATCATCCGGGATCTGAAGAACGGCACGGGACCGGCCGCGGTGAACCAGCCGGTACTGCTCCGCCACGAGACCTACGACCACCCGTACCCGCACTGCTGGCGGTGCCGCAATCCGCTGATCTACCGGGCGGTGTCGTCCTGGTTCGTCAAGGTCACCGAGTTCCGTGACCGGATGGTCGAACTGAACCAGCAGATCACCTGGTATCCCGAACACGTCAAGGACGGACAGTTCGGCAAATGGCTGTCCAATGCCCGCGACTGGTCGATCTCACGGAACCGCTACTGGGGAACGCCGATCCCGGTGTGGGTGTCCGACGATCCGGCTTACCCGCGCATCGACGTCTACGGCAGCCTCGATGAACTGATGCGCGACTTCGGGGTGCGGCCGGACAATCTGCACCGCCCGCACATCGACCAACTCACCAGGCCCAACCCCGATGACCCGACGGGCAAGTCCACCATGCGCCGCATCGAGGACGTCTTCGACGTCTGGTTCGACTCCGGGTCCATGCCCTACGGGCAGGTGCACTATCCGTTTGAGAACGACGACTGGTTTCAGACGCACTTCCCCGGTGACTTCATCGTGGAGTACATCGGACAGACCCGCGGCTGGTTCTACACCCTGCATGTGCTGGCGACCGCCCTCTTCGACCGGCCGGCCTTCAAGACCTGCGTCGCCCACGGCATCGTGCTCGGCAACGACGGCCAGAAGATGAGCAAGTCGCTGCGCAACTACCCAGACGTCAACGAGGTGTTCGACCGTGACGGCTCCGATGCCATGCGCTGGTTCCTGATGGCGTCCCCGATCCTGCGCGGCGGCAACCTCATCGTCACCGAGCAGGGAATTCGCGAGGGTGTTCGGCAGGTGCTGCTGCCACTGTGGAACGCGTACAGCTTTCTGGCGCTGTATGCACCCAAGATCGGCACCTGGCGCACCGACTCCACCAATGTGCTCGACCGCTACATCATGGCCAAGCTGTCGGTGCTGCGAGACGACCTCACCGCGGCCATGGACACCTGCGATATCTCCGGTGCCTGCGAGCAGTTGCGGCAGTTCACCGAGGCGCTCACCAACTGGTATGTGCGGCGGTCGCGCCAGCGTTTCTGGCAGGAGGACGCCGATGCCATCGACACCCTGCACACGGTGCTGGAGGTGACGGCGCGCCTGGCCGCCCCACTGCTGCCGATGGCCACCGAGGTGATCTGGCGCGGGCTGACCGGCGAGCGCTCCGTGCACCTGACCGATTGGCCCGACGAGGGCCTGCTCCCCGCCGATCCGGATCTCGTCGCCGCGATGGACCGGGTCCGCGAGGTGTGCTCGGCGGGTTCCTCGCTGCGCAAGGCCAAGAAGTTGCGGGTGCGGCTTCCGCTACCGAAAATCACCGTCGCGGTCGAGAACCCGGGACAGCTTGAGCCGTTCGCCGATCTCATCAACGACGAACTCAACGTCAAGAACGTCGAATTGACCGACGACATCGCCGGGCACGGCCGCTTCGAGTTGACGGTCAACGCGCGCGCCGCCGGACCGCGATTGGGCAAGGCCGTCCAGGACGCCATCAAGGCGGTCAAAGCCGGTCAGGGTGTGCTGAACCCGGACGGCACGCTGAGCGCCGGCGATGTGGTGCTCATCGAAGGCGAGTACGACTCCAAGCTCGTCGCCACCGATCCGGACTGCACCGCCGCACTTCCGGGTGGGGCCGGTCTGGTGGTGCTCGACGACACCGTCACCGAGGAACTCGAGGCAGAAGGTTGGGCGAAGGATCGCATCCGCGAACTTCAGGATCTCCGTAAGTCCTCGGGCCTGGACGTCAGCGACCGCATCACGGTCGTGATGGCGGTGCCGGAGTCCCGTGTGCCCTGGGCGCGGACCCACCGTGACCTCATCGCCGGAGAGATCCTGGCGACGTCATTCGAATTCGGTGAGCCCTCCGGCGGTACGGAGATCGGCGACGGTGTTCGGGTGGCGATGGCGAAGGCCTGACATGTCTCCCCTCACATGAGCAGATGGGTGCTGCACTTCGACATGGATGCGTTCTTCGCCTCCGTCGAACAACTGACCCGGCCGACGCTGCGGGGCCGGCCGGTGCTGGTGGGCGGACTCGGCGGGCGCGGCGTGGTGGCCGGTGCCAGTTACGAAGCCCGGGTGTTCGGTGCACGTTCGGCCATGCCGGTGCACCAGGCGCGCAGGCTGATCGGAGCCGCCGCGGTGGTGCTGCCACCCCGCGGAGCGGTATACAGCGTCGTGAGCCGTCGCGTTCTGGACACGGTCCGGACGGTCATCCCGGTTCTCGAGCAACTGTCCTTCGACGAAGCCTTCGCTGAACCGGCCGAACTGGTCGGCACCGACGCCGGGGACGTCGAGGCCTACTGCGGCGAACTGCGCCGGCATATCCGCGAAGAGACCGGGCTGATCGCCTCGGTGGGGGCCGGTTCGGGCAAGCAGATCGCCAAGATCGCCTCGGACCTGGCCAAGCCCGACGGAATCCGGGTGGTGCGGCGCGAGGAGGAACACGCACTGCTCGAAGGGCTTCCGGTGCGCCGGCTGTGGGGGATCGGCCCAGTCGCCGAGGAGAAACTGCACCGACTCGGCATCGAACGGGTGGGCCAGTTGGCCGCGCTCGACGACGCCGAAGTGGCCGACATCCTCGGCGCTGGAATCGGTCCGGCACTGCACCGGCTGGCCCGGGGCGTCGACGACCGTCCCGTGACGCAGCGGGCCGAAGCCAAGCAGATCAGTGCCGAATCGACCTTCGCCGCCGACCTGCAGACGCTGGAGGCGCTGCGCGGTGCGGCCGCACCCATCGCCGAGCACGCACACCGCCGGCTGGTCAAAGACGGGCGTGGCGCGCGGACGGTGACGGTGAAATTGAAGAAGTCCGACATGTCCACCGTCACCCGGTCGGCGACGCTGCCGTACGCGACCTCCGATGCCGCGACACTGACCTCGATGGCGCAACGGCTCCTGCTCGACCCCGTCCAGATCGGTCCGATACGCCTTGTCGGCGTGGGTTTCTCCGGTCTGAGCGACGTGTTGCAGGAGTCGCTGTTCCCGGAGTTGGAGCAGGATGATGTCGCGGTCTCCTACGGCGGATCCACCCGGGGGCCGGCGACGCAATCCGAGGGTGCGCTCCCCGGATGGCGGATCGGAGACGATGTCGCGCACAGCGAGTTCGGCCACGGCTGGGTCCAGGGCGCGGGACACGGCGTGGTCAGCGTTCGCTTCGAGACCCGCGCCTCCGGACCGGGCCCGATGCGGACCTTCGCCATCGACACACCCGATCTGTCCGCCGCCGATCCCGTCGACAGTCTCGACTGGGGCGACTATCTCGAGGCGCTGCGGCGCTCAACCCCAGCGGGCGACGATCTCGGCGACGGGTAACCCCGCACCGAGTGCCGCCATCAGCAGAACGCGCGCCTGACTGGCACGCAGGCAGGGCACCATCACCGCTCCGGCGTCGAGGAGGTCATGCGCGGGTCCGTAGGCGGTGCCGGTGCGGCCTCCGGGGACGCGGGTGGTGATCACCACCGACACCCCGGACGCAGTTGCGCGTCGCACCGCGTCGATCACCTCCCGGCCCGCGTTGCCCGAGCCCATCGCCTCCACCACGATCCCGCGCGCACCGGCGGCGGTGAAGGCGTCGATGGCGGTGCCGCCGGCGCCCGGGTATGCCGCGGCGATATCGACCCGGGGCGGAGACGGCACCGCCCCGAGATGCGCGCGCACCTTGGTGGCGGTCATCGTGAATCGTCCGGCTGTGACCGATCCCAGTGGCGCGGTGCCCCCGAAGACCACCGGCCCGCCCACCTTCGTGGTCCCCAGAGGCGAGAACACCGTCCCGGCGAAGGCGATGAGAACTCCGGTGCCGGCCGCCAACGGGCTGGCCGCCACGGTCACGGCGTCGCTGAGGTTGCCCGGCCCGTCGGCGTCGGGCGCATCGGCAGGTCTGGCCGCTCCGGTCAGCACCACCGGCGCACGCCCGCCGTAGGTGAGCTCCAGCCAGAGGGCGGTCTCTTCGAGCGAGTCGGTGCCGTGGGTCACCACGATGCCGTCAGCCTCACCGGCCGCGGCCGCATTCACCGCGGCACCGATGCGCAGCCAGTCCGCAGGCGTCAGCTGTGAGCTGTCCACCGCGAGCAGGTCGATCACCTCGGCGCCGAGGCCCGCGGCCAGCTCCACGCCGGTCCGCAGCGGGCGCAGCACACCGTCGGCGTCCTGGCACGCCGCTATGGTGCCACCGGTGCTGATGACGACGACGCGTGGCATGACCGCCATCATGGCAGCCACCGCCGCTAGGGAATGAGCCGCTAGGGAATGATGGGGACGTGACCGACGAGCCGACCGACGCCCCGGCGCGGCCGCGGCGGCGCCTTCGGCTGCTGCTGTCGGTCGCCGCGGTCGTGCTGGGCCTGGACATCGTCACCAAGGTGCTCGCTGTCCGACTCCTCACACCCGGCCAGCCGGTACCGATCATCGGCGACACCGTGACCTGGACGCTGGTCCGCAACTCCGGTGCGGCCTTCTCGATGGCCACCGGCTACACCTGGGTGCTGACGCTGATCGCCACAGGCGTGGTCGTGGGCATCGTCTGGATGGGCCGGCGGCTGGTGTCGCCGTGGTGGGCGGTCGGACTGGGCATGATCCTGGGCGGCGCGCTGGGCAACCTCGTGGATCGCTTCTTTCGGGCACCCGGCCCGCTGCGCGGGCACGTGGTCGACTTCCTGTCCATCGGGTGGTGGCCGGTGTTCAACGTCGCCGACCCCGCCGTCGTGGGCGGGGCCATCTTGCTGGTGGTGCTGTCGCTGCTGGGCTACGACTTCGACAGCACCGGCCGCCAAGCCCGATGAGCGAGCGGGCAATGCCGGTTCCGGAGGGACTGGCCGGGATGCGGGTCGACGCCGGACTGGCACGACTGCTCGGGGTGTCGCGCACTGTGGCCGCTGCGGTCGCCGAAAACGGCGGGGTACACCTCGACGGTGTCGTGATGGATAAATCAGACAAGTTGCAGGCCGGTGCGTGGCTGACCGTTGTGCTGCCCGAAGCGCCTGCGCCGGTGGAGAACACGCCCGTCGAGATCGAGGGCATGACGATCCTCTACTCCGACGACGACATCGTCGCGGTGGACAAACCGCCCGGCGTTGCAGCGCACGCGACGGTCGGATGGCACGGCCCCACCGTGCTCGGTGGACTGGCCGCGGCCGGGTTCCGCATCAGCACCTCGGGCGTCCATGAGCGCCAGGGCATCGTGCAACGCCTCGATGTCGGCACATCGGGAGTGATGGTGGTCGCATTGTCCGAGCATGCCTACACCGTGCTCAAGCGGGCGTTTCGGGCGCGGACGGTGGACAAGCGGTATCACGCCGTGGTTCAGGGTCATCCGGATCCGTCAAGCGGCACCATCGACGCGCCGATCGGACGTCACCGCGGACACGACTGGAAGTTCGCCGTCACCGAGAACGGCCGACACAGCATCACCCACTACGACACCCTCGAGATGTTCAGGGCCGCAAGCCTGCTCGACATCCACCTCGAAACCGGACGGACCCATCAGATCCGGGTGCACTTCGCGGCCCTGCACCATCCCTGTGCGGGGGATCTGACCTACGGTGCCGACCCGGTGCTGGCCCGTCGGCTCGGACTGCAGCGGCAGTGGCTGCACGCCCGTTCGCTGGCCTTCGCCCATCCCGCCGACGGCCGCCGCATCGAGATCACCAGTCCCTACCCGGCGGACCTCCAGCATGCGCTCGATGTGTTGCGCTCCGA
>JBAXCK010000138.1:0-7579 GCA_037141465.1 Mycobacteriaceae bacterium | reverse complement strand
GGTCTCCACAGCGGCGGCGAGTTCTGCGACAAACGACTCCGTTGTGACCGACGCGGGTCGCTTTTCGTCGCGGCCACGATGGCCGGGGGCGTCGTAGGTGTAGACCGCCCCGTGGCGGACGAGCCACTGCAGTTGCCGATCCCAGGTGGTGCCCCGGCCCATGAGGCCATGGACCAGGACCAGTGGGCGCCCCTCACCTCCGCGGTAGCTCAGCGGTGCCGCACTCACCGTCTCATTGTGCCGGTAGCCTGACGCCATGACCGTGGTGAAGATCAACGCCATCTCCGTCCCTCCCGGTGCCGGTCCGGAACTGGAGAAGCGGTTCGCCCACCGGGCGCATGCCGTCGACAACCAGCCGGGCTTCCTCGGCTTCCAGTTGCTGCGCCCGATCAAGGGCGAGGATCGCTACTTCGTCGTCACCCAGTGGGAGTCCGAAGAGGCCTTCCAGTCGTGGGCCAGCGGTCCGGCGATCGCCGCCCACGCCGGCGAACGTGCCAACCCGGTGTCGACCGGGGCTTCGCTGCTCGAGTTCGAAGTTGTGATGGACGTTGCCCGTTCCGACTCCGGCAGCTAGGCCCCCCGGCGCCGTCCGGCGCGCGGCACGCGTCCTTGCCGCACTGGCCGCTTCCGTCGCCATGACCGCGGGTTGTGCGCAGGCTCCGGCAACTCCGGCGCACGACGAGGGCAAGATCGGGCTGAACACGCCTCAGGGTGTGCGTGCCCAGCAAGTCATGGACATGCTGAACTCCGACTGGCCCATCGGCACGGCGAGTATCGCAACACTGGCGGCCGCCGACATGATCGAGCCGGTCACCGCGGTGATGGATCGGCTGTGGTGGGACCGTCCCTACACGCTGACCGGGTTCGACATCCGCGCCGGATCGGTCACCCTGCATCTGATCAGTTCCTACGGCGCGCTGCAGGACGTCGAGGTCCGAACCAACGATCAGACGATGGTCAGTCGCCTGGTGGTCGAAACCCGCAAGCCCAAGATCGAGTCCTGGCATGACGTCGATAAGGCGCTCAGCGGCACGGGTGCGCGTTATTCCTGGATGGTGTCGAAGGTCGACGCTGGCCGCTGCGAGAAAGTCGCCGGCACGAATACATCCGAGTCTCTGCCGCTGGCCTCGATCTTCAAGACCTACGTGCTGTTCGCCCTCGAGGAGGCCGTCACAGCGGGCCGAGTGCGCTGGGACGACCGTCTGACGATCACCACCGAGGCGAAGAAGCTTGGTTCCTCCGGATTCGACAAACTACCGGCCGGTTCGCAGATCACCGTGCGCCAGGCCGCCGGCAAGATGATCGCGACGAGCGACAACATGGCCACCGACCTGTTGATCGAGCGGCTCGGCACGCGCGCGGTGGAGCAGGCATTGATCGACGCCGGACATCATGACCCCGCGAGCATGACTCCCTTCCCCACGATGCGGGAGATCTTCTCGCTGGGCTGGGGCAATCCCGACCTGCGCGAGCAGTGGCGGTCCGCCACCGGGTCGCAACGAGCCGCGCTGCTCCGCGAGGCCGATATCCGGCCCTACGAGCCGGATCCGCAGCGCACACACTCGCCCGGCTCGGCGTACGGGGCGGAGTGGTACGGGACGGCCGAAGACATCTGCCGGGTGCATGCGGCACTCCAGCGCAACGCCGTGGGCATGGCCACACCGGTGCGCGACATCATGTCCGAGGTTGCCGGAATCGATCTGGACCGCGACCAGTGGCCCTACATCGGCGCGAAGGCCGGCAACCTTCCCGGCGATCTGACATTCAGCTGGTACGCGGTCGACCGCTCCGGCCAACCCTGGGTGGTCAGCTTCCAGTTGAACTGGCCGCGCTACCACAGCCCGAACGCCGGCGGCTGGGTGATGACGATCATCAAAGGGGTCTTCGGGCTGCTGCCAAGCTACCGCTAGGCACGACTGCGGGCGGCCACCCGAGGGTGACCGCCCGCGTATGTTCGTCGTTATTCGGTCGCTGCAGTCGCCAGGTCCGGCTCGATCGTCTCCCGCTTGGGCCCACCGGTGAAGGTGAACTTGGCGTTCTCGCCGGCGCCCTCGCCGTCCCAGTTCTCGACGTCGACGGTGACCAGCTGGCCCGGCCCGACCTCTTCGAAAAGGATCTTCTCGGAGAGGGCGTCCTCGATCTCGCGCTGAATCGTCCGGCGTAGCGGCCGGGCGCCGAGCACCGGATCGAAGCCGCGGCGGGCCAGTAGTGCCTTGGCGTTGTCGGTCAACTCCATCTCCATGTCCTTGGTCTTGAGCTGCTTGGACACGCGATTCACCATCAGGTCGACCATCTGGATGATCTCGTCCTGGGTCAGCTGGTGGAACACGATGATGTCGTCGATGCGGTTGAGGAACTCCGGCCGGAAGTGCTTCTTGAGCTCGTCGTTGACCTTCTGCTTCATCCGCTCGTAGTTGTTGTCACCGCCGCCCTGGGTGAAGCCCAAGCCGACGGCCTTGGAGATGTCGGCTGTGCCCAGGTTCGAGGTGAAGATCAACACGGTGTTCTTGAAGTCGACCGTGCGACCCTGGCCGTCGGTCAGACGACCGTCTTCGAGGACCTGCAGCAGGGTGTTGTAGATCTCCTGATGCGCCTTCTCGATCTCGTCGAACAGCACCACCGAGAACGGCTTGCGCCGCACCTTCTCGGTGAGCTGTCCGCCCTCCTCGTAGCCGACGTACCCGGGAGGGGCGCCGAAGAGGCGCGAGGCGGTGAAGCGGTCGTGGAACTCGCCCATGTCGATCTGGATGAGCGCGTCGTCGTCGCCGAACAGGAACTCCGCAAGCGCCTTGGACAGCTCGGTCTTACCGACACCGGACGGGCCGGCGAAGATGAACGAGCCGGACGGCCGCTTCGGGTCCTTCAGACCCGCGCGGGTACGGCGGATAGCCTTGGAGACCGCCTTGACCGCGTCCTCCTGCCCGATGATCCGCTTGTGCAGTTCGTCCTCCATCCGCAGCAGGCGGGTCGTCTCCTCCTCGGTGAGCTTGAACACCGGGATACCCGTCCAGTTGCCCAGGACCTCGGCGATCTGTTCATCGTCGACTTCGGCGACCACATCCAGATCGCCGGAGCGCCATTGCTTCTCGCGTTCGGCACGCTGGGCGACGAGTTGCTTCTCACGGTCGCGCAATGAGGCCGCTTTCTCGAAGTCCTGCGCGTCGATCGCGGACTCCTTCTCCCGGCGGGCGTCGGCGATCTTCTCATCGAATTCGCGCAGATCCGGCGGAGCCGTCATCCGGCGGATCCGCATCCGGGCACCGGCCTCGTCGATCAGGTCGATCGCCTTGTCCGGCAGGAAGCGGTCGTTGATGTAGCGATCCGCGAGCGTCGCGGCGGCCACCACCGCGGCATCGGTGATCGACACCCGGTGATGGGCCTCGTAACGATCGCGCAGCCCCTTGAGTATCTCGATGGTGTGGGCGACCGTCGGCTCACCGACCTGGACCGGCTGGAAACGGCGCTCCAGTGCGGCATCCTTCTCGATGTACTTGCGGTACTCGTCGAGCGTGGTCGCGCCGATGGTCTGCAGCTCCCCGCGGGCCAGCTTGGGCTTGAGGATCGAGGCAGCGTCGATCGCACCCTCGGCGGCACCCGCGCCGACAAGGGTGTGCAGCTCGTCGATGAACAGGATGATGTCGCCGCGGGTGTTGATCTCCTTGAGCACCTTCTTCAGCCGCTCCTCGAAGTCACCGCGGTAACGGCTACCGGCCACCAGCGAGCCGAGGTCGAGGGTGTAGAGCTGCTTGTCCTTGAGCGTCTCGGGCACCTCACCGTTGACGATCGCCTGCGCGAGACCCTCCACGACGGCGGTCTTGCCGACGCCCGGCTCGCCGATGAGAACCGGGTTGTTCTTCGTACGCCGGCTCAGCACCTGCATCACCCGCTCGATCTCCTTCTCGCGGCCGATCACCGGATCGAGCTTGCCCTCCATTGCCGCGGCGGTGAGGTTGCGGCCGAACTGGTCGAGCACCAGCGACGTCGACGGACTGCCGGACTCCCCGCCGCGGCCGCCGGTGCCGGCTTCGGCGGCTTCCTTGCCCTGGTAGCCGCTCAACAGCTGAATAACCTGCTGGCGCACCCGGGTCAGTTCAGCGCCGAGCTTGACCAGAACCTGGGCGGCGACACCCTCGCCCTCGCGAATCAGACCCAGCAGGATGTGCTCGGTGCCGATGTAGTTGTGGCCGAGCTGCAGAGCCTCCCGCAGCGAGAGTTCGAGCACTTTCTTGGCCCGCGGCGTGAACGGGATGTGACCGGAGGGCGCCTGCTGACCCTGTCCGATGATCTCCTCGACCTGGGAGCGCACTCCCTCCAGTGAGATGCCCAGCGACTCCAGCGACTTGGCGGCGACGCCCTCGCCCTCGTGGATCAGGCCCAGCAGGATGTGCTCGGTGCCGATGTAGTTGTGGTTGAGCATCCGGGCCTCTTCCTGGGCCAGGACGACGACTCTGCGAGCGCGATCGGTAAATCTCTCGAACATCGGCGTTACCTGCTCTCCTCACCCGGTACAGCGATCTTCCATCGCGGACCTGAGATTCCACTCTAGTGGGCGGTTCGGGGAGTGTTCTCCCCTGCTGGACCACCCGGGGACGAACCGGGGGACACAGCTAGTCCAACGCGTCGTTGCGGGCTTTGTTCCCAGCATGTGGGCCGGTCGGCTTCGCCGCCAGCGAAACCGCCTTACCTGATGGTGACGGCCTTCGGCGGGGCTTATTTGGCGGCGTGGAAGGCCTCGATGACGTCGGCGGGGATACGGCCTCGCGTGGACACCTTGTGGCCGTTGCGCCGGGCCCATTCCCGGATCGCCGCGCTCTGCTCACGGTCCATCGAGGCCCGCCCGCGACCCGAGGGACCTGAGCGGCCGCGGCGGCGGCCGCCGACCCGTCGGCCGGCATCCATCCAGGGTTTGAATTCATTGCGAATTCGCTGCGCATTTCGGGACGAAAGATCGATTTCGTAGGTGACCCCGTCGATGGAGAATTCGACGGTTTCATCCGCGGGTCCGTCGCCGTCGAAATCGTCGACAAGCGTGACGGTGACTTTTTTAGCCATTGGAAGGCCCTGATCTTTCTCGCGTTTTTAGATCCGAAGCGATCTGTTCATTTAATGTGCCACACCGCCGCCGGAAAACAAAACAGCGAATGAAAGGGCGCTGATCACTTACCGTGACGCCGAACAATGGGAAACAACACCGTTTCCCTGATTGACAGTCCGGTAAGCGCCATCAAAAGCCGGTCGATCCCCATTCCGGTACCCGTGGTCGGCGGCATTCCGTACTCCATGGCGGCCAGGAAGTCCTCGTCGAGAGCCATGGCCTCATCGTCGCCGGCCGCCGCCGCGGCGGCCTGGGCCTCGAATCGTTCCCGCTGGACAACGGGGTCGACGAGCTCGGAATACCCCGTGGACAGCTCCATGCCGCGGACGTAGAGGTCCCACTTCTCGGTGACCCCGGGGGTGCTCCGGTGCTCGCGGGTCAGCGGGGTGGTCTCGACCGGGAAATCCCTGACAAACGTGGGTTCCCACAGGGTGTCGCCGACGGTGTGCTCCCAGAGTTCCTCGACCAGCTTTCCGTGCCCGTACCCGCGGTCGGGCGGAATCTCCACGTCGAGGCGGTCCGCGATACCCATCAGAACGTCCATCGGCGTTTCCGGGGTTATCTGCTCACCCAGCGCCTCGGAAAGCGACGGATACATCTGAATCGACGCCCATTCTCCATCCAGGTCGTAAACGCTGCCGTCGGGCAATGTCACCTGTCGGCTCCCGATAGCCTCATCGGCCACTTCCTGAATCAACTCACGAGTCATGATCGCCGAATCGTCATAGGTGCCCCAGGCCTGATAGGTCTCCAGCATCGCGAATTCCGGCGAATGCGTTGAATCAGCACCCTCGTTGCGGAAATTCCTGTTGAGTTCGAATACCTTTTCCAATCCGCCCACCACACAACGCTTGAGAAACAATTCCGGCGCAATACGCAGGTACAGATCGGCGTCGAGTGCATTGGAATGGGTGACGAAAGGTCGCGCGGCGGCGCCGCCGGGCAGTGTCTGCAGCATCGGGGTCTCCACCTCGAGGAAGCCCCGACGTTCCAGGCCATTGCGCACAGCGCGCACCACCGCGATTCGCTGACGAGCCACTGCGCGTGCCTGCGGGCGGACGATCAGGTCCACGTAGCGCTGCCGAACGCGGGACTCCTCGCCCATCTCCTTGTGGGCCACCGGCAGCGGCCGCAACGACTTGGCGGCCATCTGCCAGGAGTCCGCCAGTACCGACAGTTCTCCGCGCCGGGAACTGATCACCTCGCCGTGCACGAACACGAGGTCGCCGAGGTCGACCTCGGACTTCCAGGCCTCCAGCGCATCGGCGCCCACCCCGGCCAGACTGACCATGGCCTGCAACTGCGTGCCGTCGCCCTCCTGGAGGGTGGCGAAGCACAGCTTGCCGGAATTGCGGGCGAAGACCACCCGCCCGGTCACTCCGACGTGATCGCCGGTCGCGCTGTCGGCGGCGAGATCGGAGTACGTCGTGCGGATCTGCGCCAGCGAATGGGTTCGCGGCACAGCGACCGGATAGGCCTGCCGGCCTTCATCGAGCAGCCGCTGGCGCTTGGCCTGCCGGATCCGGAACTGCTCGGGAAGATCGTCTTCCGCTTCGCTCACGACGTGCCAGCTTAAATGGCGCGTTCGGGACCGGACTTGAGCCGTCCACGCGGGCCGTCGGAATTGCGTTCGTACACCATGCGCAATCCGTCGAGGGTCAGGTGCTGGTCGTAACGGTCGACGGTGCGCAGATCCGGCAGCATCAGTGGCGCGGTGTGGCCCGTCGCCACCACGGTGACATGGGCGTCGGCGAATCCGTCGATGTCCTCACGGATCCGCGCGACCAGGCCGTCGACCAGCCCGGCGAAACCGAAGACAGCACCGGACTGCATGCACTCGACGGTGTTCTTGCCCACCACCGAGCGGGGCCGCGTCAACTCGACGCGGCGCAGTGCAGCCGATCGCGCGGCGGCGGCGTCGGAGGAGACTTGGACACCGGGTGCGATTGCGCCACCGAGGAACTCACCCTTGGCGGAGACCACGTCCACGCAGATCGACGAACCGAAGTCCACCACGATCGCGGCGGTCTTGTATTTCGCATTCGCCGCAAGGCAATTCACGATGCGGTCCGCACCGACCTCCTTGGGATTGTCGACAAGGAGCGGGATACCGGTCCGCACTCCCGGCTCTATCAGAACGTGCGGGATCGCCGGCCAATACTGATCCAGCATCACCCGGATCTCGTGCAACACAGAAGGCACCGTGGACAATCCGGTTATCCCGGTCAGTCGTTCGGAGTCCTCGCCGATGAGTCCCTCGATGGTAAGTGCGAGCTCGTCGGCAGTGACCTCGGGTTCGGTTCGTATTCGCCAGTGCTGCACCACATTCGCATGGTCGCCCGAACCGGTGAGGAGACCCACCACGGTGTGGGTGTTGCGCACGTCGACGGCTAGCAGCATTAACAAATCCCCATCGCTAGTTCCGCCACGACAGTTCGTGATGCTCGTCGCCCATGGCGTCGAACGCCGGCTCACCGCCCGGCA
>JBAXCK010000137.1:0-7615 GCA_037141465.1 Mycobacteriaceae bacterium | reverse complement strand
CGCCTACGCTTATCCCCATGTCGCTGCTGTTCAATCCCGCCACCTATGACCCCAGCTCGTTCGACGAGCCCACCCGCGCCCAGCTGCTGGCGCTGGTCGACTTCTTCGAGACCAAGGGCCTGGCCCGCAACAAAGAGGAGTACTACTCCGGGGAGTGGTACACCGACTTCCTCGAGGTGATCAAGCGCAAGAAGATCTTCGCGACCTTCGCCACCCCCGCGGAGGTCGGCGCGGCCACCGGTGCGCCGGACGCCCGCTGGGACCTGGCCCGCATCAACGAACTCAACGAGGTGCTCGGCTTCTACTCCCTGGCGCACTGGTACGCCTGGCAGGTGTCGGTGCTCGGCCTCGGGCCGGTGTGGCTCAGCGACAACGAGA
This sequence comes from Mycobacteriaceae bacterium, assembly GCA_037141465.1. Lineage (GTDB taxonomy): Bacteria > Actinomycetota > Actinomycetes > Mycobacteriales > Mycobacteriaceae > Mycobacterium. The sequence goes on along the minus strand of JBAXCK010000137.1, from coordinate 7,237 downwards.
CCGCCCGCAAGGAGGTCGCCGGCCTGCTCGACGACGGGCACATCTTCGGCTTCGGCCTCTCCGAGCGTGAGCACGGCGCCGACATCTACTCCTCGGACATGATCCTGACCCGCACGCCCGACGGATTCAGCGCCAGCGGCGGCAAGTGGTACATCGGCAACGGCAACGCCGCCGGCCGGCTCAGCGTGTTCGGCAAGTTCGCCGACGACGACCCCGAGCACCCCGGCGAACACGTCTTCTTCCTCGTCGACCCCGCCCATCCGAGTTACCAGCTGCTCAAGAACGTCGTCGCCGGGCAGATGTTCGTCGCCGCATTCACCCTGCACGAGTACCCGGTGGCGCCCGGCGACATCCTGCACGTCGGTAAGCCGGCCTTCGACGCCGCACTGGCGACGGTCAACGTCGGCAAGGTCAACCTCGGCTGGGCCAGCATCGGCATCTGCGAGCACTCCTTCTACGAGGCCGTCACCCACGCCAACAACCGCATCCTCTACGGCAACCGGGTCACCGAGTTCCCGCACGTGCGGCGCATGCTGGCCGACGCCTACGCCCGGCTGGTCGCGATGAAGATGTTCGCCGCCCGCTCAACGGACTACTTCCGCTGCGCCAGCGAAGACGACCGCCGCTTCCTGCTGTTCAACCCGATCACCAAGGCCAAGGTCACCAGCGAGGGTGAACGCGTCATCGACCTGCTGTGGGATGTGATCGCCGCCCGCGGTTTCGAACGCGACACCTACTTCAGCCGCGCCGCCTCCGACATCCGCGCACTGCCCAAGCTGGAGGGCACCGTGCACGTCAACATCGCACTGGTGCTCAAGTTCATGCCGCGCTACCTCGGTGCCGCACACGGCGCCGAGCAGGACTACCCGGAGATCCCGGTGCGGCAGGACGCCGCCGATGACACCTACCTTTTTCACCAGGGTCCGGCGAAAGGGTTGGGCTCCATAGGATTCGGCAACTGGCGGCCCGCGTTCGACCGGTTCTCACATCTGCCCAATGTGGCGGTGTTCCGCGAACAGATCGACGCCTTCACCCAATTGGTGCTCACCGCGCCGCCCACCGAGGCGCAAGCCAAGGATCTGGACTACCTGCAGGTGCTCGGGCAGCTGTTCACCCAGATCGTCTACGCGCAGCTGATCCTGGAGTCCGCCGCACTGGCGATCGATCACGGCGAGACCCGGCCCGGTTCGGTGAGTGACCTCAGCGATCTCACCGAGGCGCATGTCGACCGGATGGCGGCGGTGTTCGTCGGCGACATGTCCGGCTACGCGGTGGAACTGCACGGGCAGGCCTCGGCCACCGACGAGCAGAGCAAGGCGGCGATGGTGATCGTGCGCAAGCCGGTGATCGACCGCGGCCGCGAGAACGCGTTCGTGGGAGAGGTGCTGTCCTACAGCGGCGCGTATGAGATGAAGGCCTGAACTGCGCTTTTCGCGCTGGGCGAACGGGCTGGCCGCAACGCTGTAATGATGTAATTATGTAATTCATGAAGCATCACTGGCAGCAATCCGGACAACCCGACACCACCGGCGCCGAGGGCTGGTTCGCCGGCCGCCTGCCCGAGGGCTGGTTCGACGGCGATCCGACCGTGATCGTCGACCGCGAGGAGATCACCGTCCTCGGCCGGCTCGCCCCCGAGAAGGCAGCCGAGAAGAAGACGGCCGACAAGAAGAAGAACGACGACGCCCGCACCGCCGGCCGGGTGGCCCGGTTCCGGGAGGAGACCCGCGGTGAGCGCATGCGCATCGCCGAGGAGGCGCAGGACAAGTTCGGCCGCAAGGTCTCCTGGGGCGTCGAGGTCGACGGCGACGACGGCCCGCAGCGGATCCTGTTCACCCACATCGCCGTTCCGGTGATGACCCGGCTCAAGCAACCCGAACGCCGCGTGCTCGACACCCTGGTCGACGCCGGCGTCGCGCGGTCACGCTCGGACGCGCTGGCCTGGTCGGTGCGACTGGTCGGTCAGCACGCCGAGGAGTGGCTGGGCAAGCTGCGCGCCGCGATGTCGGAGGTCGACGACCTACGGGCCCAGGGCCCCGAGGTCTGAGGCCGGAATCATTTCTGCAGCGCCGACCAGGCGGACCATACGGTCGCCTGCTCGGTGTCGCGACGGTTGACCGGCTGGAGATTGAACTTGGCCGTGATAGTTCCGATCACTGACGCCAGGTCGTAGGTGGTGGAGTCGACGCCGCTGCGAGGCAGCGTGTTGGACACGAACAGCGTCGGCATGCGGGTTCCCGGTCCGAACTCGTCATGCGCACCTTTGGTCGTCGGACCCTGGCCCGGGGGTGGGACGTGGTCCCAGGCGCCGCCGAATTCGTCGTAGGTCACGATGGTGAGAGTATCTGCGGCGCAGGGGCCTTCGTAGATCGAGCGCAGCGCGACCGCGATCTGCTCGTCACCGACGTACGCACTGGCATAACCGGGATGCTGATTGCGTGGGCCGAGTTCCTGGACGAACGAGACCGGCTTGAGTCCGCAGGTATCGCCCTTGACCAGTGGGTACCACGCTGCCATGTCCTGAAGGTTGCGTGCGCGGTTCTCCCGCGTCTGCGTGGTCTCCTGGGACCAGTTGTAGAAGTAGTTGAACGACTGGTGGTGGTATTGGAAATCCATGTCGGGGCACAGCGGCCACGTCGTGGTCGGGTCCGATGTCGGATCGGAGCAGCCGCTGGGGTTGGTAGCTGGCTTACCCTCAGGGTCGAGGTAGGAGCGCGGGACTCCCACCGTGCCGTTGGTCCAGCCGGGCAGGTCGGTCAAGCCGTTGGCGTTGGACCAGCCGCCGGAGTACCAGGCCCAGTCGACACCGGCGTCGTTGAGCCGATCGCCGACGGTCGGATACTTCAGCAGCGGAACCAGGCGATCCTTGACCGCACCCGGCGGATACGGCCACTGCACCGAGAAGCTGGTGTTGACGAGCCAGTCGCCGCACAGGGTCCGCGGATTGGTCGTGGGCTTGCCGCAGGCCTGGGTCATCTGACCGTCTTTGAGCCCGTCGGCCATCGGAGACGTGTAGTAGTTGTACTGCCCGTAGGGATGTCCTGGTCCGGTGGCTTCCGCACTTTTCGGCATCCCGTTCTCATCGATCACCGAGCGCACCGAGTCCGGCGCGCCCGGCCACTGCGGCAATGTCGCGCTGATCAGCCACTGACCGTTGGCGAATGAACCGCCGAAGGCGCCCGCGAAGAACTTGTCAGCCACCGCGTACTTGGGCGCCCCCGGGCCGGTGAGGTATTTGTAGGTGCCCAGTTGGCGTGTGTCGTAGTAGCCCATCACCAGCCCCGCCGCATCACTGCCCACCGCGTAGCGGTTCATCGCTCCGCCGTTGAGCTGGTACTGCTCCTGGTAGAAGCGGTGCACCAGGTCACGTGAGCAACCGCCGGCCTGCGCACCCGGTGAGTTCGCCGGGACACCGGCGTCCGCCGGCACCTGAGCGAACCTCGCCAGTGAGGTGTCTGTCCCCGGCGGCGGGCAGGTGACTGCGCCCGGCGGCAGCACCTTGTCGATCAGGAACGGCTTGTTCGGAAACACCGATTGATAGGACGCGTCACCGATCGACCCCGTACACGCCGGCGGACCTGTCACCGATCCCGGCTGCAGATTGACGTCGTTGATCAGCAGGCAACCCAGCGGTTTGCCGTCCTGGCCTATTTGGATGGTGTTCTGCGGGGCGGCCTTGGCGATGTTGTCCACCGGGTCGCCGTTCACCTGATCCCACAGACCGAAGAGTTTGTTGAAGCTGTTGTTCTGCATGAAAAGCACGACGATGTGCTTGGTGGCGTCGGCACCCGCGCGCTGGGGGGCGCTCAGGGTTATCGGCGCTCCGGGCGCCTGCGTCTGTGGCTCCAGCGACGGCAGCGACTGGGCCTGCGGTTGGGCCGGTGACGCAGGTTTGCCGCACCCCTGGGCGGTTACCAGGCTCCACAGCGTGACCACAGCGATTCCCGATCGGACCGTACGCCTCACGCTGGTAACCCTCCCTCGTCGTCGACTGCCAATCATGGAGTCGCGCAGAGGGCCTGTCATCCGTAAAGAGTGCAATTCAGGCTTATTCATCTACCTGCAAGCCGGGCGTCATCTGGATGTCAAGAACCGGTTGAACTGTGCGCTGACCGACTCCATCAGGCCGTCGGGCATCGACATCGCGAGGTTCACGTCGTCGAGTGCGACGGTGTCCTCGCTGTAGGGCAGCAGGTCCTGTGCCTCGCCGATGCGTTGACACATGGTCGCGATGAACTGTTCGTAGCCGATGAGCGGGCACAGCGCGAACGCGCCCATGTTCGCCACGAACGTCTGCACCTCGCTGCGCACCGGGGTCTGCAGGCAGCCCTCGGCCTGACGCAGGAAACCCTCGTGGTAATCCATCAGCCGGTTGGCGATCGCGTGGATCGCGGCGGCGTCGGCACTGTCCTGATCCTCACCGAACGCACCCTTGAACGCGGGGCTGAGCATGAACCCGTTGAGCTGGTCGACGAGATCGCTGACGGTGCTCATGGCCTGCTGCGCCACATGGCAGTAGGCGCGCCCGTCGAGTGGGTGCTCACCGGCGCGCGGCTGATAGCCGGAGGCGACCATCCGCAGCCGGCCGGCGACGGCGTTGCGCCGCTGCACCAGCACCGAGGTGAACACCGCCCACGGCCACGCGGCCGGCTTGTCGGCCATCAGTGCCGAGAGCGCCTCGGGTGTGGTGGCGACCGCGGCGACCAGCTTGGTCTTCTCATCCGGCGGCAGCAGCCGTTTGGGCGTGGGGTCCAGCGGGCGTGCCATGCCCTCGGCGGCCCGGCGGAAGTCGGCCGGCCACGGCCACGGCTGATCGAGGGCGGGGTGATCAAGGGCCGGGGCGGGCGGGCGGTTGGCCGCGTAGTGCGCCAAGACCGAGCCCAGGATCAGGCCGATTCCGGCGAGCGCGGGCAGCCACGCCCCGGCGCCCAGGCCGATGACGAACAGGACCACACCGGCGATGAAGCTGTTCCGCTGGCCCTTGGTGACGGTGGTCAGCACCGTGGTTCCCCCCTCTGGCACTCGATCGCCACGAGGCTATCCAGACTCCCTGACAAGGCGCCGCCGGGCAGGCATGATTGCACCCATGAACATGGTGCCCATCCTGATCATCCTGTCGGCGCTGGTCTTCATCGGCATCGTCACGGTCATGATCCGCAAGACGATCAAGCACGACCGCGCGGCGATCGCCAGCGACATGGACGAGCCGCACGAGATCGAGACGTACAAGCAGCAGTTCGGCGGAGGCGCCTGAACCTGGCTTAACCCTGGCTCTGCGCCAGGCCGATGCAGGTGCCGATCTTCTCCGGCGTGCACGGAATGCCGTTGACCGTCGGCAATTCATTGGGCCCGCCGCCGAACACCGCGCCGCCCCCCGAGGCCACCGGCGCCCCGCCGAGCTGACCGACGGGAGCCGAGCCTCCGCCCTGCCCGCTGACACACACCCCGTCGAAGTGCGTGGGCACTGTTCCATACGGGCACGCCGATGCCGGCGCGGCCGTGACGATCAGTCCGCCGCCCACGAGCGCAGCGGCTGCGCCGCCGGCGATCAGGACCTTCGCGGATGTCACAGGGCGCGAGTCTACGTGCAGGCCCCGAAGTCAAGCTTGTCGCCGGCGCAGCCGTCGACCGGACCCGCCGTCGGCACCGAGTACTGCGTGGGGTCCTCACCCTCGGGTGCCGGCACATCCTGCGGGTCGTTGGTGACGACGTCGGGCGTGCAGGCCTGACCTCCGACGCTGTAGTACTCGGTCTCTTTGCACTCGATGCCCGGATCGCTCTCGCCGGGACCCTCCGGCTGGATCGCGGCGTTCGGGTCGTTGGTGACGGCGTCCGTCGCGCAGCTGTCCGTCGTGGCGTCGTAGAACTGATCGGCGGCGCACTTGGTGCCGGGATAGGTGGAGATGTCGTCGGCCTGAGCGGGGGCGAGGCCCAGCACGCCGAGCGCCGCCGCCGCACCGATCGCCGCACCCGCCGCCAGGTGATGCGTTCGAACCACGGCGGAATGCTATCGCCGCGATCACCCGCGGGGGTGCGGAATCCGCCCCTAGCCGGCGTCGCGGAAGTACGGGCTCTTCAGCAGCGCGGCGACGGAACCGTAGTTCCACTCCTTGCCCATCTGGGTGCGATGGCCGGTGGCGTTGAGGATCTGCACCGTCGCGGTCTGGGTCAGGCCGCTGCCGCGCACCAGCCACGCGGCGAAGCGGGCCAGCGGCTGGCGGCGCTGCGCCCACGGCGCGTCCTTGGGCGGCAGTGCCGGCGGCAACATGTTGACGTCGTGGCTGGCCACCAGCGCGAACTCGATCTCCTCGCTGAGGGTCTCGATGCCGGCGACCGCCAGCGCGGCGCGATCCAACTCGTCAACCGCACGCACCTCGGCCCGCAGCGCGAAGTCGATCTCGGTGGTGCCGCCCTCGGTGGTGCACGGCGCGAAGTCGGTGCCGTAGAGCAGGTTGAGGCCATGGCGCTGCAGCACCATCGCCAGCCGGCGGAAGTGCTGCTCGCGCCAGAGGTCCTCACGGGGATAGGGCATCCACACCGGGGTGCGGGCGGTGATGGCGCGGGCCAGGGCGTCGACGACGGCGTCCACCTCGGCCAGGCTGTCGTTGCAGGCCGCCGCCCCGGTCTCGAAGGCGAACATGTCGACGATCTCGGTCCCGTTCTGCGCGGCGAGTGAGCTCAGATGCTCGAGGCCGTTGACGGTCTCGCTGTCTCCGAGGAGGACCACCCGCAGTGCGTTCAGAGCGTTGTCAGGACCGGAAATCGACATGTAGTTCCCCCTTCGGATCGGACCGCGTCGGCTGACTTTCTACTGCCGTTATACGCCGAGGGTCTGACAGAACCGGGACTTGTCAGACCACGCTTTTAGCGTGTCGTCACCGACGCGGGAAAGACGTGGGAAAGGGGAGCCGGGGGGCATGGCGAAGAAGCGTGGAAAGAGCGGCGACACCTCGGGGGCGGGCTTCGGGATCCTGGTCCTGATCGCGCTGATCATCCATTTCATCTGGTGGATTCTGGGTGCCCTGGCGCTGGTGGCGGCCTACTACCTGACCCGGGAGGCGGTGCGGGCGGTCAAACGCCGCCGCGCCGAGCGTGACGCCCACTACGCGGCGGTATGCGCCCGCGCCGACCAGCAGCACACCTGGGCGCTGTCGGGTGATGACCGCGGTGTGTTCGGCGTCGAGGGCGCCAGGCTCATGCGGGACATCCGCAGGAGCTGAACCACAGCACGTTGAAC
>JBAXCK010000136.1:0-7718 GCA_037141465.1 Mycobacteriaceae bacterium | reverse complement strand
GCCCCGTTTACCCTGGATGGGTGACGCGCCGCACCCGCCCGCAGCCGTGCCGCTGGTGCGGCCGGGAGGTGGGCGACGCCGGTCTGGGGCGCCGTCGGCAGTACTGCCGCCAGTCCTGCCGGCAACGCGCCTACGAGCAGCGCGCGCTGGTCAAGGGCTCGGCGGTACCCGACGATGCCGTGGTGCTCACCGCCGATGAGGCGGCCGAACTGTCCGACCGGGTATATCAGGTGCGCTGCGCCGCCGAGGACGTCGTCACCGCGGTCGCCGAGGGAGCGGCCGCCGCCGAACTGCGTGAGCTCTGCGATGCGCTGCTGGCCGCGGCGAAGGCGGCCGACGGGTGGCGCTGATCTAGCAGCGGTACTGAATACCCACCCCGGCATCGGGCGGTGTCTGGCGGGTGCATCCGAAGGGGGTCACGGCGTCGTCGGCGTAGCGCACCGCGGTCTGGCGCGCATAGTTCACGCACACCAGGGTCGTCGCATCGTTGCGGCAGCGGTAGTCGCCGAAGGACAGCGAGCGGTCGGTCGGCAGCGGTACGCCCCGGCCCACCGCGAAGCGCCCCGGATCGCCGTGGGCGGAACCGATGCGCACCACCGAACCGTCGAAGTCCACCCAGCCGCCCTTCCAGACGCCGTAGACATCCGGTGGCGCCTTGGGCGGGTCGGCCAGCGCCACCAGGCAAGCCAGATCGGTGGCGGACCGTTTGACGTCGGTCATGCACTGTGTGCCGAACGGCGTGGTGAACGCGACGTCCTCACCGATGGAGGTGCTGACGCCGCCGCGCAGGGCGACGCGGAAGTCAGCGGAGTCCGCCGGCTGCGCGGCCTGCACCCAGGCGATGGCGTCGGAGGCGGACGCGCTGGACTCCGGTGCCTTCGCCGCGACGGTCGCTGTGGCTTCGGTCGAGGATCGGGGAGTGCGCTGCACCGGATGAGACGGGGTGATCGGGGTGAGCACCGCGGGCCCGGCCGCGTCATCCCCGGACTGCGAGCACCCCGCCGCCAGCAGGCCCGCCACCAGCATCGGGGCGGCGATCAGCACGGCGGTCCGCATCTGGTCAGGCTAACCGCGCTACCGTCGGGGAATGCACCAACACACCGTCCGGGTCGAGACGAGGGCCGGCGTGGTCGAGGGTTTCACCCGTGACGGCGTCAACCGCTGGCGTTCCATCCCCTACGCCGCCGCGCCGGTGGGGCCGCTTCGGTTCCGGTCTCCACAACCGGTGGCGCCGTGGGTCGGGGTGCGCTCAGCGCACACCTACGCCCACTGCGCACCGCAGCAGCGCCGGTACACGATGCTCTCGCCGGCGCGCTATCAATCGGTCAGCGAGGACTGCCTGACCCTCAACGTCGTCACCCCCCGCTGGCACGGACCGGCGCCGGACGGAGAACCGCTGCCGGTGATGTTCTTCATCCACGGCGGCGGCTACATCCTGGGCAGCTCGGCGACACCGCTCTACGACGGCGCCGCGCTGGCGCGCCGCGGCTGCGTGTACGTGTCGGTGAACTATCGGCTCGGTGCACTGGGGTGTGTGGACTTCTCCTCGCTGTCGACACCTGAACACCCCATCGAGGACAACCTGTTCCTGCGCGATCTGGTGGCCGCACTGGGTTGGGTGCGCGAGAACATCGCGGCGTTCGGCGGCGACCCGGCCAACGTGACGATCTTCGGTGAGAGCGCCGGGGCGCATGCCGTCGCGACCCTGATGGCGGTCCCGGCGGCGAAAGGCCTTTTCCATCAGGCGATCTCGCAGAGTCCGGCCTCGGGAATGGTGAGCACGCCCGAGGTGGCCGCCGAGGTGGTGGAGCGTTTCATCGACACCATGCATCTGGACCGGCGCGACCCGGCCGGAGCCCTGATGAAAGCCAAGCCGGTGGAGTTGGTGGCGGCGATGGACTCGGTGATGCGCAACAGCGTCAACAGCATGCTGGGCGCCGCCGCGGTGGGTCCGACCTCCGGCCGGGACTATCTGCCGCTGGACCCCTTCGAGGCGATGCGGCAGGGGACCGCGCACAAGGTGCCACTGATCGTGGGCACCAACGCCGAGGAGGGGCGGCTGTTCACCCGCTTCCTCAAACTGCTGCCGACCAGCGAGCACGCGATCGAGAGGATGCTGGCCCACACCCCGCCCGAAGTGCGCGAGCGTGTCCTGGCCGCCTATCCGCACTACCCGCACCCGAAGGCCTGCGTGGAATTCGGCGGCGACATGATCTTCTCGACGGCGGTGTGGCAGATCGCCGACGCTCACGCCAGGCTCGCACCCACCTACGTCTACCGCTACGACTACGCCCCCCGCACGCTGCACTGGACGGGATTCGGCGCCACCCACGCGACCGAACTGCTCGCGGTGTTCGGCATCTACCGCTCGCGGGTCGGCGCGGTGATCACCGCCGGGGTCGATCAGCGCGTCGCGGTCAAGGTCAGCCACCAGGTGCAGACCCGGTGGCAGGAGTTCAGCCGGACGGGCGTGCCGGGGGAGGACTGGCCGGCCTACAACCGCGATCACCGCCCGGTGCTGGTGTTCGACCGGCACACCCACGTCGAGTACGACCCGCACCCGCACCGGCGCGAGGCGTGGGTGGGTTTCAGCCTCGCCGAAAGCTAGTCGCCCGATACGTTGGTGTGCGTGACCGACGTCCCCGTGCAACGCCCCGAGGATCTGACCGCCGGGTGGCTGACCGAGGTGCTCGGCGCCGGGACCGTCGGGGCGTTGCGCGCCGAGCGCATCGGCACCGGGCAGGTCAGCGAGTGCTACCGGGTGGCACTGGACTACTCCGAGGGCCACGGCCCGGCGTCGGTGGTGCTAAAAGTCGCCGCCAGTGATCCGACCAGCCGCCAGTCCGGACAGACGCTCGGGCTCTATGAGCGCGAGGTCCGGTTCTACGCCGACGTCGCGCCGCTGCTCGCCGGGATCGAGGACGCCCCGATCGCGACGTGCTACCACGCCTCCTACGACGCCGGCACCGGCATGTTCACCCTGCTGATCGACGACGCCGCACCGGCGGTCGCCGGTGACGAGATCCGCGGGGCCACGCCCGAGGAGGCCGCCCTGGCGCTGCGCCAACTCGGCCGGCTGCACGCGCCCGTGATGGGCGGGGCGCCGCCGGCGGAAGCGGAATGGCTGCAACGGGAGACGCCGATCAACCAGGCCCTGATCACCGCGCTGTTTGCCGGTTTCACCGACCGCTACGGCGAAGGAATCCGGCCCGAGCAGCGGCTGGTCTGTCAGCGACTGGTCGACGGCTTCGACGCCTACGTCGCCGCCGAGGGTGCACCCGATCGGGTTATGGGACTGGTGCACGGTGACTACCGCCTGGACAACATGCTCTTCGGCCGGCCCGGTTCGCTGCGCGATCTGACCGTGGTGGACTGGCAGACCGTCAACTGGGGGCCGGCGCTGACCGACGTCGCCTACTTCCTCGGGTGCGCGCTGAAGACCGAGGACCGCCGCACGCACTACGACGACCTGCTGCGGGCCTACTACGAGGGGCTCGGCCCGAACCCGCCGGTCACACTGGAGCAGGTCCGCGACGGTGTGCGTCGGCAGAGTTTCTTCGGCGTGATGATGTCGATCGTGTCCTCGATGCTGGTGGTGCAGACCGAACGCGGCGACCAGATGTTCATGACCATGCTGGAACGGCACACCAGCCATGTACTGGACACCGGCGCCCTCGATGCGTTGCCCGCTGCCGCCGCGGACCCGCCGCCGGCGGTCGACCCGGCCGATGAGGCCGCGCACACACCCGGCGAGGACCCGCTCTGGAACGAAAGCTGGTACTGGGACTTCGTCGACGAGCAGCAGGGGATCGGCGGCTGGATCCGGCTCGGGCTGCTGCCCAATCAGAAGGTCGCATGGATCAACGCCCTGGTATGCGGACCCGCGATCCCCACCGTCGCACTGCTGGACTTCCACGCACCCGTTACGGCGGATCCCAACGACGTGCGCGGCGAAGGCATCGAGATGCGCCACAGCGCACCGGATCCGCTGCATACCTATCGGGTGGAGGTCCGCGGTGACGCACGCGCGTTCGCCGATCCGGCCGGACTGCTGCACGAACAACCCGGTGTGCCCGCCCAACTGGCGATGGATCTGACCTGGAACACCTGCGGCACCCCGTACGCCTACCGGATCACCACGCGCTACGAGATCCCCTGCACCGTCAGCGGAACAATCGTCATCGACGGCACTACCTACACCTTCGACGCGGTGCCCGGACAGCGCGATCACTCCCACGGCGTGCGGGACTGGTGGAGCATGGACTGGGTCTGGAGTGCGCTGCACCTCGAAGACGGGACGCATCTTCACGGCGTCGATCTGCGCATCCCCGATATGCCGCCGGTGAGTGTCGGCTACATCCAGCCGCCGGGTGAGCCCCTCATCGAGACGACCTCGGTGAACGCCGAGGCGACGCTGGCCGACAGCGGGTTGCCGTTGCACACGACGCTGACCATGTCACCGGGCGGGATAACCGCGGAGATCGACGTGCGTGGCCACGCACCGGTGCGATTGAAGGCCCCCGACGGTCGCATCAGCTTCTTTCCGCGCGCGTGGGCCACCGTGCGCACCGCCGACGGCAGGCGTGGTGTCGGCTGGCTGGAGTGGAACCGCAACCAGCCGGCCTAGCTCTTGACGACCTGGGTCCCGCCCGCGAGTTCGTCGTGCTTGCCCTGCTTGGTGGGACTGTTGTTGATGGTGAGCCCGATGACCGCGATCGCGATGAACCCGAGGAATCCGCCGATGAACGGAACGATCGGCAGCAGCGTCCACGCGTTGCGGATCGCGGACTGCTTCGTGGTCGGCTTGGGCGCACCGCCGGGTCCGTGCACGCGCAGACCGAGCAGCATCTTGCCCACCGTGCGTCCCTCGATGCTCTCCATGACGACGAAGTAGGCGAAGGTGAGCACGCCGGTGAACAGTCCGGTGACCAGGATGCGACTGCCGGAATCGAAGAACAGCGCGATGATCCACGACAGCGCGAAGATCGCGACGCCGTCGATCACCCGGGCCAGCCAGCGGGCACCCAGTCCGCCGGGCCGCCCGCCGTACGCAACCGGCGGCTGACCCGGGTAGCCGCCCGGCATCGGGGCGCCGGGCATCGGATACGGGTTCGGAGGAGGCGGGTATCCGCCGGGCTGTCCCGGTGCCCCCGGGATGTTGGGATCGAATCCACCGGTCGTCATCGCATCTCCTGCTGGTAGCCGAAAGGTCGGGCATTGCCAATCTACCGGCCTGAGTTACCGTCGGCGAATGGCGCACACCGACACCGAACGGCTCTTCGATCTCGCCGAGCGTGTCACCGGATTCATGCCCACTGACGAGGGGCGCGCGCTTTTCGATGCGGCATCGCGCTATCTGCGCGGCGGTATCGGCGTCGAGATCGGCACCTACTGCGGTAAATCCACCGTGTACCTCGGCGCTGCGGCGGCGCGGACCGGCAGCGTGCTCTACACCGTCGACCACCACCACGGTTCCGAGGAGCATCAATCCGGATGGGAGTTCCACGATCCGACGCTGATCGATCCGGTTAGCGGACTCTTCGACACGCTGCCGGCCTTCCGGCACACGATGAACGCCGCCGGCCTCGACGACGCCCTGATCGCGGTGGTCGGTAAAGCCCCGGTGGTGGCGAGTGGCTGGCGCACCCCGCTGCAGTTGCTCTTCATCGACGGCGGTCACAGCGAAGCCGCCGCGCAGGCGGACTTCGACGGCTGGGCGAAATGGGTGCAGGTCGGTGGGGCGCTGGTGATCCACGACGTGTTCCCCGATCCCCGCGACGGCGGCCGCCCGCCGTACCACATCTACTGCCGCGCGATCGATTCCGGTCACTTCACCGAAACCGGCGCCACCGGATCACTGCGGGTGCTCGAACGCGTGGCGGGCGTTCCCGGCGATCAGCTCGCGACGCACTCGCAGTCGTAGGCGCCCTGCAGCCCGGATGGCAGTGCGTCGCCACGGAAGACCCCCGCGGCCGGTGTGGTGTCCGAGAGCGCATCGGCGGCCAGAATCATCGCCGCGGCGGTCCAGGTGGTGCGCTCGACGGGCCAGCGCTTCCCGTCGGCGTAGACCAGGCCGGTCCAGTACGAGCCGTCATCCTCCCGAAGGTGCTGCATCGCGGCGAACTGGGCGTGTGCACGGTCGCGATCACCGACCGCATCCAGCGCCATCACGAATTCGCACGTCTCGGCGCCGGTCACCCACGGCCGGTCGCTGACACAGCGGACGCCCAGCCCCTCGACGACGAACTCGTCCCAGCGTTCGGCGATCCGGCGAGCGGCGTCGTGGCCGCGTACCGCACCGCAGAGCACGGGGTAGTACCAGTCCATCGAGTGCTGCGGCTTGGTGGTGAAGGAGTCCGGATGTGCGGCGATCGCGTGACCCAGCCGGCCCGCGGCCACCTCCCATTCGGGTTGTGCGACGTCGAGGAACTCGGCCAGCGCCAAGGCGCAGCGGATGCTGTGGTGAACGCTGGCGCTTCCGGTCAGAAGCGCCTCGGCGAACGCGCCACCGGGTCCCTGTGCCCAGTAGATCTCACCGGTCCCGGCCTGCATGCCCAGCACGAAATCGACCGCGGCATGCACCGTCGGCCACATCCTTCGGGCGAAGCGCTCATCGCCGGTGGCGAGTATGTGGTGCCACACGCCGGTGGCGATGTAGGCGCAGAAGTTACTGTCGCTGCCCGCGTCCTCGATGACGCCGCGGCGGTACCTGATCGCCCAGGAACCGTCGGCGCGCTGCTCGCGGCGCGACCACTCGAATGCGGCTCGCGCCTCGTCGAGCAGGCCGGCGGCCGTCAGCGCCATGGCGCATTCGATGTGGTCCCACGGGTCGCTGTGGCCGTAGCGCGACCAGGGGATCTCACCGGACGGGTACTGCTCGGCGGCGATCGACTCGGCCGTCTGGCGGCACTGATCGGGTGAGAGGATTCCCGCCACCGCAGGCGGGGCGTCGGCCCTCATACGACCGGCTTCTCGAAGTACAGCACCACGCTCTTGCCCACAACGGGATTGAGTGCGGCCTCGACGGCGCGGGTCAGCAGCGGCCTGCTCATCATGTCCCACACCAGAAAGCGGTGGTAGGCCTTCACCACGGGATGGTCCGGTTCATCCACCCCCACAGCGCATTTCAGCCACCAGAACGGTGAATGCAGGCCGTGGGCGTGATGGGAGTACAGAAAACGCAGTCCGCCGCTTTGCAGCTTGGCGCGCAGGTCATCGGCGCGGTAGATGCGGATGTGACCGCCCTCGTTGGCGTGGTACTCATCGGAAAGCAACCAGCAGATGCGCTCGGGCAGCCAGCGCGGAACCGTCACCGCCAGCACGCCGCCGGGCCGCAGCACCCGGGTCAGCTCGGCGATGGCGGTATCGTCGTCGGGAACGTGTTCGAGGATCTCCGAGGCGATCACCGCGTCGAAGCTTTCGTCGGGGTAGGGCAGCATGAGGGCGTCCCCGACCACGACCTGGGCCTTGGCGCAGCGGGGTGCCTCCCCGGCTTCGCCCATCGCGGCGAGCATGGTGTCGACCTCGGCGAGTTCCTCGGCGTTGCGATCGAAGGCGATCACGTCGGCGCCGCGCCGGTAGGCCTCGTAGGAGTGTCGGCCGGCTCCGCAGCCGACGTCGATCACCCTGGTGCCGGGCCCGATGCGCATCCGGTCGTAGTCGACGGTCAGCATGACCGTCGCCATTCGGCACCGTCGACGGTCAGCATGACCGTCGCC
>JBAXCK010000135.1:0-7725 GCA_037141465.1 Mycobacteriaceae bacterium | reverse complement strand
CCGCGGGCGGCCAGCCATGCCACCGGATCGGTGGGGTTGCCGCCGCCGAGCAGAACAGAGAAGTGCAGGTGCGGTCCGGTGGAGTTGCCTCGGTTGCCGATCGTGGCGATCTGGTCACCGGCGAACACCCGCTGGCCCACCTGCACGGTCCAGCTGTTGATGTGCCCGTAGCGGGTGACGGTGCCGTCGGCGTGCTGGAGAAGAACCCAGGCGCCGTACCCGGAGTTGGTGGGTCCGGCTTCCTTGACGATGCCGTCGGCGGCCGCGTAGATCGGGGTGCCGATCGGGCCGGCGAGGTCGACGCCGTCGTGCAGTGCTCCCCAGCGGTAGCCGAAGCCGGAGGTGAACAGACCGCGCGTCGGCAGGATGAACATCGGGCGCTGCAGCAGCGCCTCGCGCTGCGCGCGCTCGTTGGCGAAGGCCACCGCCTTGGCCAGCTCCTCGGCATGCACCGCCGCATCGGCCACCGGCTTGACCGCGATCAGTTCGACGCCGCGGGTGCCCGGCAGCGCTGCACTCTCCATCGGAGCCCTGTCCGCGGCCAGGACGGTGCGGGTCTGGGCGATCTCAGGCCGCGGATTGACGACGGTGTACGCGGCGGCAGCGGCAGCGCCGGCAGCCATCGCCGCGATCAGCATCCGCCCCCGGGCGGCACTGGCCGGCTGGCGGCGGTGCATCGGCGTGCGCGGGAGGACGTCGGTGTCCTCGGTGCTGGAGAACCGGGGACGATCCGGATTGCGCTTGAGCGGGCGGACGTCCTCGATCACCGGAGTCAGATCGGGGATGTCGGACATCATGTCGTCGACCGAAGCGCCGTCCACGGGGGTGCGGGCTGACCTCTGCTGCGACAAAACCAAGTCCCTTACGTCGTGACCAAAGCGTTATCTAGACCGGTGCACGGTAACCAAATCGAGACCTTGGTGGCAACCCAACGGCCGAAAGCGCCGGGGATTGTGACTTGTATCACGCCCACCGGCGCGGGGCCGTTTTTCGAAGTCGGCGGCTTCCCGGGGGTGTGCCGGGAGGTCCGCCGCCTGCAGATACAGTTCCCCGGGAGCGCAATCCTCAAACCGCCGAGCAGAGAGCCCAGGATGGATCTTTTCGAGTATCAGGCGAAAGAACTCTTCAGCAAGCACCAGGTACCCACGACACCGGGCCGGGTGACCACCTCGGCGGAGGACGCCAGGGCGATCGCCGAGGAGATCGGCCGGCCCGTCATGGTGAAAGCCCAGGTCAAGACCGGCGGCCGCGGCAAGGCCGGCGGCGTGAAGTACGCCGCCACCCCCGAGGAGGCCTACACCTACGCCACGAACATCCTGGGCCTGGACATCAAGGGCCACATCGTCAAGAAACTGCTGGTCTCCGAGGCGAGCGACATCGCCGAGGAGTACTACCTGTCATTCCTGCTCGACCGCGCCAACCGGACCTATCTGGCGATGTGCTCGGTGGAGGGCGGCATGGAGATCGAGGAGGTGGCCGCGACCAAGCCCGATCGGCTCGCCAGGGTGGCCGTGGACCCCGTCAAGGGGGTCGACGTGGCCTTCGCCCGCCAGATCGCGGAGAAGGGCCATCTGCCCGCCGAGGTGCTCGACGCCGCGGCGGTGACGATCGCCAAGCTGTGGGAGGTCTTCGTGTCCGAGGACGCCACCCTGGTGGAGGTCAACCCGCTGGTGCGCACGCCCGATGATCAGATCCTCGCCCTGGACGGCAAGGTCACCCTCGACGGCAACGCCGACTTCCGCCACCCCGATCACGCCCAGTTCGCCGATGCCGAGTCCACCGACCCCCTCGAGCTCAAGGCCAAGCAGCACGATCTGAACTACGTCAAGCTCGACGGCGAGGTCGGGGTGATCGGCAACGGCGCCGGGCTGGTGATGTCGACGCTGGACGTGGTCGCCTACGCCGGTGAGAACCACGGCGGCGTCAAGCCGGCCAACTTTCTCGACATCGGCGGCGGCGCCTCAGCCGAGGTGATGGCCGCCGGCCTGGACGTGATCCTCGGCGACCGACAGGTCAAGAGCGTGTTCGTCAACGTCTTCGGCGGCATCACCTCCTGCGACGCGGTCGCCAACGGCATCGTCAAGGCGCTGCAGATGCTCGGTAAGGACGCCAATAAGCCGCTCGTGGTGCGCCTTGACGGTAACAACGTCGAGGAGGGCCGGCGCATCCTCGCCGAAGCCGATCACCCGCTCGTGACGCTGGCCGAGACCATGGACTCCGGTGCCGACAAAGCCGCCGCACTCGCCGCCGGAAAGGACGCCTGATCCATGTCGATCTTCCTGAACTCCGATTCCAAGGTCATCGTGCAAGGCATCACCGGCGGTGAGGGCACCAAGCACACCGCACTGATGCTCAAGGCCGGCACGAACATCGTCGGCGGCGTCAACGCCCGCAAAGCCGGAACGACGGTCACGCATAAAGACAAGGGCGGCAGAGACATCGAGTTGCCGGTGTTCGGTTCGGTCGTCGAGGCCATGACGAAGACCGGCGCTGACGTGTCGATCGCCTTCGTTCCGCCGCAGTTCGCCAAGGACGCCATCATCGAGGCGATCGACGCCGAGATCCCCCTTCTGGTCGTGATCACCGAGGGCATTCCGGTCCAGGACACCGCATACGCGTGGGCCTACAACCTCGCCCATGGCAACAAGACCCGCATCATCGGGCCGAACTGTCCGGGCATCATCACCCCGGGTGAGGCTCTGGCCGGCATCACCCCGGCCACGATCACCGGTAAGGGGCCGATCGGTCTGGTCTCCAAATCCGGCACGCTGACCTATCAGATGATGTACGAACTCCGGGATCTCGGCTTCTCCACCGCGATCGGCATCGGCGGCGACCCGGTCATCGGCACTACACACATCGACGCCATCGCCGCCTTCGAGAAAGATCCGGAGACCAAACTCATCGTGATGATCGGCGAGATCGGCGGCGACGCAGAGGAGCGGGCGGCCGATTACATCAAGGCCAACGTCACCAAGCCGGTCGTCGGCTACGTCGCCGGCTTCACCGCTCCGGAGGGCAAGACCATGGGCCACGCCGGCGCCATCGTCTCCGGCTCCTCGGGTACCGCAGCCGCCAAGAAGGAGGCCCTCGAGGCGGCCGGGGTGAAGGTGGGCAAGACGCCGTCGGCCGCTGCGGCGTTGGCGCGGGAAATCCTCACCACGCTGTGACGGCGGTCGATCCGCGCACACCGGTCCTCGTCGGTGTCGGGCAGTTCACCGAACGACTCGACGATCCCGCCTATCGCGGCATGTCCTCGGTCGAACTCGCCACTGCGGCAGCGAAAGCGGCTCTCGCCGATACCGGGGCCGACATCGCAATGCTGGCCGGTGCCATCGACACCGTGCTCGGACTTAGGCAGTTCGAGATCTCCGGTCGGGCACCCACACCGCTCGGCGGATCGAACAACTACCCCCGTTCGGTGGCGGCGCGGGTCGGCGCATCACCGCGGCGGGCCGTACTGGAACCCATCGGAGGGCAGGGCCCACAGCACGCCATCACCGAGTTCTCCGCGGCGATCGCGGCCGGTGACGCCGACGTCGTCATGGTTCTCGGTTCGGAGAACGGCTCGACACTGCGCTATTTCGCCAATCGCGACGACAAGCCCGATCACTCCGAGACCATCGACGGACAACTCGAGGACCGCGGGTTCGGCTACGAGGGTCTTTTCGACGACTACACCGTCGCGCACGGGTTGGTCGGCGCTCCTGCCCAGTACGGATTGCTGGAGAACGCGCGGCGTGGCCGTGTCGGTCTGAATGTCCTCGACTACCGCCGCGCCATGGCCGAGTTGTTCGTGCGGTTCTCCAAAGTCGCTGCAGGAAATCCGTTCTCGGCTTCCCCGTACGTGCGCACCGTCGAGGAGATCCTCACCGTCGATGACGACAACCGCATGATCTGTGATCCCTACCCGCGACTGCTCGTCGCACGCGACCAGGTCAACCAGGGGGCGGCCGCGGTGCTGATGTCGGTGGAGGCCGCACGCCGCCTCGGGGTGCCGCAGCAGAACTGGGTCTACCTTCACGGTCACGCCGATATCGCGGATCAGCCTCTGCTGGACCGCGCCGACCTGAGTTTCAACTCCGCATCGCTACTCGCGGTGAACGAGGCACTGCGGGTCGCGCGCGTGGGTATCGACGACATCGCCACATTCGATCTCTACAGCTGTTTTCCGGTGCCGGTGTTCAACTTCTGCGACGGCACCGGTGTCGCGACCGACGACCCGAGGGGTCTGACTCTGACCGGCGGACTGCCCTACTTCGGCGGGCCGGGCAACAGCTACTCCCTGCACGGCATCGCCGAGACCGTCATCGCCATGCGTTCCCGCCCAGGGAGATTCGGCCTGGTCGCCGCCAACGGCGGGGTGATGAGCAAGTACTCGGTGGGCGTGTACTCCACCGTGCCGGTCGGATGGGCCCACGATGACAGCGCGCGCCTGCAGGCCGACGTCTCATCACGACCTGCGGTGGCGATCACCCGCACCGCCGACGGCCCCGCCACGATCGAGACCTACACGGTGCGCTTCGACTGGCCGGTCCGGACCGGCATCGTGATCGGCCGCCTGGACGCCGACGGCAGCCGGTTCCTGGCACTCGTCGACGATCCGGATACCGTCGCCATGCTCTGTGAGAGTGATCCGCTGGGCGCGCCGATCACTGTGCGGCACAACGGCAAAGACAATCGCGCAGTCCTGCGGTGAGGGGTCACACCATCGCGGCGAGCTTGCCGGCCAGCCTCTCGACGTAGCCACCGACCTCGGCGACCGATTTGTCCGGAAGTCCGAAGAGCACCTCGGTCACACCCAGCGCTGCCCAGTGCTCGAGCTTCTCAGGAACCGGTTTGAAGTCGAGTGCGACGATCTGCGGCGCACCGGCGCGGCCGGCGTCAGCCCAGATGTCCTGCAGCAGTCGCACCGGGGCGTCGATGTCGACATCCCGCGGGGTGGTGATCCAGCCGTCGGCGCTGCGGGCAATCCACTTGAAGTTCTTCTCGGTGCCGGCCGCACCGACGAGCACCGGCACATGCGACTGCACCGGTTTGGGCCACGCCCAACTCGGGCCGAAGTTGACGAACTCTCCCTCGTAGGAGGCCTCCTCCTCGGTCCACAGCGCCCGCATCGCCTCGATGTACTCGCGCAGCATGGTGCGTCGCCGCCCGGGGGGGACGTTGTGATCACCCAATTCGTCGGTGTTCCAGCCGAATCCGACGCCGACGCCGACGCGCCCGCCCGAGAGGTGATCCAGGGTGGCGATGGTCTTGGCGAGACTGATGGGGTCGTGTTCGACCGGCAGCGCCACGGCGGTGGACAGCCGCACCCGTGAGGTGACTGCGGCGGCGGTACCGAGGCTCACCCACGGATCGAGCGTGCGCATGTAGCGATCGTCGGGAAGGGTCTCGTCACCCGTCGTCGGATGCGCGGCCTCCCGCTTGACCGGGATGTGGGTGTGTTCGGGAACGTAGAACGTGGTGAACCCGTGGTCGTCGGCGAGTTTCGCCGCCGCCGCCGGCGTGATCCCGCGATCACTGGTGAAGAGGACCAGGCCGTAATCCATGTGGTGAATTAGAACGTGTTCTAGCCGACCGGGCAAGCGGCGGTGCTCCCGCGGTGCAGTAGCGTGGGAACCGACTTCATGTCAGGCAAGGAGAGGCCATGACCTACCCGCCCAGCAATCAGGGCTACCCGGCGCCGCAGCAATCAGGCGGGTATCCGCCGCCGTCCTACGGTGCCCCCGCCGCGCCGAGTCGACTGCCGGTCTACCTCGGAGCCGCCGTTACAGCTCTCGGTCTGGCGGCCTACCTGGCCAGCTTCGGTCCGCTGCTGCGCATCAACGCCGACATCGGACCGTTCGGCGGAGCGCAGTTCACGGCGAGCGGGCTGAGCTACTGGACGATGGCCGCTTTGGTGGCCGCGCTGCTCGCGGCGGTCGGGCTGCTGCCCAAGACCGCCAACCACACCGCGATCGTCGCGGTGGCGGCCGTGCTCGGCGTGCTGCTGGTGATCGGACAGATCGTCAACCGGCCGAACGGCTTCAGCGTCGGCTGGGCGCTGTGGCTGGTGTTGTTGTTCACCGTGTTGCAGGCCGCCGCCGCCGTCACGGCGCTGTTGTTCGAGACCGGGGTGCTCAGCGCCCCGGCCCCTCGCCCCCGGTACGGACAGTTCGCCGGATACGGACCTCCCCAGGGCGGCTACTACCCGGGCAGCCGGCCGGGCTACCCGCCGTTCGCCGGCTATCCCCCGGGCCAGCCGGGCCAGCCGGCCGGCTACGGGAGCGACGATGCCGGCAACAGTCCGCCGACGCCGCCGACCGGCTTCCCGAGCTTCCCGCCGGGCGGGACCCCGTCGTCCGAACCCACCGGGACTTCCGCGCCGGGCGCGGGGCCTGACTCCACCCACTCCTGAGCCGGCGCTGACCCGGCAGCGCGATCAGTGAGACCGATGGACCACCGGCGCAGCCCTGCGCAGCGGCATGCCGGCCAGCAGGCGCCGGGCGCACCGCAGCCTCGCGAACTCGTGAGGTTGGCGTTCGGGCCGTCGCTGGTGGCACTGGCGATTCTCGCCGCGATCACGCTGGTGCAACTGGTCGCCGCCAGCAGTGACCTCACCGGAACCCTCGGCGCGGTCGCCAGCATGTGGCTTGCGGTGCACCTGGTCCCGGTCACCATCGCGGGTCAGCAACTCGGTGTGCTGCCGCTGGTGCCCGCCGCGGCGATGGTGTGGGCCGCGGCCCGAAGCAGTGCGCACATCACTCCGCCGGGGGCGTCATGGTTCGTGGCGCGCTGGATCGTCGCCTCAGCGATCGGTGGTCCGCTGCTGATCGCGGCCTTGTCGCTGGCGATCGTGCACGACGCCGCGTCGGTGATCACCGACTTGCAGACGCCGAATGCGTTGCAGGCCTTCACGTTGGTCCTTCTGGTCCACGGTGCGGGCGCTCTGATCGGCGTCGGTTCCCGACTCGGCCACCGCGTCATCGAGCGTTTTCCCGTGCCGGGCTGGCTTACCGACACCATCCGGCCCGCTCTGATCGCAGTGCTCACTCTTTTGGCGCTGTGCACCGCCGCGGTGGCCGGATCCCTGGTGGTGCATTGGAGCACCATGCAGCAACTGTTCGGCATCACCGATTCGTTCTTCGGGCAGCTCAGTCTGACGCTGCTGTCGCTGCTTTACCTGCCCAACGTCGTGCTGGGTGCGGCGGCGATGGCCGTCGGCTCCAGTGCCCACATCGGATTCGCCACATTCAGCGCGTTCACCGTCTTCGGCGGTGACATCCCGGCACTGCCGATCCTGGCCGCTGCGCCGACGCCGCCATTGGGACCGGTGTGGGTGGCGTTGCTGATCCTCGGTGCCGTCGCCGGTGTGGCGCTGGGGCAGCAGTGTGCACTCAAGCCGCTGCCGCCGGGCCCGGCGTTCGCCAAACTGGCGGTCGCCTCCGCGCTGGCCGCGGTGAGCCTCGCCGTGCTCGCCTTCGCCGGCGGTGGACTGCTCGGTAACTTCGGACATGTCGGCGTCGACCAGACCACGTTCGCGCCCGGTGCCTTCTTCTGGTTCTTCGTCATCGGCGCGCTGACCGTCACGCTGGCCGGTGGACTGCTTCCCCGATCCTCGGCGCCGGTCGTGCCGATCCTTGAGGAGCCCGCCGTCGAGGAGTCCAGCGTCGAGGCCGAACAGCCGCCCCTCCCCGAACCGCCCCCGGCGCCGCCTGCGCCCGAAGCCGAGGATGTCGAGGA
>JBAXCK010000134.1:0-7854 GCA_037141465.1 Mycobacteriaceae bacterium | reverse complement strand
TCGAGGGCGTTGAGGATGTCGAGGATGTCGAGGACCTGATGATCGTCGACGCCGACGTTGACGCCGCCGACTCGCCGCCGGACGATCAGTCGAACCACCGATAGGCTCAGCGCCGTGCCCGATCCGATCCGCGTGCCGCCGAGCGCGCCCGCTCGGCTGGTCGTCTTGGCGTCGGGCACCGGGTCGCTGTTGACGTCGCTGATCGACGCTGCCGTCGGGGACTATCCGGCCCGGGTCGTGGCCGTCGGCCTGGACCGCGACTGCCCGGCAGCGGCGATCGCCGCCGACGCGCGGATCCCCACCTACACCGTTCCGTTGGCCGAGCACCCCGACCGGGAGTCCTGGGACGCCGCCATCACCGCCGCCACGGGTCGCCATACGCCCGATCTGATCGTGTCGGCGGGCTTCATGAAGATCCTTGGACCGCAATTCCTTTCCACTTATCCGGGCCGTGTCGTCAACACCCACCCCGCCCTGCTGCCGTCCTTCCCCGGCGCACATGCCGTCGCCGACGCGCTGCATTACGGCGTCAAGGTGACCGGCTGCACGGTCCATCTTGTCGACGCCGGTGTGGACACCGGACCGATCCTGGCCCAGCAGGCCGTGGAGGTCAGAGACGGCGACGATGAAGCGACGCTGCACGAACGGATCAAGACCGTCGAGCGGCGGCTTCTCGTGGACGTATTGGCCGCGCTGGCGACCCGCGGCGTGACCTGGAGCGGCAGAAAGGCGATGCTCGGATGACAGCGCAGACACTGATTGGCCGCAAGCCGATCCGACGCGCACTGATCAGCGTGTACGACAAGAGCGGCCTCATTCCGCTCGCCCAGGGCCTGCATGACGCCGGCGTGGATATCGTGTCCACCGGGTCGACCGCGAAAACGATTGCCGACAAAGGTATTCCGGTGACGCCGGTGGAGTTCGTCACCGGGTTTCCGGAAGTCCTCGACGGGCGCGTCAAGACGTTGCACCCGCACATCCACGCGGGTCTGCTGGCTGACACCCGTAATCCCGAGCACATGGCGTCGTTGCAGAAACTGAATATCGAGCCGTTCGATCTAGTGGTCGTCAACCTCTACCCGTTCAGCGAGACGGTGGACTCCGGTGCGGAGGTGGACGAGTGCGTCGAGCAGATCGATATCGGCGGCCCGTCGATGGTGCGGGCGGCCGCCAAGAACCACGCCAGTGTGGCGGTGGTGGTGGAGCCGCTCGGATACGACGGCGTTCTTGCCGCCGTCCGGTCCGGGGGGTTCACCTTCGAGGAACGCAAGAAGCTGGCCTCGCTGGCCTTCCGGCACACTGCCGAGTACGACATCGCCGTGGCGAGCTGGACGGAGTCGACATTGGCCCCCGAGGGTGGCGACGCGCCCGCCTCACTGCCGCCGTGGCTGGGTCGCAACTGGCGGCGCACCTCGCTGCTGCGCTACGGCGAGAACCCGCATCAGCAGGCAGCCCTCTACAGCGACGACGTGGGCTGGCCGGGCCTGGCTCAGGCCCAGCAGCTGCACGGAAAAGAGATGAGCTACAACAACTTCACCGATGCCGACGCAGCCTGGCGGGCCGCCTTCGACCACCAGCAGATCTGTGTGGCCATCATCAAGCATGCCAACCCGTGCGGAATCGCGTTCTCTAAGACCTCCGTGGCCGACGCGCACCGCAAGGCCCACCAGTGCGACCCACTGAGTGCGTTCGGGGGAGTGATCGCCGCCAACACCGAGGTGACCGTCGAGATGGCCGAACAGGTGGCCGACATCTTCACCGAGGTGATCGTGGCGCCGGCATACGAGGACGGCGCCGTCGAGATCCTGGCCCGTAAGAAGAACATCCGGGTGCTGCTGGCCGCCGAACCGACGGTGGGTGGCGTGGAGATCCGTCAGATCAGCGGAGGCCTGCTGATGCAGGAGCGCGATGAGATCAACGCCGCCGGCGACGACCCGGCGAACTGGACCCTGGCCGCCGGCGCGGCAGCAGACGAGGCGACCCTGGCCGATCTGGCGTTCGCCTGGCGGACCTGCCGTGCCGTGAAGTCCAATGCGATCGTGATCGCAGCCGACGGCGCCACCGTGGGCGTCGGCATGGGCCAGGTGAACCGGGTGGACGCCGCCAGGCTCGCGGTGGAACGCGGTGGCGGCCGAGTCCGCGGCGCGGTGGCCGCCTCCGACGCCTTCTTCCCGTTCCCCGACGGACTGCAGGTGCTCACGTCGGCCGGCGTCACGGCCGTGGTCCATCCCGGCGGATCGGTGCGCGACGACGAGGTCACCGCCGCCGCCGCTGACGCCGGTGTGACGCTTTATCTCACGGGGTCGCGGCATTTCGCCCATTGAGTAGCGTGGGAGCCGTGACCCCACCCTCGAACCTCCCCACCAACCTCGGCGAACTCCGCGCCTCCGGCCACCGCGAGCGCAGCGTCAAAGAGGAGATCAGGGAGAACCTGCTCGCGGCACTGACGAGCGGCGAGGACGTCTGGCCCGGCATCTTCGGTTTCTCCGACACGGTGCTGCCGCAGTTGGAGCGGGCGTTGATCGCAGGACATGACGTGGTTCTGCTCGGTGAGCGCGGCCAGGGCAAGACGCGGCTGCTGCGCTCGCTGTCCAACCTCCTCGACGAGTGGACGCCGGTGATCGAGGGCTCCGAACTGGGGGAGCACCCGTACTCACCGATCACCCCGGAGTCCATCCGTCGGGCGGCCGAACTCGGCGACGCGCTGCCAGTGGCGTGGCGGCACCGAAGCGAGCGCTACACCGAGAAACTCGCCACCCCGGACACCTCGGTGGCCGACCTTGTCGGCGACATCGACCCGATCAAGGTCGCGGAGGGCCGCACACTCGGCGATCCGGAGACCATCGCCTACGGGCTCATCCCGCGCGCGCACCGCGGCATCGTCGCGGTCAACGAGTTGCCCGACCTCGCTGAGCGCATCCAGGTGTCGATGCTCAACGTGATGGAGGAACGCGACATCCAGGTGCGCGGGTACACCCTGCGGCTACCGCTGGACGTCCTCGTCGTGGCCAGTGCCAATCCGGAGGACTACACCAACCGCGGACGGATCATCACCCCGCTCAAGGACCGGTTCGGGGCCGAGATCCGCACCCACTACCCGCGCGAACTCGACGCTGAAGTGGGCGTCATCAGCCAGGAGGCGCACCTCACCGCCGAGGTGCCGGCGTACCTGCTGGCGATCATCGCGCGCTTCACGCGGTTGCTGCGCGAGTCGCAGTCGGTGGATCAGCGATCCGGCGTGTCCGCCCGGTTCGCCATCGCGGCTGCCGAGACCGTCGCCGCCTCCGCGAGGCACCGCGGCGCTCTGCTCGGCGAGGATCAGCCGGTGTCCCGCGTGGTTGACCTGGGCACCATCATCGACGTGCTGCGCGGCAAGCTCGAGTTCGAGTCGGGTGAGGAGGGCCGCGAACTGGCGGTGCTCGAACACCTGCTGCGCCGCGCCACCGCCGACACCGCACAGAAGGCCCTCGGCGGAATCGACGTCGCGTCGTTGGTGACGGCGGTGGAGAACTCGAGTGTGACCACAGGCGAACAGATCTCCGCCAAGGACGTCCTCGCGGCATTGCCCGACCTGCCGGTTATCGACGCGATCGCCGAACGCCTGGAAGCGACGTCGGAGGGTCAGCGCGCCGCCGCGCTCGAGCTCGCGCTCGAGGCGCTGTACCTGGCGAAGAAGATCGACAAGAACACCGACGCCGGCGAAACCGTGTACGGATAGCCATGGCCGCACATGAGTAGGCGCCACGACCTGAGGTACTCCGGCTACACCGGTGGGCCGGATCCGCTCGCCCCGCCGGTGGATCTGCGCGAGGCGCTCGAGCAGATCGGCCAGGACGTGATGGAGGGTTCCTCGCCCCGGCGTGCGCTGTCGGAACTGCTGCGTCGCGGCACCCAGAACATGAAAGGCGCCGACCGGCTGGCCGCCGAGGTGAACCGTCGTCGCCGGGAGCTTTTGGAGCGCAACAACCTCGACGGCACCCTGCAGGAGATCAAGAAGCTGCTCGACGAGGCCGTGCTCGCCGAGCGCAAGGAACTCGCCCGCGCCCTCGACGACGACGCCCGCTTCGCCGAGATGCAGATCGAGTCGCTGCCGCCGTCGCCGGCCAAGGCGGTACAGGAACTCGCCGAGTACGACTGGCGCAGCCCCGAGGCCCGGCAGAAATACGAGGAGATCAAAGACCTGCTCGGCCGGGAGATGCTCGATCAGCGATTCGCCGGAATGAAGCAGGCTCTCGAGAACGCCACCGACTCCGACCGCCAGGCCGTCAACGAGATGCTCAACGACCTCAACGACCTGCTGGACAAACATTCCCGCGGCGAGGACACCGAACAGGACTTCTCTGACTTCATGGCCAAGCACGGCCAGCACTTCCCGGAGAACCCCCGCAATGTCGAGGAGCTGCTGGACTCGCTGGCCAAGCGCGCCGCCGCAGCACAGCGGTTTCGCAACAGCCTGTCCGCGGAGCAGCGCGCCGAACTCGACGCACTGGCCCAGCAGGCGTTCGGTTCGCCGCAACTGATGGAGGCGTTGGGCCGGCTCGACTCACATCTGCGCGCGGCTCGACCCGGTGAGGACTGGGACGGATCCTCGGAGTTCTCCGGTGAGAACCCGCTCGGCATGGGGCAGGGCGCCCAGGCGCTCGCCGACATCGGCGAACTCGAGCAGCTCGCCGAACAGCTGTCCCAGAGCTACTCCGGCGCCACCATGGACGACGTCGACCTCGACGCCCTGGCCCGACAACTCGGCGACCAGGCAGCGATCGACGCGCGCACTCTGGCCGAATTGGAACGCGCACTGATGAATCAGGGTTTCCTGGACCGCGGCTCGGATGGCAAATGGCGGCTTTCACCCAAGGCGATGCGCCAACTCGGGCGGGCCGCGCTTCGCGATGTCGCACAGCAGCTTTCAGGTCGCCACGGTGAACGGGAGACACGGCGTGCGGGTGCGGCCGGGGAGTTGACCGGCGCCACCCGTCCGTGGGCCTTCGGTGACACCGAGCCGTGGAACGTCACCCGCACGGTCACCAACGCCGTCTTGCGCCGGGCGGGCATCGACCACGGCGACGGCCCGATCCGCATCGCGGTGGACGACGTCGAGGTGTCCGAGACCGAGACCCGCACCCAGGCCGTGGTCGCCCTGCTCGTCGACACGTCGTTCTCGATGGTCATGGAGAACCGCTGGTTGCCGATGAAACGCACCGCGCTGGCGCTCAACCATCTGGTGAGCACCCGGTTCCGCTCCGACGCGCTGCAGATCATCGCGTTCGGGCGTTACGCGCGAACGGTCACCGCCGCTGAACTCACCGGGCTGGAAGGCGTGTACGAACAGGGCACCAACCTGCATCACGCACTCGCCCTGGCGAGCCGGCACCTGCGCCGCCACCCCGCCGCGCAACCCGTGGTGCTTGTGGTCACCGACGGCGAGCCCACCGCGCATCTCGAGGATTACGACGGCCGCGGAACACACGTCTTCTTCGACTACCCGCCGCACCCCCGCACGATCGCCAACACGGTGCGCGGGTTCGACGAGGTCGCACGTCTGGGCGCCCAGGTGACCATCTTCCGCCTCGGTGACGATCCCGGACTGGCCCGGTTCATCGATCAGATGGCCCGTCGGGTGGAGGGCCGGGTGGTGATGCCCGACCTCGACGGGCTCGGCGCCGCGGTGGTGGGCGACTACCTCCGCACCCGCCGTCGGCGCTGATCTCACTCAGCAAACTTTCAAACGATTTCACAAACCTGAGAACCAGGTGAGAATAGCATTAATCTCGCCTGGCGGCCGGGGCCAGCAAACCGACAGGCCCAGCTTATGCGCCATCCTGCGAGGTCGAGCCGGCCGAGCCGAAAACGACGCCAAAGGCGGATTTTCCGGTTTGGTTTGCCGCGCGGCAAACTCGGCCGTACTATGACGCTAAATGGTTCGCCGTCGAGCGAACCGCATGTCCGAAGGGATCGAAAAGCACATGGCGACCCAGAAGCACCTGGCTAGCGGAGCGGCGCTACTGAGCGCGGCCGCGATCGTCGCGGCCACCCCCGCCCTCGCGCCGAACCTCACCCCGTCCTCGACCGCGTTGTCGTCGGCCGCCTACCAGCTGGCGAGCTTCGCCGACGTGCTGCGAATCACCCCCAACGACCTGTTCAACACCTATGAACAGGGCTGGGGCGGCGCCGTGGGGTCGCCGTCGGATACCGCCATGATCGACCCGATGGCCAGCACCTGCGGCGGCAACTGCTACGTCAACGGCCTCTCCGGGGTGGCCTACCTCATCGAGGACGCCCTGATCAACGGAAACGGTCTCGGCCCGGCCTACGTTCAGGGCGGCCCGGGCATCCCGCCGTGGGGTGTCTCCGCGGTCAACTACTTCTACGAGTCCGCTCCGGCCTACGGGGTCAGCGGCGGCATCCAGTACCTGGTGCAGACCGGCGTCGCCCAGGACAACCCCGTGCTGGCCGCATTGATCACGCTGGCCTTCGGCGGCCCGACCATCGTGTCGGTCGTGTACACCAGCGCCCTGGCTCTGGTGGCTACGGCCGTCAGCACCGTGCCGATCGTCGGACCGATCATCGCCGGCGGCATCAACTCCTACCTCTACGGTTACCCGCCGGACAATCCCACCGTGCAACAGGGCATCCCGGGGCTGTTGGCCTACGTGGGCAACCTGCTCACCGGTGGCATTCCGCTGACCGCACCGGCCAGTGCGGCATCCACCGCGCCGGCGCCTGCCGCCGCCAGCCGAAGCGCCGTTGAGGCCGCCGCGGAGACGGTGGTGGCGCCCGCGGTCAGCGCGGCGAGCACTGCGGTGTCCAGCGTCACCCGCGGCCTGGGCGCGCGCGCCGCCGCAGCGGTGTCGGCCCCCGAGTCGGCTTCCGCGCCTCGCCCGGCGGCGACTGCGGTCGCACCGGTGGCCGAGTCAGTGCCCGCGGAATCAGTGCCCGCGGCCTCCGAGGGTACCGAGCCGTCGGCCCAGCCGGACACCGTGGCCGAGACGTCGCAGAGCGTGACGCCGGAGGTCAAGCCGGCGCCGGTCGCGGCCCCCGCGCCGCGGTCTGCCGCCCGCGGTTCGGCGACGGCGAAGCGGCCGGTCCGCGATGCCGTGGAAAAGGTGGCCAAGCAGCTCGGGTCGGCCCTTTCCGGTGTCACCAACGGCTGACCAACCGACACAGACGATTTCGGCCCCCTTCGATCGAAGGGGGCCGAAATGTCTGGCTGCTACCTGTCGTTGCCGGCTTGGCGTTTGCGGCGTTTGATGCCCACGCCCCCGAGCAGCGAGAAGCCCGTGATGCGCACCTTCGGCGCGCCCGGCGCGCCCTGGCCGTCGACGGTCTGATCGAAGCCGCCCATCACACCGCGGCCCTGCACGTCGACGTTGACCTCCGGCGGTAACACGATCGTCTGGCCGCCGAAGATCGAGTAGGCGTGGATCTCCACCTCCGGTGCGGTGAAGTCGGCGTAGCGCAGATCCACCACGCCGCCGCCGAAGAGGGTGAAGGTGGTCATTCGGCCGGGCACGTTCCAGCGCCCCCGCCGCTCGAAGCCGCTGAGGATGGCCAGCAGCATCGTCGACGGCGCGGGCCGGGTCTTGCCGCGGCGGTACTCCATCGCCTCGGGCAGGTCGTCGGCCAGCCGCTCGAGTTCGTCGAAGGTGGTCGCCGCGTAGGCCTTGGCGAGCCGGGCCTCGTACTGCTCGAGAGTCAGACGGCCGTGCGAGGCGGCCTCGGAGAGCAGCTGCGCCACCTGGATGCGGTCATCGTCGGACGCCCGCTCGGAGGCGTCGTGCGGCGACGGGTTACCCACGGTGATTCCCCATGATGATGCGTAGCCTACGACCGGCCGGCCCACCGCAGGACCGCAGG
>JBAXCK010000133.1:0-7871 GCA_037141465.1 Mycobacteriaceae bacterium | reverse complement strand
TCGTGATCGACACTGAGTCGCTGCGTTAGCGGCGACGAAGGGTCGAATCAGACCCCCGACACTGAGTCGCTGCGTTAGCGGCGACGAAGGGTCGAATCAGACCCCACACTGAGTCGCTGCGTGGCTAGTCCTCGCGGAGGTCCTCGAGGGAATAGCCGGCGGCGGCGAGGACGTCGGTGACCCGCCTGAGGTTCTCCGGGAAGTGTGGCCGGTGCGATGCGCCTGCACCAGCCGTTTCTCCGCCCGTTGCCAGCGTTCCCAGTCAGCGCAGGTTAGAGTCGAGGCCGTCGCGTCGCGTGGAGCGCCCTCGGGAGGTATCGCGGTGGGCTCGACCCTGAGTCTGTGCATGATCGTCAAGAACGAGGAGCAGACCCTCGGCCGCTGTCTGGAGTCGGTGGCGGGAGTGTTCGACGAGATCGTCATCACCGACACCGGCTCGACCGACGCCACCCGCGACATCGCCACCCGGAACGGCGCCCACGTCGTGGACTTCCCGTGGATCGATGACTTCGCCGCCGCGCGCAACCATTCCTTCGCCCAGGCGACCACCGACTACGTCATGTGGCTGGACGCCGACGACGTGCTGCTCCCGACGGAGCGGGTCAAACTCCTGGACCTCAAGACCACGCTGGATCCCTCGGTCGACGCGGTGTCGATGCTCTACCACACCGCTTTCGACGCCGCCGGGAACGTCATCGCCAGCAACCGCCGACTGCGGATGGTGCGCCGCAAGAAAGGCTTCACCTGGGTGGGTGCGGTCCACGAGGATCTCGTCGCCGACCAGACCTTCACCTTCTTCGACAGCGACATCGTCGTCACCCATCGCAAGCCCGAGAGCGATTCCGGACCCTCTGATCGCAACCTGCGGATCGTCGAGAAGCTCGTCACCTCGGGCGACGCGGTCCGCCCGGTCGACGTCTTGAACTACGCGCGGGAACTGGAAATGCACACGCGGTTCGCCGAGGCCGTCCCCTACTACGAGCAGTTCCTCGCCACCGGCGAGGGCGACGTCGACGTTCGGCTGTTCGCACTGCACAAGCTGGCCAGTTGCTACTTCATGTCCGGCAGTCCCGACAAGGAGTGGGAGTGCACCCTGCGATCGTTCGAGATCGACATTCCCCGCCCGGAGTTCAGCTGTCGCGTCGGCGAAAGGTTCATCGCCAGGAACCAATTCAGCCAGGCGGCGTTCTGGTACGAGCTCGCTCTGAGCAGCCAGGGCACCCCGAGCGCATGGTCGATCGACAACCATGCGTTCCGAACCTGGTTGCCGCACAAACAGTTGGGGCTGTGCTACTACCAGCTCGGCGACTACCGCCGCTCACTTCACCACAACGAGCAGGCGCAGGCCTACCTGCCCGACGACGCCGAGATCTCGACGAACATCGGGGTGCTGAGAGAACTGGTCGACGGCGCCCGATGATGCGCCGGCTGCACCGAGGTGCCGCGACTAGAAGTCCCAGTCCTCGTCTTCGGTGACGACGGCCTTGCCGATGACGTACGAGGATCCCGACCCGGAGAAGAAGTCGTGGTTCTCGTCGGCGTTGGGTGAGAGCGCCGAGAGGATCGCCGGGTTCACATCGGTCTCGTCGCGGGGGAACAGCGCCTCGTAGCCCAGGTTCATCAGCGCCTTGTTGGCGTTGTAGCGCAGGAACTTCTTGACGTCCTCGG
This sequence comes from Mycobacteriaceae bacterium, assembly GCA_037141465.1. Lineage (GTDB taxonomy): Bacteria > Actinomycetota > Actinomycetes > Mycobacteriales > Mycobacteriaceae > Mycobacterium. Next base: position 6,203 of record JBAXCK010000133.1, on the reverse strand, counting down.
TCAGACCGACCGGGTCGTAGAGATCCTGGGTGTACTCGGTCTCGTTGTCGTAGAGCTCGAAGAGCAACTCGTAGGTGTAATCCTTGAGCTCGGCACGGCGAGCTTCGCTCTCCTCGGCCAGCGCGCGCTGGAACTTGTAGCCGATGTAGTAGCCGTGCACCGCCTCGTCGCGGATGATCAGCCGGATCATGTCGGCGGTGTTGGTCAGCTTGGCCCGGCTCGACCAGTACATCGGCAGGTAGAAGCCGGAGTAGAACAGGAAGCTCTCCAGCAGCGTCGAGGCCACCTTGCGCTTGAGCGGGTCGTCACCGCGGTAGTACTCCATCACGATGTGCGCCTTGCGCTGCAGGTTGGGGTTCTCCTCCGACCAGCGGAACGCCTCGTCGATCTCGGTGCTGGAGCACAGCGTGGAGAAGATGTTGCTGTAGCTCTTGGCGTGGACGGACTCCATGAACGCGATGTTGGTCAGCACGGCCTGCTCGTGCGGGGTCACGGCGTCGGGGATCAGGCTCACCGCGCCGACGGTGCCCTGGATCGTGTCCAGCAGCGTCAGGCCGGTGAACGCACGCATGGTCAGCTGCTTCTCGGAATCGGTCAGCGTGTTCCACGACGGGATGTCGTTGGACACCGGCACCTTCTCGGGCAGCCAGAAATTCCCGGTCAGCCGCTCCCAGACCTCGGCGTCCTTCTCGTCTGTGACCCGGTTCCAGTTGATCGCCGACGCGCGGTCGATCAGCTTGATGCCACCACTCACGTCAAACCCCACTTCGCACGAAGGAAAACACTGCCGATCCCAGTCGAGACGACTGCCTGACCAAACACTACCCCTTGTGTCGGACAAGCCGGGTGAACACCACGGGTTGTGTTTCGGCGTGTCGCAGTGGTGGCCGGACCGCCCGAAGCGGCCCCGCTGGCCTGCGGCGACTAGCCTTGAGAACCGTGAGTGAGCGCTGCGACGTGGTCATCGCCGGTGGCGGCCCCTCCGGGTCAGCCGCCGCGTGGGCTGCCGCCCAGGCCGGGGCCAACGTCGTGCTCCTCGACAAGGCTGTGTTCCCCCGCGACAAGCCCTGCGGTGACGGCCTGACCGCCCGCGCGGTGAGCTACCTGCAGCGGATGGGCCTGGGCCACGAGGTGGAGAAGTTCCACAAGGTCAACCGGGTCACCGTGTTCAGCCCGTCGCGCTGGGAGCTGTCCTTCCCCAAGCGGCCCGGCATGCCCGACCACGGCTGCACCGTCAGCCGCACCGTGCTCGACACCCTGCTGCTCGAGCATGCCCAGGCCGCCGGCGCGAAGGTGCGACAGGGTGCGGAGGTCAGCGAGCCCATCGTCGACGATCGCGGCCGCGTCACCGGCGTCGTTCTGAAGAACGGCGAGAAGATCCACGGCGACGCCGTCATCGCCGCCGACGGCGCCTACTCCCCCATCAAGCGCGCCCTGCACCTCGACTCGGAGTACAACGGCTACTCGGCGATCGCCATCCGCGCCGAGATGGACTCCCGCAAACCCGACTCCGACAGCCTCGACATCTATCTCAAGCTGCAGTTCCAGGGCGATCAATTGCCGGGCTACGCATGGGTTTTCCCGATGGGCGGCGGCCGGGTGAACATCGGCCTGGGCTACATCAACAGCTACAAGAACTGGCACGCGATCAACGCCACCTCATTCCTCGGCGAGTTCCTGCACACCCTGCCGCGCGAGTGGGAACTGCCGGCCATCGAGGAGCTCAAGAAGAACAAGAGCGTGCGCGCCTGGCGACTGCCGATGGGCTTCACCGCCTGGCCGCCGTGGCGTCCCGGCGTGCTGTTCACCGGTGACTCGCTCGGCGCGGGCAAGCCGGCCTCCGGGGCGGGAATCTCCAAGGCGCTCGAATCCGGTCTGGCCGCCGGCGAATGCGCGGTGGCCGCGCTGGAGAACGGCGGCCCCGACGACTTCACCAACTACGCCCAGCGGATGCAGGACGCGTGGGGTAGGGAGTACCGGCGCGGGCGGGTGTTCCACAAGATCGCCGGACGTCCCGCGCTCGCCGGAGCGGGCCTGAAGCTGATCGACAACGCCTGGTTCCGCGACACCCTTCTGCGCTCGATGTACAAGAAGGCCGAAGGCCCGCTGCACAAGGTGTTGTGACCGGCGCGGACCCGCTCGGCGGGTATCCGCTGACCCCGCCGCCGATGCGGCGCCCGGTGATCTTCGATCAGCGCTGGGAGCAGCTGACGTTCGTGCACTGGCCGGTGCGGCCGGAGACCGTCGCCCACCTCTATCCGCCCGGGACCCGTCCGGACGTCTTCGAAGACGGGATGACCTACGTCGCGTTGGTGCCGTTCGCGATGCGCGGTATCCGGGTGGGAGCCCTGCCGCCGGTGCCCTACTTCGGTTCATTCCTGGAGACGAACATCCGGCTGTACTCCGTCGACGACGCCGGCCGCCACGGGGTGCTGTTCCGTTCGCTGGAGAGCAGTCGGCTGGCTGTGGTGCCGCTGACCCGCGCGGGCCTGGGCTTTGACTACACCTGGGCACGAATGCGGTTGAGCCGCAACGGATCGACCGTCACCTACAGCAGCCGGCGCCGCTGGCCGCAGCGAGGTCTGCGCAGCCGGCTGTCCGTCGCAATCGGCACGGTGATCACACCCACCCCGTTGGAGATCTGGCTCACCGCCCGCTGGGGCGCGCACACCCGCAAGGCCGGCCGCACCTGGTGGGTGCCCAACGAACACGACCCGTGGCTGCTGCACTGCGCTGAGATCCTCGACCTCGAGGACGAGCTGCTGCCCGCAAGCGGTGTCACACCCTGCGGCGGCCCACTCCGCGCGCTGTACTCCCCGGGCGTGCGGACCCGATTCGGCCGGCCGACGGTAATCGGCTAGCCCGGGACCCCTGTGGCAGTGTTAATGTCCGCGCTGCCCATCAATACCGCCACCAGGAGCCGCCCACATGGTCGCCATCGGTTCCATCAGCGGTAACTGGACCCCCGGACAGGGGATCGTCACCGAGTGGACGGCCTCGCCGTCGAGCCGGGAACTCGCGGCGGCGGCGCCCATCGACCCCCTGCCGCCCACCTTCCAGCAGGCGAACCATCTCCGCACCGCGCACCGCGCGCGCGCTCTTCGGCGTGAATCGGCGCGACTGATCCTCACGTCCTGGCACATCGCCGGCTGGTGCGATATCGCGGCGATGACCGAGGCCATCAACGCCCACCTGCGCCGCCATGACACCTACCACAGTGCTTTTGACATCATGGACTCCGGCGACGTCATCAGGCGCACCATCGCCGACCCGGAGCGCATCGAGTTCGAGCCCGCGGTGCTGGGATTCATGGAGCAGGACGCGATCCGCGAGCACGTCCTGTCGACAACCCCGGATACCCTGGAATGGGACTGCTTCACCTTCGGCGCCATCCAGGCGGAGCATTACTTCACCTTCTACTCCAACATCGACCACCTGCACACCGACGGAACGTCATCGCTGGTGATCTTCGGCGACATCAACCGGGACTACCAGGCATTGGCCCTGGGCAGCGACGAAGCAGACGCCGAACCGGCCGCCTACCGGGACTTCACCGAGCACCAGCACGACGAAGTCGACACCCTCACCCGAGACTCGCCTCCGGTCAAGGACTGGGTCGACTTCGCTGCCGACGCCGACGGCGAATGGCCGAGTTTCCCCCTCGAACTGGGCACCACCGACGACGGCACCGGGCGGGCATTTACCGCGGAGCTCCTCAACGCGGCGCAGACCGAGGCCTTCGACACCGCGTGCCGTCAAGCCGGCGCACGATTCAGCGGTGGAGTTCTGGCATGCGCCGCGCTCGCCGACCACGACTTCACCGGTGCCGACACCGTCCACATCTTCAGCCCCCTGGACACCCGAACCAAGGACCAGGCGACCAGCGTGGGGTGGTACGCCAGCCTGTTCCCCATTTCCGTCGACGTCACCCCGGGCGACTTCGGCGGGATGGCGCGATCAGCGCAGAAGTCCTTCGACGCCAACAAGCACCTGTCAGCCGTGCCCTTCGACCGCGTTCGGGATCTGGTCGCCCCCGAGGAACTCGGTGCCGCCGGTTCCGACCAGCCGATGATGGTGTCACTCTTCGACTTCCGGAACATGGACCCGGCCGTCTCCGACAACCTGGGCATGTTCATCGACGATCTCAACACCGGTGCTATCAACATCTGGGTGACGCGCAACCGGGACTCGACGACCGTCACCGTGTCGTTCCCCGACACCTTCGACAGTCGGCGCTCGATCCACAACTACATCGCCGCCCTCCGGGACGCGTTCATCTCCGTCGCCGGCGGCTGAAACTCACCCCGCGGGCGCTACAGCACGCAGAAGACTGCGTGCCCCGGATTTTCGACATCGCCGGCGCGGGGCTGCGCCTCGGCGTCTTTTGTCGCGTCCTCGAAGGAGCGTCGCGGTGTGGATCAAGAATCAGTGTGATCCCAACACTGGCCAGCGAAGTACAGCCGCAAGACACTAGCCCTGAATGATTCGAAGGAGATGATCATGGCAGTCAACGTTGAGACGGTCGACGCGGTCGTAGTCGGTGGCGGTTTCGGTGGAATCCGAACCGTCGACCTGTTCAAGAATCGGCTCGGCCTCGATAAGGTCGTTGGCGTCGAGAAGGGCGGAGCCCTGGGCGGGGCCTGGTACTGGAACCAGTATCCCGGCGCCCAAACCGACACCGAGACTTGGGTGTATCGCTTCTCCGATGATCGCAGCGAGCCGAACTGGAATTCGCGCTACCTCAAGGCCGAGCAACTCCAGGAGCAGATCCACGACACAGCCACGAAAAGCGGTGTCGCAGAACAGTATATCTTTGACAACGCCGTGGTCTCGGCTCACTACGATGAGGACACCAAGCGATGGAACATCCTCACAGACCAAGGTCGGCAGTTCTCCGCCACCTACTTCGTAACCGCACTCGGCATCCTCACCAACCCCTACGTACCCGATTGGCCGGGTAAAGAGTCTTACCGAGGAATCGCCTTCCATTCGGCACGGTGGCCGAAAGACCTCGACGTGACCGGTAAGCGTGTAGCCGTCATCGGCACCGGACCCTCTGGCAGCCAGATTGTGGCCAACATCCACCCTCTCGCAAAAGAGGTCACGGTGTTCCAACGCCGTGCTCAGTACGTCGTCCCGATTAACAACCGTGAGGTGGACGAGGCGGAGAAGCAGGAGATCTTGGCCAACTATGACGCTGTCTGGAACACAGTCTTCAATTCCCTATTCGCGATGGGGTTCGTCGAGGGCAGTCAATCCGCCCTAGAGGTTTCCGAGGCAGAGCGCCAGGAGGTGTATGAGCGGGTCTGGAATAAGGGTGGCGGCTTCCGCTTCTTCTTCGAGACATTCTCCGACATTGCCACCAATGAGGAGGCCAATGAGACCGCGGCAGCTTTCGTGCGCAGCAAAATAGCGTCGATCGTCGAAGACCCCGCGACCGCCGCCCTGCTCCAACCGACCGGTCTCTACGGAGGCAGGCCTTTGTCCGCCGATGGCTACTACGAAGCTTTCAACGAGCCGCATGTATCCCTGGTCGACATCAGCGAGAACGAGATCGCAGAGATCACGCCGACGGGTGTGAAATTGCAAGACGGGCAAACGTTCGATGCCGACGTCATCGTCTACGCGACTGGTTTTGATGGCGTCGACGGAGCCTACCGAAACATCGACATCACCGGCCGACACGGAGTGGAATTGTTCGATGCCTGGAAAGACGGGTCGAACGCTCTCTATGGAGTCAGCGTTTCCGGGTTCCCCAACTTCTTCACTGTGACCGGACCGGGCGGTCCTTTCGCGAACATGCTGCCGTCGATCGAGCTGCAGGTTGATTTCATCGCCCGATTGATCCAGGAGGCTCGCGCACGACAACAGCAGTCGGTTGAAGCGAATGCCGGGGCGCAGGTCCGCTGGGCCGAGACCGTCCAGGAGATTTCGAAGTTGACGGTCTTCGACAAGGTCAAGTCGTGGATCCAGAACGACAACATCGAAGGGAAGAAGAAGTACAGCGCCTTTTTCCTGGGAGGGCTACAGACCTACGACAGCAAGCTGAGCGAGGAAGCCAACGCGAAGTACGCCTCCTTCGAGTTCAGTTCCTGAACCCCTCTACAGCATGCAGGAGACGCAGCCCTAATTTTGAGCATAGTACCTTTTCAGAGGCATGTTTTTGGCCTGAGACTCCTCTGCGTGCCCCCTACGTGCCCCGG
>JBAXCK010000132.1:0-7911 GCA_037141465.1 Mycobacteriaceae bacterium | reverse complement strand
ACGGTTGGATGACCCGGCTCCGCTGACGCTTCAGCCGGCCACCGCGTTGCGGCCCGACCGCTTCGCTTCGTAGAGGGCCGCGTCGGCGCGGGCGAGCCAGGTGCTGACGTCATCGCCGGGCGCCAACTCGGCCGCGCCGATGCTGACGGTCACCGAACCCGACGGCGGCACCGCGACGTCGCTGATCTGCCGCCGCAGCTTCTCCGCGGCCGCCAATGCGTCGCCAAGGCCGCAGTAACGCAGGAGGACGACGAACTCCTCGCCGCCCCAGCGGCCCACGAGGTCTGTGCTGCGGACGTTTTCGGGCAGTCGTCTGGCCACCTCGATCAGCACTCTGTCACCGGTCTGGTGGCCGTGGGTGTCGTTGATGGCCTTGAAGTTGTCGATGTCGATCATCAGCAGCGAGAGGGCTTGGCCGTGCCGCTGCGCGTGCTGGACATCGGCGGCGAGAAGTTCGGCGGTGTGCCGGCGATTCCACAGGCCGGTCAGCGGATCGGTGACCGCCAACCGGGTCAGTTCGGTCTCGAATCGCTTCCGGTCGCTGATATCCCGCGTGACCCCGAGAATCTCCACCACCGTGCCGTCATCGATGTGCGGGATGACCTGAAGCTCGCCGGTCATGATCGAGGCGTCCTCGCGGTAGTACTCCAGTTCGCCGCGGAACACCGGAGGTTCGGTGCCTTCGGCGATCGCGGCGAACAGCTCGGCGAAGTACGCGCCGACGCGGGCGGCGGACTCCGGCGGGTGGATCTCCTCGAGTGACTGGTTCATCGCCTCCCGGGGGGTCAGGCCACGGACGCGCTCAACGGCCGGGCTGACGTAGGTGATGGACCCGTCGAGTCCCATGGTCCACACCACATCCCAGGCGTTCTGCGCGAGCAGACGGTGCCGTTGCTCGGAGTGACGCAACTCGGTCTCGGTGTCGCGCAACTCGGTGGTCTCGGCGACGGTGCCCTCGAGGATCCGCGACCCGTCGGGCCGGCGCCGCGCCGTCATGCGGCAGCGGGTGTGCACAGCGCGGCCGTTACGGTGGGTCCATTTCAGCTCCACCGCGGTGCTGTGCCCCGGTTCGGTGGCCAACGCTTCGGCGAGCACCCCGTGACACTCCGGCACGACGCGGTCGTGCACCGTCGCCGCGTCGGCTCGCGCCTCATCCGCGGTGACGCCGAGGTGATCGGCGACGGCATCGGAGATGTATTCGTAGACGACGTCGGGTTCCACGCGCAGGGCGAAGAAGATCAGGCCGCCGTCGTGGGCGAGGCGCGCGAACCACTGCGAATCAGGCGCGTCAGCCACCGCTCACCTCCTCGAAGCGGCCGGTCTTGGACGCCAACCTTATCCGGTACACGGTGCCGTGTTTGGGGCCTGCGGGATCCGGGTGCTGATGCGACGGAAACGTCAGCAGCGGCATGATTCGCGTGACGAGCAGAGCCATCCCGGCCTTCCAGTCGTCCCCGTGGCATTCCTCGTAGGTGCCCCAGGCGATCACGCTGCGCCAGTTCGACAGGTCATCGACGTGCTCGACCTCGACGCACACCTCCGGGTTGGCCCGCATGGCCCGCAACTTCGCGCCGTCCATGCCGTGACCCCACACGTAGGTTCCGTCGTAGGCGTAGCTGACCGGGACGACGTAGACGCGGCCCTCGCTGATGCAGCCGATCCGCGCGATCACCTCTGCGCGCAGCAGCTCCTCGACCTGTGATGCGGTCAGTTCACCCAACACGGGTCAAGCCTGCTCTCCTCAGGACCTGATGGCCAGGCCCAGCACGGTCAGCACGGTGGCCATCTCGACCACAGCGCCCAGAACGTCGCCGGTGACACCGCCGAAGCGCCGCACGCAATGACGCGCCATCGCCGCCGCGGCCGCGAGCGCGATCAGCACCGCGAGCGGTCCCTGCCAGACCCGCGGTGTGGCCACCGTCGAGAACGCCGCGACGGCGAGGATCCAGGCCGCGACCGCCGCCGCCGGCTGGCTGCCCGCCACCGCCGCGCCGAGGCTGCTGCCCGCGGCGGCCGGAACCCCGCGCCGGCAGACCAGCACCGCGGCCACCCGGCCGGTGACGACGGCGGTGAGGACGGCGGCCGCACCGCAACTCCCCGGCGCCAGCGACGACATCGCGGCGGCCTGCGCCAGCACGGTCAGCACCACCGCCGCCACGCCGAGCGGACCGGTGGAACCGTCGCGCATCACCGCCAGCGACCGCTGCGGTGGTCCGTAGCAGGCGAGGCCGTCGACGGTGTCGGCCAATCCGTCGATGTGCAGGCCGCGGGTCAGTAGCGCCAGGGCGGCGACGGTCAGTGCGCCGGCCGGCAGGCTGTGCGGTCCGAACACCCAGAAGCCGGCCTGCAGCAGCGCCGCGGCGATCAGCCCGAGCAGTGCTCCGACAGCGGGCAGCGCCGTCAGCATCGCCGGCCCCGGCGGGCGCCGGCCCGAATCGCCGGTCGGGATCACCGTGCCGAACGCCACCGCGCTGCGCAGTGCGGCGATCACGTGAGTTCGGGGCCGCCGGAGACTCCGGCGTCGTCGAAGGTGGCCATGGACGCCAGCGTTGCCACGGCGGCGCGCAGCACCGGCAGGGCCAGCGCTGCGCCGGTGCCCTCGCCCAGTCGCAGACCCAGGTCGAGGATCGGGTCGAGACCCAACTCGGCCAGCGCCACGCGGTGCGCCGGCTCCGGCGAGCGGTGCCCGGCCCGCCACCACGCCCGCGCACCAGGAGCCATCCGGTCGGCCGCCATGGCGGCCGCGGTGATGACGAGTCCGTCCAGAAGCACCGGGGTGCGCCGGACCGCGGCCTGAGCCACAAAGCCCGCCATGGCCGCAAGATCCGCTCCGCCGCAGCAGGCCAGCAGGGCGAGTGGATCACCGGTGCGGCCGCGCGCGCGGAACAGGGCGTCGCGCACAGCGGCGGTCTTGCGGGCCCACCCGGCGTCGTCGACACCGGTGCCCCGGCCGATCAGCACCACCGGCTCGGTCCCGGTGAGCGCGGCGATCAACGTGGTGGCGGCGGTGGTGTTCCCGATGCCCATGTCCCCGGCGATGAGAAGGTCCGCACCGGCGTCGGCCTCCTCGTCGGCCACCTGCACGCCGCGCTCCAGGGCAGCAGCGGCGTCCCCGGCACTCAGCGCGTCCTGCACGGCGATGTTGCCGCTGGGCCTGCCGACGGACATGTCGACGACGCGGACCGTCGCGCCGGCGAGTGCGGCGAGCACGTTGATGCCGGCTCCGCCGGACTCGATCGCTGCCACCATCTGCGCGGTGACCTCGGCCGGATAGGCGGAGACTCCCGCGGCGGCGACGCCGTGATCACCCGCGAAGACCACCACCCGGACGCGCTCGAATTGCTCTGGCGGACAACGGCCTTGACATCCGGCGACCCACACCGAGAGGTCTTCGAGCCGGCCGAGCGCACCGGTGGGCTTGACGAGCAGGTCCTGGCGGCGCCTGGCCGCGGCGGCGGCCCGGGAGTCCGGCGCCGGCACGTCGGGAAACCCAACGGTCATGACTTGACCCACATCGGTTGGCCGGCCACCACCAGGACCACGCGGGCGCAGTGCTGCGCCAGCCGCTGATTGAGGATGCCGATCTCGTCGGTGAAGCGCCGCCCGGCCGCCGTGGCCGACACCACGCACAGACCCACCTCGGGGCTCACCAGGACCAGCGGACCGGCGAACGCCGCGACAGCCGCCACGAGGTCCTCGACGTCGGCATCCACCGACGGCGATTCCCAGCCGCGTCGGTCCAGCACACCGGTCAGCCAACCGCCGATGTCGTCGACCACCGTCGCGGTATGAGAGTCATCGCGCAGTGCCGTGGCGACCGCGGTGGTCTCGACGGTCTGCCAGTTCCGCGGGCGCCGGCTTCGGTGTTCGGCGACCCGGCGGCGCCAGGATTCATCCTCACCGGTGCCGGTGGCGATGTAGCGGACCTTCGGTTCCGCCGCCAACGACTGCTCGGCCCACCGTGACTTGCCGGAGCGAATCCCGCCGAGAACCAGCGTGCGCACCCCGGTTCAGTCGATCGTGGTGCCCGGCGACACCTGGGGCCGGGGGATGCGCAGCCGCCGTATCTGGCTCGCGCGGCTGGCGGCGTAGAGCCCGAGGCGCCAGCGCGTCTCGGTGTTGTCCGGGAATCTGGCGTCGACCGCGTTGTTCACCTTGCGCGCCAGGAAGACCGCGTCGATCGCCATGATGAGCATGAACAACAACATCAGCGGTGAGATGATCACCTGCACCCGGGGCAGCAGCATCATGACGAAGATCATCGCGATCGCCGCCGGCATGAACAGTCCGAGGAAGTTGCGCCGCGAGTCGACGATGTCGCGCGCATAGCGCCGGACCGGACCCTTGTCGCGAGGCAGCAGGAACGCCTCCTCACCGCTGAGCATCCGCTCGCGGCGCTGACCGAGTGCGGCGCGCTCGGCTGCCTTGGCCTCGCGGCGTTCCTCCTTGCTCATCGTGTTGCGCATCTCTTTGCGTCGCTGGCGGGCTTCGGCGGCGGTCAGCGGCGCCGGGGCGACCGGGCCGCGGCGCTTGTCGGCCCGCTTCGGGGTCGGCCGACCCTTCGGCGCCGTGGTTCCACCCGGGGTCACCGGCTCCGGATCGGCGGACGGCTCCTGCGGTGCGCTCTCGCTGTCGTCGTTCTTGCGGCCCAGCAGCTTCACGCCTGTCAGGTTACTGTGCTGCGCGTGCGGGTGTTGATCGCTCCGGACTGCTTCGGCGGCAGCCTCACCGCGGCGCAGGCGGCAGCGGCGATCGCCGCGGGCTGGCGCAGCGCCCGGCCCGCCGACACGCTGCGGCTCGCCCCGCAGTCCGACGGGGGGCCCGGATTCGTCGAGGTCTTGGCCGCCCAGCCGGGCATGCAGCGGCACCGGGCCCGGGTGAGCGGACCCCTCGGCGGCGCCGGGGGTGGCGAGGTGCACGCCGACTGGGCGTTGCACCGGGCGAGCGCGACGGCGTTCATCGAGTGTGCCCAGGCCTGCGGGCTCTCACTGCTGGGAACGCCGCCCGCGGTGTCGACCGCGCTGGCCGCCCACAGCCGCGGCGTGGGGCAGTTGATCGACGCGGCGCTGCGCGCGGGCGCCCGGACGGTGGTCGTCGGACTGGGCGGCAGTGCATGCACCGACGGCGGACGCGCCATGGTCGACGCGCTGGGTGGATGGGCCGCTGCGACGCGTCGGCTCGCCGGGGTCAGCCTGATCGCCGCCACCGACGTCGACAATCCGCTGCTGGGTCCGGAGGGGGCCGCGCGGACCTTCGGACCCCAGAAGGGCGCCGATCCCGCGACCGTCGCACTGCTGGAACGACGTCTGTCGGGCTGGGCCGAGGAACTGGTCGGCGCTCGCGGGCGCGGCGTCGTGACACTGCCCGGCGCGGGTGCCGCGGGCGGAATCGGAGCGGCCCTGCTGGCACTGGGCGGGCGCCGGCTCTCGGGGGCCGATGTGATCGCGGCGCACACCGCACTCGATGCCCAGATCGACGCCGCAGACCTGGTCGTCACCGGCGAGGGCCGCCTGGATGCCCAATCGTTGCGCGGCAAGGTGGTGGGCTCGCTGGCCCGGCGGGCCCGGCGGGCCGGCGTCCCGGTGCTGGTGCTGGCCGGGCAGATCAGCCTGGCGGGCACCGCCCTGACCGGCGCGGGGGTGGCCGCCGCCTACGCGCTGGCCGACCATTCCGGATCCGTGCGCAGGGCGATCGAGGACGCCGCGGCACAGTTGACCGACCTCGCCCGGGTCACCGCAGCGGGGCTGGCGGGGGAATAACCCGGCCAGCGGGTACCGTTGCAGGCACAGCACGCATCACGACACTCACGCATCACAACACTTCAGCGAGGAGACACTATGTCCGACGAGTCGGCAACCTCGATAGACACCCACGGCGTCACCATGACCGATGCCGCGGCCACAAAGGCCAAGGCGCTGCTCGATCAGGAAGGCCGCGACGATCTGGCGCTGCGGATCGCGGTGCAGCCGGGCGGCTGCGCGGGTCTGCGCTACAACCTGTTCTTCGACGACCGGGCGCTGGACGGCGATCTGACCAAAAACTGCGGCGGTGTAACGCTGACCGTCGACCGGATGAGCGCGCCCTATGTGCAGGGAGCCACCATCGACTTCGTGGACAGCATCGAGAAGCAGGGCTTCACCATCGACAACCCGAATGCGACCGGGTCCTGCGCCTGCGGCGACTCGTTCAACTGAGTCGCATCTGGTACTGGCGATCTAGTACTGGGCGGCGGTTCGCAACAGGTAGGAGCAGACCAGGATCTGGTCGCCCTGCCGCAGCAACTGCGCCATCCCCTGTTGCTGTTCGCGAGCATTGCGTGATCCCAGTGTCGGGGTCACCTTCATGCTGAAGAGCACCTGGGCCTGATAGGGCGAGGACAGCACGATCTTGTCGATCGAGGTCACCTCGGCGCTGGAGAACTGCTTGGAGAAGGCGTCGCTTGCGAGCCTGGCCAGCGCGAGATCGGACTTGCGGTCCTTGACCGCGTCGTACATGCCACAGGCGTTGTTGCGGGCGACGGTTTCGGTGTCCTTGTCCGACAGCGCGCTCAGGTAACCCTGGATCGCACTCTTGGCGGTCGCGTCGGAGAATCCGCCGCCTCCGGCCGAACCCCGACCCCCGAGTAGAACGACCCCGGCGATCAGAGCCCCGGCGACAGCCAGTGCTGCCATCGCCCACCACAGGGCGCGGCCGCGCCGCGGCGTCGGATAGTTGACCGGCGGGGGCAGCGGAGCGGGATAGCCGGCCGGATACGGGGTCACCGGATAGGAACCGGGGAACGGCTGGCCGTCGCCGCCGACCGGTTGGTGCGGCGGGTAAGGACCGGCCATCGCGTGCGCTCCTGACGTCCTCTGTGCCATATAGTCTGTCGACTCGGCAATTCGGCAATGAGGGCAGGCTAGCAGTGACAGAAGGGCGGACGTTTTCGTGACCATCGCGGTGACCGGATCCATCGCCACCGACCATCTGATGCGCTTCCCGGGCCGGTTCTCCGAGCAACTGCTCGCCGAACACCTTCAGAAGGTGTCGCTGAGCTTCCTCGTCGACGACCTCGTCGTCCACCGCGGGGGAGTCGCCGGCAACATGGCCTACGCCATCGGCGTTCTCGGCGGCAGCGCCGTGCTGGTGGGCGCGGCCGGCGTGGACTTCACCGACTACCGCGAGTGGCTCCAGGCCGCGGGTGTGGATTGCAGCGGCGTGCTGGTCTCCGACACCCAGCACACCGCGCGGTTCGTCTGCACCACCGACGTCGACATGGCACAGATCGCCTCGTTCTATCCCGGTGCGATGTCGCAGGCGCGAAACATCAGGATCGCCGACGTCGTCGCCGACACCGGAACACCGGACCTCGTCATCGTCGGGGCCAACGACCCGGATGCGATGTTCGCCCACACCGACGAGTGCCGCGCGCTCGGCCTTGCCTTCGCGGCCGATCCGTCCCAGCAGCTGGCGCGGCTGTCCGGTGAGGAGATCCGCCGGCTCGTCGACGGCGCCACCTACCTGTTCAGCAATGACTACGAGTGGGACCTGATGCTGTCCAAGACCGGCTGGACCGAGGCCGATGTGGCGGCCCAGGTGGGTCTGCGGGTCACCACGCTCGGGGCTGACGGTGTGGACATCGTCGGTGCCGACGGCACCCGGATCCACGTCGGCGTCGTGCCCGAGACCGCGCAACTCGACCCGACCGGAGTCGGCGACGCGTTCCGGGCCGGCTTCCTCACCGGTCGCGGTGCGGGGCTCGACCTGCAGCGCTCGGCTCAACTCGGGTCGCTCGTCGCGGTGCTGGTGCTGGAGACCACCGGGACGCAGAACTGGACCTGGGATCTCGGCGTCGCCAAGGAACGACTGACGGAAGCCTTCGGACCCGAGGCCGCGGGCGAGATCACCGCCGCGCTGTCCGCCTGAGCTCTC
>JBAXCK010000131.1:0-7930 GCA_037141465.1 Mycobacteriaceae bacterium | reverse complement strand
TCGCTCTCCATCCGGTGCAGCACCCCGTAGGTGAAGGTGTCCTCGCCGGCGCCGCGCGCGGCGCCGGCCTGCTCCAGAAGATGCTCGCGGCTGACCACACTGTCCTGATGATCACCGAGGAGTGTCTGGATCTCCTTCGAGTGTTTCTCGACCTCGGCGGCGCCGGTCGCCGCTGCCACGTAGCGGAGTCGTTTGGATGCCTTGCGAACCTGGTGTAGCGCGTGGTCTCGCAACGCGCCCTGGGCGTGGCGCGCCGACTTCACCGCCTTGCGGACCTTGCGATAGCTCGAGTCAAGCGTGGTGTGTTCACCGGAATCGCGCGACGGCGCCGACACCACCAGGGTGTCGAGTGTGTCGAGGAGCCGGAAGTAGCGCGGTGAGCGCATCGCCGCCAGTGATCTGCGCAGCCCTTCCCGGTACCTCCGGTGTGCGCCGTCGACGAGTCGCTCCCGCACCGGGCCGACGATCAGCTCGGGCGCCAGTGAGTCCAACGCCTGCTGATACCGTTGCGCAAGCACCTCCGCATCGCGTGCGACCCCCAGGATCGCCGCGAGTTCCCTCAACTCACTGAGCACCCAGGCGTCGTCGGTCAGACCGAACGCGTCCTCGGAGGCCTGCAACAGGCTGCGGATCTGACGGGTGGCCACCCGCATCTGATGCACGGCATCGTGGGCGTCGGCGCGCACCGCGCGGTCGGACTCGAGGAGTCGCTCCACCTGCTCTGCCACCGCGCGGTGCACAGGATCGGCCGGCCGTGGGGTCGTGGCGCCGGTGTCGCCGAGGATCTTGGCGAGCTTGGAGGAGTGCGCGGCTCGGTGGGCGCCGGCGGCGAGGATCTGATCGGTCAGCCGGTCGAGTAGTTCATCGGCATCCGCGGTCGTCGGATCGGCCAGTTCGAGTTCCCACTCACGCCACCGCTGCTCCTGTTCCACGTGCCCGTCAACGGGGTTCAGCCGGCTGGCGGTGACCCGGTCGTCGCAGAACTCCGCGAGCGTGGTGCCGTCGCGATCGGACAGCACGGTCACGTCGCGGCGATTCCGAATGCGCGCGACCGGAACCAGCGGCCGGTCCCGCACGATGGCCGCCACGGTGTCCCGCAATTCCGTCGGCACCTCGGCGCCCAGCGGTGCATGCACCTCGGTGCGCGCCTCGGCGCGCGCGCCCGGACCGGCCGACGGCAGCTTCAGATGCCAGCCCTCGTCGGAACCTCCGGTGCGGCGACGCAGCGCGACGCGGTGGGCTGACAGGTCATGACGTGCGGTGTCGTAGTAGACGGCTTCCAGTGTTTGGGTGGGTAGTCGAAGGCTCGCCGCGATGAGGGCGTGGCCCTCCAGAGAGGGGCACACCGCGTCGTCGGTGACGTCGAACTTCCGCTCGACCTCGACGTGGCCCATGTGTCCAGCGTGGCACACGAAGGTGAACGGCAGCTGACCTAGAAGGAGTGCTCCTCGGCGGGGAACGCTCCGGTGGCCACCTCGTCGGCGTACTGCATCGCCGCGCGCCGCAGCTCGTCGCCGAGGGTGGCGAACCGCTTGACGAACTTCGCGGTCTTGCCGGAGGTGAACCCGGCCATGTCCTGCCAGACCAGAACCTGAGCGTCGCAGCTGGCGCCGGCTCCGATGCCGACCGTCGGGATGGTGAGCTTGCCGGTGATCTGGGTGGCCAGTTCGGCCGGGACCATTTCCATCACCACCGCGAAGGCGCCGGCCTCTTGAACGGCGATCGCGTCATGGACCGTCTGCTCGGCGGCATCGCCGCGGCCCTGCACGCGGAATCCGCCGAGGCTGTTCACGCTCTGCGGGGTGAAGCCGATGTGCGCCATCACCGGGATGCCGGCGGCGGTCAGGGTGGCGATCTGGTCGGCGACCCGCTCACCGCCCTCGAGCTTGACCGCGTGTGCGCCGGCTTCCTTCATGAACCGGGTCGCGGTGGCAAGCGCCTGCGCCGGGCCGGCTTCGTAGGTGCCGAAGGGCATGTCGGCGACCACCAGCGCGTGCGGGGCGCCGCGGACGACACCGCGCACGAGCGGGATCATCTCGTCGACGGTGACCGGGATGGTGGTGTCGTAGCCGTAGACGACGTTGGCCGCCGAGTCGCCGACGAGCAGCACCGGGATGCCGGCCTCGTCGAAGATCCGGGCCGAGGAGTAGTCGTAGGCGGTGAGCATGGCCCACTTGTGGCCCTCGGACTTCATCCGCTGCAGATGCTGGATCCGGGTCCGGGGGCGGGGAGCGGTTGCGGGCCCAGACTCTGGGGGCAGGGTCGACCCGCCGTAGAGCGGCTGCTCTGACATGGCTGTCCTTGCGTTAGCCGTTTCGATCCTCGTGGCCCGTCGCCGTGTCCTGGCCTGGGTCCCCGGGTTCGTATGACTCTCTAAGTCTGCCACCGCGGTGCGGCAAGGGGGAATCGTCGTGGCAGTGCAGTTCCTCACATTCGGCACAGCCGGTCGGCCTAGCATCGAATTCATGCAGCATTTGCAGCGCCTCAGCGGCCTGGACGCCAGTTTCCTCTACCTGGAAACCTCCACCCAGCCGCTGCACGTGTGCTCGGTCCTGCTGGTGGACACCTCCACCATTCCCGGCGGCTACAGCTTCAAGGGCTTGAGTGACGCACTGTCCCGCCGGCTCGCGGCGATTCCCAGCTTCCGGGAGAAGCTGGCCAACAGTTTCCTCAACCTCGACCACCCCGTCTGGGTGGAGGACGACGAGTTCGACCTGGAGCGCCATGTCCACCGCATCGGTCTGCCCGCCCCGGGCGGTCGCGCCGAACTGGCCGAGATCTGCGGCCACCTGGCGTCGCTGCCGCTGGATCGCCGCCACCCGCTGTGGGAGATGTGGGCCATCGAAGGCGTCGACGGCACAGACGCCCGCACCGGCGGGAAGCTGGCCGTCATGACCAAGATCCATCACGCAGCCGTCGACGGGGTCAGCGGCGCCGACCTGATGTCGCAACTGTGCAGCATCGAGCCGAACCCGCCGGCGCCGGAGCCGGTGAAGGCCAGCGGCGCCACCAATCCATTGCGCATCGCGGTGGGCGGGCTGGCGCGCTTCGCCACCCGACCGGTCGCGCTGGCGACGAGCGTCATCCCGGCGACGGTGAGCACCGTCGTCGACACCGTCAAACGGGTCTCCGGTGGTGGCCGCTCGATGGCCGCCCCGTTCGCCGCACCCCCGACGCCGTTCAACGCCAGCATCACCGCGCAGCGCAACATCGCCTTCGCCGAACTCGACCTGGCGGACATCAAGAAGGTCAAGAACCATTTCGGAGTCAAGGTCAACGACGTGGTGATGGCCATGGTCTCCGGCGTGCTGCGCAACTATCTGCGCGACCACGATGCGCTGCCGGAGTCCTCTCTGGTCGCGATGATCCCGGTGTCGGTGCACGAACGATCCGACCGGCCGGGCCGCAACCAGGTGTCGGGCATGTTCTCCAGTCTGGAGACCCAGATCGACGATCCGGCTGAGCGGTTGAAGGCGATCGCCGAGGACAACAGCGCCGCCAAGGAGCACAGCTCGGCCATCGGGGCCACACTGCTGCAGGACTGGAGTCAGTTCGCCGGCCCGGCGCTGTTCGGCGTCGCGATGCGGGTGTACGCCAACAGCAAGCTCACCGAGACCCGCCCGGTGCACAACCTGGTGATCTCCAACGTGCCCGGACCGCAGGAGCCGCTGTACTTCCTCGGCGGCGAGGTGATGGCGATGTATCCGCTGGGACCGATCTTCCACGGCGCCGGACTGAACATCACCGTGATGTCGCTCAACGGCAAGCTCTACGTCGGGTTGATCTCCTGCCCGCAGCTGATGCCGGATCTGTGGGAGATGGCCGACGGATTCTCCGCTGCGCTCACCGAACTGCTCGACGCCACGACGGTCAGCGCCTCGTAAGCTGCGGTGACGCGGCTCACGGCCGTCGTCATGGCAGCATGTTGGGCATGGGTTCCCCCTCTCGCGCGATGCGCAGTGCGCTGGCACTGCCCGCGGTCGCCATGCTGATCGCCGGCAGCGCAGGCTGCAGCAGTGTGGTGACCGGCACGGCCGTCCTGGCCGAACCCAAGGTGGGCCAGCCGGTGGTCTGGGGACCGTGCCGCGTGGCGGGCGGCGGCGGGGACTCGCTTCCCATCCCTGCGGGGGCGCAGTGCGGCAAGATCGCGGTGCCCGTCAACTACGACCAGCCCGACGGAGATGACGCCACGCTGGCGTTGATCCGCTTCCGCGCCACCGGTGAGAAGATCGGATCGCTGATCATCAACCCGGGCGGACCGGGGGAGTCCGGTATCGAAGCGGCCACCAGTCTGGTGGCCAACCTGCCGCAGAGCGTGCGCGAGCGTTTCGACCTCGTCGGATTCGACCCGCGCGGGGTCGGGTCATCCTCGCCTGCGCTGTGGTGCAACTCCGACGCCGACAACGACCGGCTGCGCGCCGACCCACAGGTCGACTACAGCCCCGAGGGCGTTGCCCGCATCGAGAAGCAGACCAAGGAGTACGTCGCGCGCTGCATCGACAAGATGGGCACCGATTTCCTCGCCAACGTCGGAACCGCGAGCGTCGTCAAGGATCTCGACACACTGCGGGCGGCGCTCGGCGACGAGAAGATCAACTACCTCGGCTACTCCTACGGCACCCGGATCGGCGCGGCCTACGCCGAGGCCTACCCGGAGAAGGTGCGGGCGATCATCCTCGACGGCGCGGTCGATCCGAACGCCGACCCGATCCAGGCTGACATCGACCAGGCCGAGGCATTCCAGAAAGCCTTCGACGACTACGCGGCGGACTGCGCCAAGGACGTCGACTGCCCGCTGGGCACCGACCCGGCCAAGTCCGTCGAGGTGTACCGGGACCTGGTCGATCCATTGGTGGAGACGCCGATGAAGACGCGCGACCCGCGCGGTCTGAGCTACCCGGACGCCATCGTCGGCACCATCATGGCGCTGTACTCGCCGAATCTCTGGCGGCATCTGACCGCCGGCCTGACCGAGATGACCAAGGGCAAGGGCGACACCATGCTGGCGCTGGCCGACATGTACATGCGCCGCGATGCGCAGGGCCGCTACGGCAATGCCACCGATGCGCGGGTCGCGGTCAACTGCGTCGATCAGCCGCCGGTCACCGACCGCGACAAAATCGTCGAGGAGGACAAGCGTCTGCGTGAGGTCGCGCCGTTCATGAGTTACGGCGAGTTCACCGGGCATGCGCCACTGAGCACCTGCGCGTTCTGGCCGGTGCCGCCGACCAGCACCCCGCACAGTGTGTCGGCGCCTGGCCTGCCGCCGGTCATGGTGATCTCCACCACCGGTGATCCGGCGACGCCGTACAAGGCCGGCGTGGATCTCGCCGAGCAACTCGGTGGCGGGCTGCTGACCTTCAACGGAACCCAGCACACCGTTGCCTTCCAGGGTGAGAGCTGCGTCGACGACTTCGTCGCGGCCTATCTCGTCGATCTCACCCTGCCGCCGGCCGGCGCAACCTGTTAGAAACCGCTGCGTGACCGATACCGTCGTGTGATCGTCGCGGGCGGTATGTAGCGCCCGTGCCGTGTCACGATGGCGGTCATGACTGTGTCGAGTCGCATCGGCTCGGCGTCGTTGTCCGTGCTGTGCTGCGCCGCGGTGGTGGCGGGTTTGACGGCTGCGACGGCTGATGGGGCGCCGAGTGCCGGCGAGGCGACGACGCCGGCGTGGGGGAACTGCGATGACTTCGTCACCGACGCGTTCCTGCCGAGTGCGGAGTGCATCACCGTGCCGGTGGCAATCGACGACGCCGACCCGGCGGGGCCGAAGGCGCAGTTGGCCGTCATCAAGATCCCGGCGAGCGGACGGCGGATCGGATCGCTGTTCATCAACCCGGGCGGCCCGGGCGCCTCGGCCGTCGACGCGGTGGTGAATCTCGCCGACGCCCTCGACGGGAGCCCGGTGACCGAGCACTTCGATCTGGTGGGATTCGACCCGCGCGGCGTCGGCCATTCCACACCGGAGTTGCGCTGCCGCACCGACGCCGACTTCGACGCCTGGCGGCGTGACCCGATGGTCGACTTCAGCCCGGCCGGCGTCGCGCACATCGAAGGCATCTACCGCACATTCGCCCAGCAGTGCCTGGACCGGATGGGTAAGGCGTTCCTGGCCGGACTCGGAACCGCGTCGGCCGCCAAGGATATGGACGCCGTCCGGCAGGTGATCGGCGACGACCAGATCAACTATCTGGGCTTCAGCTACGGAACCCAACTCGGCACCGCCTATGTGGAGAAGTTCCCCAACCGGGTGCGGACGATGGTGCTCGACGGAGCGATCGACCCGCAGCGCGACCCGATCGAGTCGGTGGTCCGGCAGATGGGCGGCTTCCAGTTGGCTTTCAACGACTACGCCGCCGACTGCGCGAAATCTCCGGCCTGCCCGTTGGGAACAGACCCGGCGCAATGGGTGAATCGCTACCACCAACTGGTCGACCCGCTGGTGGCCAAACCCGGACCGGCCTCAGACCCGCGCGGACTGAGCTACGCCGACGCGCTCACCGGGACGTTCAATGCCCTCTACACCCCGCAGTACTGGAAATACCTCACCAGTGGGCTGCTCGGACTGGCCCGCGGCACCGACGCCGGCGATCTGCTGATGCTGGCCGACGACTACAACGGCCGCGACGATGACGGCCGCTACTCCAACGCCCAGGACGCCTTCAACGCCATCCGCTGCGTGGACTCACCCACACCGCAGGATCCGGCGGCGTGGGCGGCGGCCGATCAGCGCACCCGGCAGGCGGCCCCGTTCGCGGCGTACGGCGACTTCACCGGCTTCGCGCCCCGCGACGTGTGCGCGTTCTGGCCGGTGCCGGCCACCTCGGTTCCGCAGGCGGCCGCCCCGGCGCCGGCGGGCAGTGTGGTGGTGGTGTCGACCACACACGACCCCGCCACCCCGTATCAGGCCGGGGTGGACCTCGCCCGCCAACTGCGTGCGCCCCTGATCACCTACGAGGGCACCCAGCACACCGCGGTGTTCGACGGTGACGCCTGCGTGGACGACGCCGTCGTGGCCTACCTGGTGAACCGGGTGCTGCCGGGCAGCATCCGCTGTAGCTAATTCACGACAAAACCGGTTCCGCCCCCGCCCACGGTGAAACTAGGGACTTTAGTAAGTTTGCCCAGCTGAGGCCGGGTGGCGCATATTTCACAGGTGTCAATAAGCGCTGAACACTTCGTTTATCTCGCCACACCGGTTAGCTCGTCAATGCTTGCGAGTGTGCTAGGTTGGTGCATGCGTAAGAAACGCACAGCAAAATTTAACCCAGACCTAAGGGGATTCTGATGTCCGGTTTCGTTGGCCGCGCGCTCCGCGTGGCGCCTTTGATGACTTCTGGCGTGGCCGCGGTCGGTGCCGGCGTGATGCTGATGACGCCGCCAGGGGCGCCCTCGCTCGCCTCGGTGTTGACCCAGCCGGCGCCTGCGGTGGCCCAGGTCGAACTCGCCGCCACCACCGATGGTGTGGTCGGCAACTACATCGGTGTGTTCATCTCGAACGGCACCGTGGACAACCCGGATGCCGGCCTGTTTCTCGGCAACGGCTACAGCTATGACGGCGCCACCTGCACCGGCACCACCGCCTGCAACGGTGGCCGCGGCGGCCTGCTGTTCGGCAACGGCGGCAACGGCTGGAACGGCGGCAACGGCGGCAACGCCGGCTTCTTCGGCGGCAACGGCGGTAACGGCGGTGCCGGTGTGGCCGCCCAGTACGACCTGACCACCGGTGCACTGCTGTCGGCGGCGACCCGCGGCGGTCGCGGCGGCAGTGCGGGCCTGACCGGCAACGGCGGTAACGGCGGCACCGGCGGCAGCGATTCCGGTAGCGCCGCCGTCGTCGGCGCCAGCGGCGCGTCCGGCGGTCGCGGCGGCCGTGCCGGACTGATGTCCGGCAACGGCGGTAACGGCGGCGACGGTGGCGACGCCA
>JBAXCK010000130.1:0-7934 GCA_037141465.1 Mycobacteriaceae bacterium | reverse complement strand
AGCAGGAACATCCCCCGGCCCGACCCGGCGTCACCACCCCGACCACCGGCACCACCGGCACCGCCGGCGCCACCATCACCGCCGGCCTGTCCGCTGTCACCGGCGCTGGCCCCGGAATCCCCGGCAACACCGGATCCCCCGGCGCCCCCGGTACCGCCGGCGCCACCGGCACCACCGTTGCCACCGAACCCGACAAGCCAACTGCCCGCGCCGCCGTTACCGCCGTTACCACCCGCCGAGCCGACGCCACCGGCGCCACCACTGTCACCCGCGCTGAGCCCAGCGGTACCGGCCGCCGCTGCGACACCATGCCCCCCGGCGCCACCGTCGCCGCCGCTGCCCATCATCGACAGCAGACCCGCATCACCACCGTTGCCGCCGTTACCGGCAAGCCCGCCGATCGTCGTGGCCGCACCACCGGCACCGCCATCGCCCATCAACAGCCCGCCGGTGCCGCCATTGCCGCCATTGGCCACTGTCACCCCGGCCCCGCCGGCACCGCCACGGCCGATCCACCCCGCCGATCCGCCGTCACCACCGTTGTAGCCGTTACCGCCGTTGCCGATCAGACCACCGTTGCCGCCGTTGCATGACCCGACAGGGCACGTCGCGGCGCTGTAGCTGAACCCGTCACCGAGCAGCACACCCGCATTCGGGTGATCCGCGGTGCCGTCCCCGACGAACACCCGCACAATGCTGCCCGGCTGCCACACACCCGCCGACATACCCGCCGACACACCCACAGACCGCAGAACCACCGACCCCGCCGCCGGCGCGACACCACCAAGCTCACGACGCGTCGCCGCCAACGCCGTCCACGCCAACGGCTCCACCGGCGGCGGCGTGGTGTCACCAGCGTGCAACCACGTCCCCACGTTGGAACCCTGAACGCTGCCCGAACCCGACACCGTTGCCACCCGACGCGACACCGACGCCACCGGCGGACTCACACGCTTCGGATCCGATCCGCGCCGACCACCGGCCGAGACCGCACCCGCAGATCCAGCCGCAATGGGAGGAGCAGCACCGCGCCCGGCAGGCGAGGAACTCCGCGCCGGAACCTTCGCCGGGGAGTCCACCGCACTCGCCCCCGCCGCACCCGCCGTATCGGCGAACGCCACCGGTAGCGACGCGATCGCCGAGCCCACACCTAAAGCAAACGCCAGCGCACCCACCCGGCCCACGGCCCCTGCGAAAGTGAGATGCGACCCCCGCACCTGACCACCAGAGCCTGCACCGAACGAACCCACGGACACTCCTTGATTTCTCCGCTGCGGATGATGACGCGCACTGATTAAAGAGCCGGCAAACCTCGCGCACCATCACGGAAATCACGTATCTATCGTCGCCGGCGCCGTCGCCGTTTGGAACGTGACCGACCTCGACGCCAGGGGTCTGGGTGTGGCCGGCATGGGCAAACGGGTCGGCGCAACGTTGCGCGCACGGTGAGCACCGGCAGGCCGAGTAGGGCATCGGCGAAATTACGTATCTCGTGGTGGCGGATTGCGTATTTGACGGTCGAATTACGTATTCCGCGGTGGCGATTCCGGGAATTTCAGTCACACTGGAAACATGGATGGGCAAACCAAACTGGTGGGGCGGCACCTCGAGTTGTCGCAGCTAAACCGGATTTTCGACGAGGACACCGCAAGTGCGGTGCTCGTCAGTGGCGAGCCCGGCATCGGTAAGACGGCGTTGATGACGCAGGTCTGCGACGAGGCGGTGACCCGGGGTTGGCGGGTGGTGACGATCCTGGGAGTCAAGGCCGAGCAGCCGTTCGCGTTGGGCGGGCTGAATCAGTTGGTCTGCGCGCTACAGGACGTCTTCGCGGAACTGGGCGAGCGGGACCGTGCGGCGCTGGCGCCGGTGTTGTGCGGTGAGGTCGATTCGTCGTCATCGGCGATGCAACTGATGGTGGCCCTCCTCAACCTATTGACTGAGGCCGCACGGGGACAGCCGGTGTTACTGGTGGTCGACGACGTCCATTGGTTGGACGACATCAGTACGACCGTTCTGGGTGCCATCGGACGCCGGCTTGCCCATCAGCGGGTGCGCATCCTGGCCGCAAAGCGGGTGCCGTCGCAGTCGATGTTTCCCTCCGCCGGGTGGACCGAACTGTGCGTTGACCCGATGAGTGCCGAGGACTCTGCGCAACTGCTGGCGGAATCGGCCGTACGAATGTCTGACGCCGACAAGGTGGCGATCTTGAGGTTGGCAGCGGGTAACCCGCTGGCGTTGATCGAGCTTCCGCAGTGTGCCGAGCAGGTCACAGGATGGACCGCCCGATTGCCGTTGTCGGAGCGGGTGGTGTCGGTGTTCGACGATCGGCTCAGCAGAATCGATGCCGCGACGCGCGCCAAATTGTTGCGGGCCGCGCTGGATGGAACGACGACCGTCGCGCGGCTGCGGCACCGCGGACGGTATCTGCTGTCCGATGTGCAGGAGGCCGTCGATGCGGGTCTTCTGATCGTCAACCCAACGGGCCAGAGCGTGTTTCGTCATCCCCTGGTCAGTGCGGCGGTCATGCATCAGTGCGGCGAGCAGGAACACCAGGATGCCCATCGGGATCTGGCGGCGTTGTACGACGACGTCCCGGTACGCCGGGCGGTGCATCTGGCTGCGGCGGCTACCGAACCGGATCAGGAGGTGGCCGACCTGCTCGCCCGGGCGGCGCAGCTGTCGGTCCGCCACGGCGGCCTCAGGGTGGCCATCGAGTGGTTCCATCGAGCGGCCGAGCTCAGCACTGACCCGCATCGCCGGGCGGCGCTGACGGCAGACGCCGTGTTTTTCGCCGCTCGGGCCGGTCGCTTCGACAAAGCCCAGGATATCTCCGATGCCATCGGTACCGGCCAGGAGGAATCCGCGGCCACGGTGCTGATCAACGCCTACAGCGCGTTTCACGGACGCGGCGAAGTCATCACCACGCACCGGCCGCTGATCTCAGCGCTGGAGCGCGCTGAGGCCCTCGATGACCCGACAGTGAACCAGCTGGTGCAGTTGCTGTTGACGATCACGAACTTCGCCGGCGGGTACGAGCGCTGGCGGGATGCCAACGAAGTCCTGGAGCCGTTGAGCGCTCGCGTGGATCCGGCGATCCTGTTGTTCCGGCACCGCTACAGCGATGTGGCGACCACCGCTGCAGCGGTCCGCGCGTTGCTGGCCGAGCGTCTTCCGAGACTGGCGTCGCTGGGGCCGCGGGACGTGAGCCAGCTGGCGTTCCCCGCGTACTCCGTGGATGCCATGGCCGAGTTGCGTGCGCCACTTGCGTCGTCCTATGAGAAGTTTCGCGCGGAGGGCCCGTCGATCGATGCCATGGCGACGGGTTGCGCGGTGATGCTCGATCTAATGGCCGCCGGCCACTGGGAGCAGGCCGAACAGGTCGGCGCGGAATGCCTGGACATGGCACGACAGATCCAGGGCGGTGAATTGCTGAAGTACCACTTCCTGGCCAACCTCGGGGTTGTGGCTGCCTGGCGAGGCGAACTAGACGCGGCCCGGCGACTGACCACCGAAGTGACCGAGTGGTCAAAGCCGCGCGGATTGGGGATGTACCTCGACTTTGCGCGACGGATCACGGTGCTGATCGCCCTTGCCGAAGCCGACTTCGACGCCGCCTATCAAGCTGCCGTGAGTATGTGTCCGCCGGATCTGTTTCCGCCGTTCACCAATCAAGTGGGCGACGGAATGCTCGACCTCGTTGAGGCCGCAGTGCAGTCCGGACACATCCAGGAGGCTCGTGCACATGTGGCGGTCGTGGCGCGCCTGCGTATCGCTGAAGTCTCCCCGCGCGTTGAGGCGTTGACCCTGGCCATCTCGGCGATGATCGCACCCGATACCCAGGCCGGCGAGCTCTACGAGGCTGCCCTCAGCCATCCCGGCCTCGCTGGCTTTCCCTTCGAGCACGCCAGGATCACCCTGTCGCATGGCATGTGGCTGCGTCGCCAGCGCCGCCACACCCAGGCACGGAACACGCTCACCCTGGCCGCGAAGGCGTTCGACCACCTCGGAGCGAAACCCTGGACCGACAGGGCCAACGCCGAGCTCCGCGCCGCCGGCGCTCCCGGGAACCGAACCGTGTATCCGAACACCCCACTGAGTGCCCAGGAACAGCGGATCGCTGAACTCGCCGCTGGCGGAGTGACCACCAAAAAGATCGCCGCCCAACTCACCCTCTCGCCGCGCACCGTTGATACACACCTACGCAAGATCTTCATCAAGTTGGGGATCAACAGCAGGGCCGCGCTCAGCGAGGCTCTGCGCCAACGGGATCCGGCTTAAAGCCGACCAGGTTTTTGGGCCTTGGCCTTCTGCTGTTTCGGCTGCAAAGCCGCGCCCCAACGCAAGGGATTGAGATTGCGAAACGGATCGTTCTGCCGCAGTTCTTGGAGATCAGCCAGGATTGTCTCCAGCTCGGTCTGAGTCCGTTGCTTGACGGTGGCCTCCCAGGTCTCGGCTTTCACCCGAGCCGGCCGCGTCGTTGAGATCGGTTGCCCGAAGCGCAGATACATCCGCTGCGGGCGCGGCACAAGCGTTGGTCCCAGGCCGCGCATCAAGGGCACACCGACACCGGCAATACCGTGCATACGCTCCCCGAAGGTCCGCGTCATCCGCTCCCAGGTCCCACCTCGATCGACCAGACTGTGGAAGACGTCGTCACCGCCGACCAGTCCGACCGGCACGATGGGATAGTCGTGAGCGATGGCCAGTCGGGCGAACCCGGAGCGGCTTGCCCACTGCAGTTGGTATTCCTCGCCTTTGAACTTGAGCATGTCGCGACCGCCGCCGGGGAAAACCAGGACCGTCTCGTCGCGTCGCATCAACTCGGCGCCGACATCCGGCTGACCGGGGACGGCGCCGACCGCCTCGGCGAGATCCCTCTGAAAGCCTTTGATCTGAGTGATCCGCTGGTCGGCAAGCCCTCTGACGCGCACCCCGAGATGGCGGTGCACGAAGTACGGCGTCAGCACGATCTCCGGCCAGCCGGCTGATGTGTGGTTGCCGACGAGGAGAAAGCGTCCGTCGGCAGGCAGGTTCTCCAATCCGTCGACGTAGATGCGGGAGAGATCGATGGCGGTGTTCAGTCCGTCAGCCAGGGTGAAGATCGCTTTCCTCAAAGCCTCCACGCGCGGGGGTTGGTTGATCAGCCGGTCGATGTCTTCGGCAGGCAAGGGAGTGTGGGCCATGCACCCAGCCTAGCGCACGACTGACCAAATGACATTTTTGGTCAGTTCACCTATTACTGCAGTTGGAACCGCTACCGTAAGGGGGTGAACGCGCCGATTCGGGACCTGCCCGAACTTCACTCCACCAAGGCTGCGCGACTGCTGGCCGCGGCCGGCGACCTGCTGATCGGTCGGGGTGCGAAGGGGTTCACCGTCGCCGATGTGGCGGCACGCGCCCACGTCGGAAAAGGCACCGTCTATCTCTACTGGCCGACGAAAGAAGACCTGCTGATCGGTCTCATCGGCCGCGCATTCCTGCGCCTGCTGGACGATCTGATCGAGCGACTCAGCGCGGACCCCGAATTTGCCCGTCCCTCGCGATTCTGCCCCGCAATGCTGCAGATCGCGACCAACCAGCCACTCCTTGCCGCGCTCCAACGACGCGACGACGATCTGCTCGGCATGCTCACCGACCATCCGCGTTCCATTGCCCTTGATGGCACGCTCGGACCAGGTGCCGTTCTGGGCGCCGTCCTACCTATCTGGCGGGGAAACGGTATGGCTCGAAGCGACTGGGATATCAGCGATCAGAACTTCGCGCTGCGTTCCCTGATCACCGGCGTCGCGTTGTCACTGATCGGACCCGGCCCTCACGCGTCCGATGTGGAGGATCCGTTGGGCGTATTGCGCACCGCGGTCACCGCGATCCTCGGCCCTGAGCGCGCAAACCAGAAGCAACTCCGCGCAGCGGCCGCCGATATCGTCGACTTCCTCCGCGAAGGGCAGGCGGCCGCCCTACAGCTGATCGACGCACCGCACGCCGAATCGTGAATGCGGTCGGCTACTACCCGTAGGTTGGGGCTGCGGCCCGCCGAAGCGGCGCGAACGGAGTACTCAGGACGCGGCTGGCTTCTCCATCGCGGCTTTGACGTCGACCCGCAGGCCGGTCTCGCTTTCGGCGACCTTCCACAGGGCTTCGATGGCCGCGTCGCTGCCGCGCCGGATCAGCGGTTTGCGCACCGGAGGCCCGTTCATCACGTACAGCGGCCCGTAGAACCCGCCGCCGGGGGCTGTCGGATCGACCGCCGCCCGAAGTTGGCCCCGTGCACCCCAATCGGTCGACATGCCCGTCGCCTTGGTCCACTTCTCGAAGAAGGAACCGAGGTAATCGAGATGTAGCCGGACCGGCCACGTGTGTCACATTCGCAGTCGGCGCGCCAGTGGCGATGTTGACAAGTGTGTTGACAAGACACGCAGAGGGCCAGGGCTTGTAACCCTGGCCTGCTGCTATGTCGGTGGAGCTGCCGGGAATCGAATTACGCTGCTAAAGAACGTCTTTTACCTGTTCAGGATGTATTTTTGGCTGAACCCTCTGATCGGATATGTCCCCAAACATCGTCAAGTATTCCCAGGTGACGGCATGCCCTGCTGAAAGCTTTCAGCAGCCTTCGCGCCAGCCACCGCCACCGAGCTACGGCAGTTGGCGATGCTGTTGCGGGCGACCGCCGACGAACTCGACGCCCGACCAAAAGTTGGATAGGCCAGGGTGTCCCGTCCGTCGCGTGATCTAAATCGCGTGATCTAATCCGTCGGTGACAAAGTCGAACTCGGTCGTTGGTCGTCGTGCCCATACCCCGAACGGCTGGTTGGGTGCGGGTGCGTTGGGTGTGGGGGTGTGGGCCGCGCTGGCTGGGGCTGGGGTGGCCCACGCCGACAGCACCGACTCGACGGCAGTGGCCGGTCACCCGGGTCACAGTGGATCGGCGGCTGCAACCAGTGCGCGGCGGCCTGCGGGGGCAGCAGCCAGTCGCACCACCGTGACGACAGCCCCGGCGGCGGCGCGAGCCGTCGCGGCCGCACCGACTGCATCGGCAACTATGGGCGCCCGAGTAGCGGCGGCGACGTCAAGTGAAAGTGCTACGGCGGCCTGGCTGCCGGGCAGCTTCGTGCGGATGTTCGTCGGTGATGGCACCGCGGCACGCCCTGATGCCGGGGTGCTGGCGGGCAATGGCTTTTCTTATACCGCGGCCACGTGTGTCACGACGTGCAACGGCGGTAACGGGGGTCTGCTGGGCAGCGGGGGTAACGGTTACAACGGAGGTAACGGCGGTGACGCGGGCTGGGTCGGTGACGGCGGCGCCGGTGGGAACGCGGTCACCGCCGCCAACGGCGGCAACGGCGGGGCCGGTGGGATGCTCGCCGGCAACGGCGGGGCCGGCGGGAATGCCCTGGCCGGATCCTCAGGCTCGGGCGGCAACGGTGGCAACGCCGGACAACTTTCGGTCTACGGCAACGGGGGCAACGGCGGCAACGGCGGTGCGGGCACCCCCGGCACTCCCGGCACCACCATCCCCGGACCCATGACCTGGACCAGCTACACCACCGCCAGCCCCGGCGGCGGACTCGGCTCCAACAACGTGTACGGGGTGTACGCGGTGGGCAGCGGCCCGACCGCCACCATCTACGCAGCCACCACCGGCGGGCTGTCCGTCTCCACCAACGGTGGCGCGAACTGGATCACCTACACCACCGCCAGCCCCGGCGGCGGACTCGGCGCCAACGACGTGCGCGGGGTGTACGCGGTGGGCAGCGGCCCGACCGCCACCATCTACGCCGCCACCTTCGGTGGTGGGCTATCCATCTCCACCAACGGCGGCGCGAACTGGAACACCTACACCACCGCCAACACCAGCGGCGGACTCGGCGCCGACGACGTGCGCGGGGTGTACGCGGTGGGCAGCGGCCCGACCGCCACCGTCTACGCCGCCACCG
>JBAXCK010000129.1:0-7935 GCA_037141465.1 Mycobacteriaceae bacterium | reverse complement strand
GCGATCAGTTCGGCGGGCTTGCCCACCTCATGGATGCCGACCAGCCGGCCGAACGCGCCGAACGGGATCGAGGCGAGCGCCGCGGTGCCGGTCACCCACACCGGGTCCCCGCGTCCGAGTCGCTCGGCGGCCTGACCCGCCAACGTGGTCTTGCCCACGCCTTCATTGCCGATCAGCGCGACACCGGCCGGGTTCGCCGCTAGCGCGGCCATCACATCGTCGAGGGCGGCGCGGTGCACAATCGGCGGCATAGCCGGGACTCTATTGGTCACCCGCAGGCTCTGGTCTAGGTTTCGGGTGTGAAGCAACGAGACGCACGTGACTCCTGGGGAGCGCCACGTGCGGTCTGCGTGTACTGCGCGTCGGGCCCGCGGCACACCGATCTGCTGGAGTTGGCCGGCCGCGTCGGCGAGGCGATCGCCGAACGGGGCTGGACCCTGGTGAGCGGCGGCGGCAACGTGTCGGCGATGGGGGCGCTGGCGGCCGGGGCCCGCTCCCGCGGCGGCCGGACCGTCGGGGTGATCCCCAAGGCGCTGGTGCACCGCGAACTGGCCGACGTCGAGGCCGACGAACTGATCGTCACCGAGACCATGCGCGAACGCAAACAGGTGATGGAGGACCGCAGCGACGCCTTCATCGCCCTGCCGGGCGGGATCGGCACGCTGGAGGAACTGTTCGAGACGTGGACGGCCGGGTATCTCGGCATGCACGACAAGCCGGTGGTGCTGCTCGACCCGCACGGCCACTACGACGGCCTGCGGACGTGGCTTGCGACACTGGTGTCCACCGGTTACGTCGCCCAGAGCGCGCTGGACCGGCTGGTGGTGGCCGACGACGTCGAGTCGGCCCTGAATCTGTGTGAGCAAGGGGACGTGACATGACGCGGTCGGTGGGACTACTGGATCTGGCCACCCGTCTGCCGGCGCTGGTGTGGGACGCGCCGGTCATCGTCCGCAGCGCACTGACCGGGCTGCTGGTGTCGCCGACGTCGAAGACCTCGATCGGCAAGGTGTTCGCCGAGCGCGCCGCCCGTCACGCCGACCGGGTGTTCATCCGGTTCGAAGGCCGCGACATCACCTACCGGGAGGCCAACGAGACCGCCAACCGTTACGCCGCGGTGCTCACCGAACGCGGCGTGCGTGCAGGCGACGCGGTCGGGATCATGCTGCGCAATTCGCCCGACACCGTGCTGACCATGCTCGGGGTGGTCAAGTGCGGCGCTATCGCCGGGATGCTCAACTACAACCAGCGCTCCGATGTGCTGGCGCACAGCATCGGACTGCTCGATGCAACGGTCGTCATCGCCGAGGCCGACCTGATCGAACCGATCGTCGACAGCGGCGCCGACGTGGCCGACCTGCTGACCATCGAGAACCTGGCCACACTGGCCGAGGGCAAGCCGAGCGGCAACCCGCCGGCCGCGGCCGCCGTGCAGGCACGCGACCGCGCGTTCTACATCTTCACCTCCGGCACCACCGGTCACCCCAAGGCCAGCGTGATGACCCACCAGCGCTGGCTGCGTGCGATGACCGGATTCGGCGGGCTCGGTCTGCGCATGCGCGGAAACGATGTCCTGTATTGCGCGCTGCCGCTTTATCACAACAACGCGCTGACGGTCGCACTGGCGGCCGTGATCGACGCCGGCGCGACGCTCGCATTGGGCCGCGCCTTCTCGGTGTCGCGGTTCTGGGACGAGGTGATCGCCTCGCGCGCAACAGCGTTCATCTACATCGGTGAGGTGTGCCGGTATCTGCTCAACCAGCCGCCCAAGCCGACCGACCGCGCGCACAAGGTGCGGGTGATCGTCGGTAACGGTCTGCGCCCCGACATCTGGGAGGAGTTCACCAAGCGCTTCGGGATCAAGCGGGTGGTGGAGTTCTACGGCGCCAGCGAGGGCAACACCGCCTTCGTCAACATCTTCAACATCCCCGGCTCGACCGGGATCAACCCGATGCCGCTGGCCTACGTCGAATACGACCCGGAGACCGGTGATCCGGTGCGCGACGACAGGGGCCGGGTGCGCCGTGTGCCGTCAGGTCAGCCCGGTCTGTTGCTCAGCCCGGTGAACCGGCTCTCACCGTTCGACGGCTACACCGACCCGGCGGCGAGTGAGAAGAAACTGGTGCGCAACGCCTTCAAGGACGGCGACGTGTGGTTCAACACCGGCGACGTGATGAGCCCGCAGGGCATGGGGCACGCGGCTTTCGCCGACCGGATCGGCGACACGTTCCGCTGGAAGGGCGAGAACGTCGCCACCACCGACGTCGAGGCGCCACTGACGGCCGACCCCGGCGTCGAGGAGGCGACCGTCTTCGGCGTCGAGGTGCCCGGCACCGACGGACGCGCCGGAATGGCGGCGGTGAAACTGCGCGAGGGCGCGACCTTCGACGGCCGCGCATTGGCCACGAGGCTCTATGACGCCCTCCCGAGTTACTCGGTGCCGCTGTTCATCCGGATCGTGAAGTCGCTGGAGACCACCACCACGTTCAAGAGCCGCAAGGTGGACCTGCGCGCCCAGGCCTACGGCGCCGACGTCACCGATCCTTTGTACGTGCTCGCCGGGCCCGACGAGGGCTACGTTCGGTACTACGACGGATACCCGGCAGAGGTCGCCGCCGGCCGGCGTCCCTGATACTGCCGGCGTCCCTGATACTGGTCGTGTGACGACGTTCTGCGGGCGCCCGGTGGCCGCTGACCGGGCGCTCATCATGGCGATCGTCAACCGCACACCCGACTCGTTCTACGACCGGGGCGCAACCTTCACCGACGACGCCGCCCAGGAGGCGGTGCACCGGGCGGTCGCCGAGGGCGCCGACCTCATCGACATCGGGGGAGTGAAGGCCGGCCCCGGCAGCACCGTGGACGCCGACGAGGAGACCGCCCGCGTGGTGCCGTTCATCGAGTGGGTGCGCGCCGCCTACCCGGCGCAGTGCATCAGCGTGGACACCTGGCGCGCGTCGGTGGCCAAGCGCGCCTGCGCCGCCGGCGCCGACGTCATCAACGACACCTGGGCCGGACACGACCCGGAACTGCCCGAGGTGGCCGCCGAGTTCGGCGCGGGACTGGTGTGTTCGCACACCGGCGGCGCGATTCCGCGCACGCGTCCGTTCCGGGTCAACTACGGGACCACCCTCACCGGTGTCGTCGACGACGTCATCGCCGAAGTCACCGCCGCCGCCGAGAACGCGGTCAAGGCCGGGGTGCGCCGCGACGGCATTCTGATCGACCCAACACACGACTTCGGCAAGAACACCTTTCACGGACTGACCCTGCTGCGCCACGTGCCCGATCTGGTGGCCACCGGCTGGCCGGTGCTGATGGCGCTGAGCAACAAGGACTTCATCGGGGAGACTCTCGGTGTGGAGTTGACGCAGCGGCTCGAGGGCACCCTGGCCGCCACCGCTCTGGCCGCCGCCGACGGCGCCCGGATGTTCCGCGTGCACGAGGTCGGCCCGACGCGCCGCGTGCTGGAGATGGTGGCGTCGATCAAGGGTGACCGCCGGCCCGCGCGCACCGTGCGGGGATTGGCGTGAAGGACCTCGAGGCGCGCAAGAACGGCCGCACCGTGTCGGTGGTGCTGCCCGCGCTCAACGAGGCGCCGACAATCGCCGGCGTCATCGACACCATCACCCCGATGGTCGGCGGACTCGTCGACGAACTCATCGTGCTGGACTCCGGATCCACCGACGACACCGTCGCCCGTGCGTGCGCCGCCGGTGCGCGGGTGGTCAGCCGGGAGGAAGCACTGCCGGAGGTCGAACCGCGGCCGGGCAAGGGTGAGGCGCTGTGGCGTTCGCTGGCCGCCACCACCGGCGACATCGTGGTGTTCATCGACTCCGACCTGCTCGACCCCGACCCGCTGTTCGTGCCGAGGCTCGTCGGCCCGTTCCTGACCGAGGACGGTATCCATCTGGTCCGGGGCTACTACCGCCGGCCGCTGCGCCTGGGCGGCGGCGAGGACTCCACCGGCGGCGGCCGTGTCACCGAACTCGTCGCCCGCCCGCTGCTGGCCGCGCTGCGACCCGAACTGTCCGGTGTGCTGCAACCACTCGGCGGCGAATACGCCGGCACGCGCGAACTGCTGACCTCCATCCCGTTCGCGCCCGGCTACGGCGTGGAGATCGGGATCCTGCTCGACACCTACGACGCCTACGGACTCGACGCCATCGCGCAGGTTAATCTCGGCGTGCGCACGCACCGCAACCGTCCGCTGCACGAACTGGGGCCGATGAGCCGGCAGATCATCGCCACCCTGCTGGACCGCTGCGGCATCCCCGACTCCGGCGTCGGTCTGACGCAGCACTTCCCCGACGGGTCCACCCGCACCTCGACGGTGTCGCAGGCCGACCGGCCGCCGATGAAAGAATTCCGGGCGTGACGCTCATCCTGCTCTATCTGGTGGTGCTGATCCTGGTCGCGGCGGTGCTGTTCGGCATCGCCAGCCTCGTCTTCGGCCGCGGTGAGCAGTTGCCGCCGCTGCCGCCGGACACCACCGCCACCGAACTTCCGGCCTCCGGGGTCACCGGCGCGGACATCGACGCGGTGAAGTTCAGTCAGGTGCTGCGCGGTTACAAGACCAGCGAGGTGGACTGGGTGCTCGACCGCCTCGGTGCCGAGATCGACCAGTTGCGCGCCGAACTGCACACCGAGCGAGCGCGCCACGCCCAGCACGGTGAGTGAGGACGGCGTCGCCCGCTGCGACTGGGCGATCGGAGTCTGCGACCTCTACCGCGATTATCACGACACCGAGTGGGGCCGTCCGGTGCGCGGCCGCACCGAGCTCTTCGAGCGGATGACGCTGGAGGCCTTCCAGAGCGGGTTGTCCTGGCTGGTGATCCTGCGCAAGCGGGAGAACTTCCGGCGTGCGTTCGCCGGCTTCGACATCGAGACCGTCGCGGCCTACACCGACCGCGACGTCGCGCGGCTGATGGCCGATGCCGGGATCGTGCGCAACCGCGCCAAGATCGACGCCGCGATAGCCAACGCGAAGGTGGCCGCCGGCCTCGACGTCGACCTGTCCGATCTGCTGTGGTCCTTCGCCCCGGCGCGCCGGCCGCGTCCGCGCACCATGGCCGAGGTACCCGCGGTGACGCCCGAGTCCACCGCCATGGCGCGGCATCTGCGCGCACTCGGGTTCCGCTTCGTCGGCCCCACCACCGCCTACGCGCTGATGCAGGCCACCGGCATGGTCGACGATCACCTGCATACCTGCGAGGTGCCGCCGATATCGCCCTGACCGGGCCATTTCACACCTTTTCGGCGCCATAGGGAACAATAGGGCGCAACAAGGTTCATGACCGACGGGTCTGCTCGGACTGAAGGGAGCACTCGATGGCGGCGATGAAGCCGCGGACCGGAGACGGTCCGCTGGAAGCGACCAAAGAAGGGCGCGGCATCGTGATGAGGGTTCCGCTGGAAGGCGGCGGCCGTCTCGTGGTCGAGTTGACGCCCGATGAGGCCGCGGCCCTCGGCGCCGAACTCAAGAGCGTCACCAGCTGACTTCGCGTCCCCTAGAGCACCTTGCGGTAGACGTCCAGCGTCTGTTCGGCGATCCGCGCCCAGGAGAATTCCTCGATGCAGCGCCGTCGTCCGGCCCGGCCCATCCGCTGCGCTTTGAGCTGATCGCCCACCAGATCGTTGACCGCCTCGGCCAGTCCGGCTTCGAACGCCCGCGGATCGTCGGCGTCGTAGTGCACCAGGATTCCGGTCACTCCGTCGGCGACCACCTCCGGGATGCCGCCGACGTCGGAGGCCACCACCGCGGTGTCACACGCCATCGCCTCGAGGTTCACGATGCCCAGCGGCTCGTACACCGACGGGCAGACGAAGGCCGTTGCCGCCGAGAGAATCTCACGGATCTCATGCACCGGCAGGAAGTCCCGCACCCAGAACACCCCACTGCGCTCGGCGGCCAGTGCGTCCACCGCGGCGCGCACTTCCTCGCCGATCTCCGGGGTGTCCGGAGCGCCCGCGCACAGCACCAGCTGCACATCCGGATGGAAACGATGGGCCGCCGCGATCAGATGCGGCACACCCTTCTGTCGGGTGATCCGTCCGACGAAGGCGACCATCGGGCGGCCCGGGTCCACGCCGAGCTCGTCGAGCACCGAAGCCTCGGCGTCGGTTGCCGCCGGGTACCAGATGTCGGTGTCGATGCCGTTCTTGATCACGTGCACGCGTCCGGCGTCGAGCATCGGGTAGGTCGCCAGTACGTCCCGCCGCATCCCATCGCTCACCGCGATCACCGCGTCGGCGGCGGTCATCGCCGTGTGCTCCACCCACAGCGACACCCGGTATCCGCCGCCGAGTTGCTCGGCCTTCCACGGCCGCAGCGGTTCGAGGGAGTGTGCGGTCAGCACATGGGGGATGTCGTGCAGCAGGCTCGCCAGGTGCCCGGCCATACCGGTGTACCAGGTGTGCGAGTGCACCACCGTCGCATCACGCGCGGCATCGGCCATCCGCAGGTCGGCCGAGAGCACTGAGAGCGCGGGATTCGCCGGGGGATCTCCAAGGGCGAGCGCCGGATCGGACTGCGCGACGATCGCGGTTTGGCGGGGAGCGCCCATGCAGTGCACATCGACCTCGCACAGCGCGCGCAACCGGGCGACGAGTTCGGTCACGTGCACGCCCGCCCCGCCGTAGACCTCGGGCGGGTACTCCCTGGTCATCATCGCCACGCGCATACCGGTGACCGTAATGCCTAGCAGTCCCCATCGTCGGCCGATAGGTTTGTTTCATGAGGGAGTTGCCACACGTGTTGGGCATCGTCCTTGCGGGGGGTGAGGGCAAGCGGCTCTATCCGCTGACCGCGGACCGGGCCAAGCCAGCGGTGCCGTTCGGCGGCGCCTATCGCCTCATCGACTTCGTCCTGTCGAACCTCGTCAACGCGCGGTATCTGCGAATCTGCGTGCTCACCCAGTACAAGTCGCACTCACTGGACCGGCACATCTCACAGAACTGGCGGTTGAGCGGTCTGGCCGGCGAGTACATCACCCCGGTGCCGGCCCAGCAGCGCCTCGGGCCGCGCTGGTACACCGGCTCCGCGGACGCGATCTATCAGTCGCTCAACCTCATCTACGACGAGGACCCCGACTACATCGTCGTGTTCGGCGCCGACCACGTGTACCGGATGGACCCCGAGCAGATGGTGAAGTTCCACATCGACAGCGGGGCCGGCGCCACCGTCGCGGGAATCCGGGTGCCGCGTGCCGAGGCCTCGGCGTTCGGCTGCATCGACGCCGACGAATCGGGCAGGATCCGCAGCTTCATCGAGAAGCCGGCGGAGCCGCCCGCCATCGCCGGCAGCCCCGATCAGACCTTCGTCTCGATGGGCAACTACATCTTCACCACCAAGGTGCTCATCGACGCGATCCGCGCCGACGCCGACGACGACACCTCCGACCACGACATGGGCGGCAATATCATTCCGCGTCTGGTGGAGGACGGCATGGCCGCGGTGTACGACTTCAACGACAACGAGGTTCCGGGCGCCACCGAACGCGACCACGGTTACTGGCGCGACGTCGGAACCCTCGACGCCTTCTACGACGCGCACATGGACCTGGTGTCGGTGCACCCGGTGTTCAACCTCTACAACAAGCGCTGGCCGATCCGCGGTGAGTCCGAGAACCTCGCACCGGCGAAGTTCGTCAACGGCGGTTCGGCGCAGGAGTCGGTGGTGGGCGCCGGCAGCATCATTTCGGCGGCGTCGGTGCGCAATTCGGTGCTGTCGAGCAACGTCGT
The DNA here is from genome assembly GCA_037141465.1 of Mycobacteriaceae bacterium. Lineage (GTDB taxonomy): Bacteria > Actinomycetota > Actinomycetes > Mycobacteriales > Mycobacteriaceae > Mycobacterium. The sequence continues at coordinate 192 of JBAXCK010000129.1, read as the reverse complement.
CGTCGATGACGGGGCGATCGTCGAGGGCAGTGTGCTGATGCCCGGCGTCCGGGTCGGCCGCGGCGCGGTCGTGCGCCGGGCCATCCTGGACAAGAACGCCGTCGTCGGTCCCGGCGAGATGGTGGGCGTGGATCTGGAGAAGGACCGCGAGCGGTTCGCGATCAGCAGCGGCGGCGTCGTGGCCGTCGGCAA
>JBAXCK010000128.1:0-8189 GCA_037141465.1 Mycobacteriaceae bacterium | reverse complement strand
TTACGCATTTCTGACCCGATCAAGCCGTCTTGGTGGCGGCTCCGAATACCCAATAGCCTCAAGTCATAACTCCAGGAAAGGTGAACATGACTATTCGGATGGCGGCGCCTCGGGCGCTGGCGGTGCTTCTGGCGGTGGCCGCGTTGACGTTCGGGGTGAGCAAACCGCCCGCGGCCTCGGCGGCCGACCTGAACTTCACCGGAACCACACTCACCGGTGGAACCTTCAACGGCACGAGCCTTCAGGGCAAGCCGGCGGTGCTGTGGTTCTGGACGCCCTGGTGCCCGTTCTGCAACGCCGAGGCGCCCAGCGTGAGCGCGGTGGCCGCGGCCAACCCCGCGGTCACCTTCGTCGGCGTCTCCACCCGCGCCGATGTGGCGTCGATGCAGGGCTTCGTGTCGAAGTACAACCTGAACTTCACCAACATCAACGACGCAGACGGCTCCATCTGGAGGATGTTCAACGTGCCCTGGCAGCCGGCGTACGTCTTCCTGCGGGCCGACGGCACCTCGTCCTTCGTGAACAACCCCACCTCGGCGATGTCCCAGCAGGAACTCACCGACCGGGTGCGCGCGCTGACGACCTGAGGTGAACGGCGACCTGATCGGGCTGGCGTTCGCCGCCGGAATGGTGGCCGCGGTCAACCCGTGCGGGTTCGCCATGCTGCCCGCCTATCTCACGCTGGTGGTGCGCCGTGAGCAGGGCGGGCAGCTCAGCGCTTTGGGCCGGGCGGCGGCCGCCACCGCGGCGATGACGCTCGGCTTCCTCGCGGTGTTCGGATCCTTCGGTCTGCTCACCGTGTCGGTCGCCTCCGCGGTGCAGCGATACATGCCGTACGTGACGGTGCTGGTTGGGATTTCGCTGTTCGCACTGGGCATCTGGTTGCTCAGCGGGAGGGATCTTGCGCTGCGGCCGGTGAGCGACGGTGCGCGCTGGGCCCCCAGCGCGCGACTGGGATCGATGTTCGGCTACGGCGTGGGCTACGCGATCGCCTCACTGTCGTGCACCGTCGGGCCGTTCCTGGCGGTCACCGGGAGCAGCCTGCGCAGCGGAGCGCCGCTCGGCGGGATGGGCGTCTACCTGGCCTACGCCGGGGGATTCGGCCTCGTCGTCGGGGCGCTCGCCATCGCGGTCGCGGCGGCGAGTTCAACACTCGTCGATCGGATGCGACGGGTACTCCCGTACGTCAACCGGATCAGCGGAGCGATCCTGATGGCAGTCGGGGCGTATGTGGCCTACTACGGATGGTTCGAGGTGCGGCTGTTCCGCGGCGATGCGGCGGGTGCCGCCGACGCCGTCAACGATCCGGTGATCTCCGGGGCCGGACGCGTGCAGCGGGCTCTGGCCGGCTGGGTGTACGCCGGCGGCGCGTGGCCGTGGATCATCGGACTCGGCGCGGTGATGGCGATCACCGCCGCGGTGGCGTGGACGCGCCGGCGCAACAAGCGCCGCGTGCACTCCCGATCCGAATGATCCGGATGCCATCCAAACAACAGGAAACCCCCGCGGTATCCCGCGGGGGTTTCCTGTCTGTACGTCGCCGACCGGTTACCCGTGCAGGTCGAACCGGTCGTTGTCCATCACCTTGGCCCACGCGTCGGCGAAGTCGTGGGCGAACTTCTTCTTGGCGTCCTCGGAGGCGTAGACCTCGGCGAGGGAACGCAGCACCGAGTTCGATCCGAACACCAGATCGTTGGCCGTCGCCGTCCACTTGACCTTGCCGGTCTTACGGTCGAGTCCTTCGTAGACATTCTCCGACCCCTTCGACACCGACCACTCGGTGCTCATGTCGAGAAGGTTGACGAAGAAGTCGTTGCTCAACACTCCGGCCTTCTTGGTGAACACGCCGTGCTTGCTGCCGCCGTGGTTGGCACCCAGCACACGCAACCCGCCCACGAGCACCGTCATCTCCGGCGCGGTGAGGTTGAGCATGTAGGCCTTGTCGAGCAACAGCCGCTCCAGGGGCAGCTTCTCGCCCTTGTGGAAGTAGTTGCGGAAGCCGTCGGCCCGCGGTTCGAGAACCGCGAACGACTCGACGTCGGTCATCTCCTGACTCGCGTCGGTACGCCCCGGGTGGAACGGCACCTTGACCTTCACACCCGCATCGGCGGCCGCTTTCTCCACCGCCGCCGAACCGGCCAGCACGATCAGATCGGCGAGCGAGATCTTCTTGCCGCCGCCGGCCGACTTGTTGAACGACTTCTGGATCTTCTCCAGTACGGGCAGCACCTTGGCGACCGTCTTGGGATCGTTGGCCTCCCAATCCTTCTGCGGCGCAAGGCGGATACGTGCACCGTTGGCACCGCCACGCTTGTCGGTGCCCCGGAAGCTGGCCGCCGAGGCCCACGCCGTGGAGACCAGGTCAGAGACCGACAGCCCGGAGCGCAGCACCTTCTCCTTGAGCGCGGCGACCTCCTTGGAGCCGACCAGCTTGTGATCGACCTCGGGCACCGGGTCCTGCCACACCTGGGACTCCGCGGGCACCCACGGACCGAGGTAGCGGGAGACCGGGCCCATATCGCGGTGCAGCAGCTTGAACCACGCCCTGGCGAACGCGTCGGCCAGTTCCTCGGGGTGGTCGAGCCAGCGGCGGGTGATCTTGCCGTAGATCGGATCGACCCGCATCGATACGTCGGTCACCAGCATGGTCGGCTTGCGCTTCTTGCCACCGAAGGGATCGGGGATGATCGCATCGGCGTTCTTGGCGACGAACTGCCACGCGCCTGCCGGGCTCTTCTCCAGCTCCCACTCGTAGCCGTAGAGGATCTCGAGATACCCGTTGTCCCATTTGGTCGGGTTGGGCTTCCACACCACTTCGAGACCCGAAGTCATCGCATCCTTGCCCACGCCGGTGCCGTAACTGCTCTTCCAGCCGATCAGCTGCTGCTCGATCGGAGCGGCCTCGGGATCCGGACCCACCAGGTCTTCCTTGCCGGCGCCGTGGGTCTTCCCGAAGCTGTGGCCGCCGACGATCAGCGCGGCGGTCTCCTCGTCGTTCATCGCCATCCGGCCGAAGGTCTCGCGGATGTCGTGTGCCGCGGCCAGCGGATCAGGCTTGCCGTTGGGGCCCTCGGGGTTGACGTAGATCAGCCCCATCTGCACCGCGCCGAGCGGGTTGGCCAGATCACGCTTACCGCTGTATCGCTCGTCGCCCAGCCATTCGGACTCCGGGCCCCAGTAGACCTCCTGGGGCTCCCAGATGTCCTCGCGGCCGAACGCGAACCCGAACGTCTTGAATCCCATCGACTCCAGCGCGACGTTGCCGGCCAGCACCAGCAGGTCGGCCCAGGAGATCTTCTGGCCGTACTTCTGCTTGAGCGGCCACAGCAGGCGGCGGGCCTTGTCGAGGTTGGCGTTGTCGGGCCAGGAGTCCAGCGGCGCGAAGCGCTGCGATCCCTCACCGGCGCCGCCGCGGCCGTCGCTGATGCGGTAGGTGCCGGCGGCGTGCCAGCTCAACCGGATGAACAGTCCGCCGTAGTGGCCGTAGTCGGCGGGCCACCAGTCCTGCGAGGAGGTCATCAAATCGACGAGGTCCTTCTTGAGAGCCTTGACGTTGAGCTTGGAGAACTCCTCGGCGTAGTCGAAGTCCTCGCCCAGCGGGTTGGCCTTGCTCGACCCGCCGTGAAGCACCGAGACGTCGAGCTGGTTGGGCCACCAGTCCTGATTGGTCATCTGCCGGTGGACTGGTTTCTCAGTCGTTGTCACTGCGTTCTCCCTCATTCGTTGGTGAATCCCGTTGGTGAATCCGTTGACTGTTCTCTGGCGTTGTCGGGGGTGCATTCGGGGCAGTGACCCCAGTAGATGACCTCAGCCTCGTCGACGACGAAACCGGTCAGGTCAGCGGGGTCGCCGACCGGGTCCAGGCATGGCGCTCGGCCGGTTGCGCAATCCACGTCGCCGATGGTTCCACATCCCCGACACACGACGTGGTGGTGGTTGTCGCCGGTGCGCGACTCATAGCGTGCGGGGGAGCCGGAGGGCTGAATGCGCCGCACCAGGCCCGCGGCGGTGAGGGCGGCGAGCACGTCGTAGACGGCCTGGCGGGAGACTTCGGGCAGCTTGATGCGCACGGCGCCGAAGACGGTCTCGGTGTCGGCGTGCGGGTGGCGGCTCACCGCGTCGAGCACGGCGACGCGGGGACGGGTGACGCGCAGTTCGGCCGATCGCAACGTCTCGGCGTAGTCGGGTTTCGCCGGCACACCCCGATCCTCGTGTGTTTTCTGGACTCAGTCAAGTATCGACGGGCCAAGTATCGGCCGGCCGGTATGGTTGGGCTTCCCCCCGGACGATTCAGGAGCTTGTTGGTGGCCCTCAACACGGTCGCGATCGAGTTGGTGCCTCCCAACACCGACCGCAGCCGCGCCGAACAACTGGAGGAGGCGCACAGGGTCGGCAGGCTGACGGCCGAGACGGGCCTGGCCGCGCACATCCAGCACGTCATGATCCCCGGGATGATCGATGAGGATCCCGATCGTCCGGTGGCCATGAAACCCCGACTCGACGTGCTCGACTACTGGCGGCTGATCTCCCCGGAACTGCCGGGGATGCGAGGACTGTGCACCCAGGTGACGTCGTTCTCCGACGAGGCAGCGCTGCGACGCCGGCTCACCGACCTCGTCCGGGCCGGTATCGAGGGCATCGCGTTCGTGGGCGTGCCGCGCACGATGGCCGACGGTGAGGGCGGCGGTGTCGCGCCGACCGATGCGCTCGGGCTCTACCGCGACATGGTGTCCAACCGCGGCGTCATCCTGATCCCCACCCGGGAGGGCGAGGCCGGGCGCTTCGGTTTCAAGTGTGAACAGGGTGCGACGTACGGCATGACACAGCTGCTGTACTCCGACGCCATCGTCGAATTCCTCACCGACTTCGCGCGCCGTACCGAGCACCGGCCGGAGATCCTGCTGTCCTTCGGCTTCGTTCCGGCTGTGGAAACCCGAGTGGGGCTGATCAATTGGCTGATCCAGGATCCGGGCAACGCCGCGGTCGCCGCCGAGCAGGCCTTTGTCACAGAGCTGGCGGGCAGGGAACCGGCCGAGCGGCGCAGCATGCTGGTTGACCTGTACAAGCGCGTCATCGACGGTGTCGCCGATCTGGGCTTCCCGTTGAGCATCCATCTCGAGGCCGCATACGGATACTCCGCGGCCGCGTTCGACACGTTCGCCGAGATGCTGGCGCACTGGTCGCCGCGGTCCTAGCCGTGCGCCCATGAAGACCGTGCACCCATGAAGACCTGGATCGACTTCGACGCCGCGCCGGTGTTCGCGATCCCGCTCACCGATGCCCTCGACGGCCGCACCGCATGTGAGGGAATGCTGATCGAAGGCCCGCAGGGGTGGGGCGAGTTCAGCCCGCCTCCGGGCTGCGGTGACCGACTGGCCGCCCGCTGGCTGATGGCCGCCATCGAGGTCGGCACGGTCGGCTGGCCGGATCCGGCGCGGGGAAGGATTCCGGTGGCCGCGACCGTGCCTGCCGTCGACTCCGCCCGGGCGGCTGAGATCGTGCGCGGGTCGGGGTGCACCGCCGTCGCGGTGCACGTCGGGTCACCGTCGCTGGCCGACGACATCGCCCGCGTGGAAGCGGTCCGCGACGCGCTGGGACCGCACGGCACCATCCGCTGCGACGCCGACGGCCGGTGGGACCCAGACACCGCGGTCACTGCGATCGCCGCATTGGAACAGGCCGCCGGGAGACTGGAGTTCATCGAGCAACCCTGCCGGACCCTGGACGAGATCGCCGCCGTGCGAAGGAAAGTCGGGGTCGGGGTCGCCGTCGCCGTCGATCAGTCGATCCGCGATGCGGCCGACCCGCTGGGCCTCGATCTCACCGAGGCCGCAGACATCGCGGTGCTGACTGTCAGTCCACTCGGCGGGGTGCGGCGTGCGCTGCGGGTCGCGGAAACCTGCGGGCTGCCGTGTGTGGTGTCGGCCGCGGTGGAGAGCAGCATCGGCATCGCCGGGGCACTGGCGCTGGCGGGCGTCCTGCCGGAACATCCCATGGCCGCCGAAGTGGGCATGGCGGCACTGCTGGCCGGCGATGTGGTCAGTGCGGGACGCTCGCTGATCCCGGTAGGCGGCCAGCTGCCGGTCGCGCCCATGCCCGCGGGTCCTGATCCCGAGCGCCTGGCGGGCTTCGGCGTGACCGATGCGGCGACGGTCACCCGGTGGCGTGAGCGGCTCAGCGCGGCCCAGGTCTTTCTCTAGGGGATCTACCTCTAGCGTCTAACCCTTCGGCAGCGCCGCAGACACCGCGCGCATCACCGCTCGCTTGAGGACGCCGGCGGCAGAACCCGCCGATTCCGCCACGGCGGATCGGTTCGCCGGTTGCAGGACGACGCTGTCACCTTCGGCGATCCGGCCGGATTCGATGACGTCACCGTAGACGCCGAGACAACGCCTGGCGTGTGCCGCGATGGTGCGCGTGATCGCCGGGTCACGGTCCAGGCCGGGCTGCGAATGGGTCGGCATCACACACCGGATGGTGGGGATCAGCGGCGCCAACACGGCGTGCGGGGCGCGCAGGATCCCGCCGCACCACCCGAGTTCCGGCTGACCGGCCTCGCCGGGGAAGTCGATGAGAACCGTCGGCCGGAACCGGCGAACGTCGAAATCCGAACCCGGCGCCAGCGCACCCATCGCCGCCAGCGACTGCAGCGTCAGCAGGTGCACGGGATAGGCGTCGACATAGCTGCCGACCGGCGTCGCATACCGGGTGATCTCCGCGAGTTTGCGGACCGGGAACATCGACAGGTCCGGCAGCGGCTCGTCGGGTCCGAGACCGAAGATGGTGCGCAGGTCCGACTTGGTGGCGGCTGCGTTGCGGTACTGGGCGCGGTCGGTGACCGGCGGCAGCGGACGCAGTTCCACGTCCCGTTCGACGTATTCCGAGAGCACCCGGTGGACGTCGGGGTCCGAACTGGAGATCTCCCTGCCGTCGGGGAATCCGACGACCACCTCCGGCGCGTTACCCGGTCCGGCGTCCGGCGGCGGAGCAGCCGCATAGCGGGCGGTGCACCACATCAGCGCCGGCAGTCGCTTGGCTCCGGTGGTGATGCCGAGTGCGACGTCCCGCACCGCCCAGGTGCGATCGGCGTGCAGGCCCAGTTCACCGATCTCGGCGCTGGCGAGGCGCTCCCCGGCCATCGACTTCACCGGATAGCGCCAGAGGGAGACGATGCGGCCGGCCTCACCCACGGCAGGGAGCCTACGCCCGGATTTGGGCGATGAACACCGCTGATGAGACTATTGGGGCGATGAACGACCAGACCATCCTCAACAACGTGGACCTCGAAACACAGGAGCCGGGCTACCGGATCGATCCGGTGCTGGCGCGGAGCTGGCTGCTGGTCAACGGCGCTCAGCACGACAAGTTCGCTCCCGCGGCGCGCTCCAAGGCCGACATCGTGGTGCTCGACATCGAGGACGCCGTCGCGCCGCCCGGGAAGGCGGCCGCCCGCGAGAACGTCAAGCGCTGGCTGGACGCCGGCAACTCCGACTGGGTGCGGGTCAACGGCTTCGGCACCGCGTTCTGGGCCGACGACCTGGCGATGCTCAAGACCACATCCGTCGGCGGGGTGATGCTGGCCATGGTCGAGTCGGTGGACCACGTCACCGAGACCGCCCGACTGCTGCCGGGTGTGCCGATCGTCGCTCTGGTGGAGACCGCCCGCGGTCTGGAGCGCATCGCCGATATCGCGACCACGAAGGGCACCTTCCGGCTCGCGTTCGGCATCGGCGACTTCCGTCGTGACACCGGATTCGGCGAGAATCCGATGACACTGGCCTACACGCGGTCACGCTTCACCATCGCCGCCAAGGCGGCCCACCTGCCGGGGGCGATCGACGGCCCCACCGTGGGATCGAGTGCGCTGAAACTCAGCGAAGCCACCGCGGTGTCGGCCGAGTTCGGCATGACCGGAAAGATCTGCCTCACCCCGGATCAGTGCGGGACGGTCAACGAGGGCCTCTCACCGTCGCAGGAGGAGATCACCTGGGCCCAGGAGTTCCTCGCCGAGTTCGAGAGCGACGGCGGCGTCATCCGCAACGGTTCCGATCTGCCGCGCAAAGCACGCGCCGAGAAAATCCTCAGCCTGGCCCGCGCCTACGGCATCGAGATCTCGGAGTTCGACGACCAGGCCGCGCATGTGCCGGCACCGTCGGACACCTATCACTACTGAACGCCACTACTGAACG
>JBAXCK010000127.1:0-8279 GCA_037141465.1 Mycobacteriaceae bacterium | reverse complement strand
CCGCGCAGCGTCTAGAACACCGCGAGGGCTGCGGCGCTCAGACTCGCCAGCACCATCGCCGCGCCGTGCGGGATCGGGCCGCGCCGCCCGCGGGCCGCGCCGGCCAGGCCCGCCGCGGCGGTGAGCACCGGTGCGGCCACGGCGGCGAGCACCCAGGCCTCAAGACCCAGCGCACCGGTCAGCGCACCGAGCCCGAGGGCGAGCTTGACGTCGCCCCCACCCAGCTGACCCGGCGCCGCAAGATAGACCGTCAGATAGACCGCACCCAAGGCGACGCCCCCGCATACCGCGGCGAGCACATGGCCGCCGGCCGCGGCCGCGGCGAGGACGCCGGCGGCGCCCCCCAGGGTGAGCACGTTGGGGAGCCGAAGACGGCGGACGTCGCTGACACACAGCGCCGCGCCCCACGCCGACAGAAGCACCGTGGCGAGCATGACCGGACGTTAACCCAGCGCGGCCGCCATCGCCGCTCGCGGAGCGGGCCGGCCTGTGAATTGTTCAACCTGACTGTAGGCCTGATGCAACAACATCTGCAGACCGCTGATCACCTCGCCGCCGGCCGCGCCGACAGCGGCTGCCAGCGGCGTGGGCCAGGGCTCATAGATGGCGTCGAGCAGCACCCGCGCCCGCGCGAAGGTGCTTAGGTGCCCGGCGGCCGCGTCGGCGGGAATCGTGCTCACCAGCACGTCGGCGTCGGCGACCGTCGACGGAAGCGCGGGGTCGGTGAAGTCGACCAGCGTGGCGGCAGCGCCCACCGCGGTCCCCAGAGCGACGAGCCGTTGCGCCTTCTCCACACTGCGCGCGACGACGACGATCTCAGCTGCGCCCTGCATGGCCAGCGCGGCCACCGCGGCGGGGGCCGTTCCGCCCGCGCCCAGTACGACGGCTCGCTGTAGGCGGCGATGCCCCAACGCGCCGGCGACGCCGTCGATGTCGGTGTTATCGGCACGCCAGCCACCGGCGGTGCGCACCAGGGTGTTGGCCGAGCCGACCAGGGTGGCGCGCTCAGTGCGTTCGTCGGCCATCTCGAGTGCGGCGAACTTTCCCGGCATGGTCACCGAAAGACCGACCCATTCCGGACCCAAACCCTTTACCAGGGAGGGCAATTCGTCGGCAGTGCATTCGATGCGATCGTAGGTCCAGTCGTCCAGGCCCAACGCCCGGTAAGCGGCCAGGTGCAACTGCGGGGAACGTGAGTGGATGACCGGCGAGCCGAGGACGGCGGCCCTGCGTCCGCTCACCCCGTCACCGTCCGGAGTTGAGGATGCCGCTGCTCTGCGCCTTCTCGATATTGGCCAGGTGCTCCTGATAGTCGTTGGTGAACAGCGTCGTACCGTCCTGGTTGATCGTCACGAAGTACAGCCAGTCGCCCTCATCGGGGCGCTCGGCGGCGGCCAGGGCGTCGTCGCCCGGGGAGCAGATCGGGGTCGCCGGAAGCCCCGCCTTGGCGTAGGTGTTCCATGGCGTCTCGGTGTGCCGGTCCTTGTCGGTGGTGGCCACCTCCTGACGGTCCAGGGGGTAGTTCACCGTCGAGTCGAACTCAAGACGGTCGTACTCGCTGTTGAGCCGGTTGTAGATGACGCGCGCCACCTTCGCGAAGTCAGCCGGTTGGGCCTCCTTCTGAACCAGCGAGCCGACGATGAGCACCTCATAGGGCGACAGATTCAGGGCCTTCGCCGTGTCGAGCAGTCCGCCCTTGAGGTAATGGTCGTTGCTCTCGGCGACGAGGGTGGCCAGCACCTGCTTGGGCGTCGCGGCCGGATCGATGTTCCAGGTACCCGGGGCGATCAGGCCCTCGAGGCGCCGATGGCTCTGCCCCATCACGGCGGCACCCTTGGCCGCCCACTCCGGCACGTTCAACGACGACAGCGGACCCTCGGAGGCGGCGGCCTTCAGTTCCTTGGCGGACAGGCACTTCTTCTCGCCGTTGAGTTCAACACAGCTGGCGTCGGCGATGAGCGTGAAGATGCCTTCGGTGACCTTGCCGCTGCCGACCGCGGCGATGTCGTCGAGCTGGCGGCCTTCGGGGATGACCAGTTTGCCGATCCGGCTGGCCGGGTCGGTGAGTTTCTGCACGGCCGTCGCCGACGGGATGCTGGTGCGCAGCTTGTAGAAGCCCGGCTGAATCGCGGCGAAGTCGGAGTTGCCGTCCGCCGCCGAGAGGAAGACGTCGGCGTTGGCGATGACGCCCTGATCCTTGAGCGTCTGGGCGATGACGGTGCCCGAGTCGCCCTCGTGCACCTGCACGACGACGTCCTGTTTGCCCTCACCCGAGTAGTCGGTGGGCGGCTTGATCATGTTCTTGACCTTGGGGCCGAGCACGATCGCCAGGGCCGCCAATGCCAGCACACCGATCAGGGCGACCATCCTGCGACGCCCTCTGCGGGAACGCCGCTCGCCGGGTCGGGCGCCGACGGCTTCGGGTGCCGCGCGACCCAGCTCTTCGTCAGTCATCCCGTCACTCTCTCACCGGTCCGGCGCCGCACCGCGGCGTTGGTCGAGCCAGCCCTGCAGGATCGCTACGGCGGCGGCCTGGTCGATCTTCCCCCGCTGGTCCTTTGCACGCACCCCCGCTTCCCGCAGAGAGCGCGCTGCGCTGACGGTAGTCAATCGCTCGTCGGCGAGTCGCACCGGGACCGGCCGGATCCGCCCGGCCAGCGTATCGGCGAGTGCCGCCGCGTCCTTTGCCGACGCACTGCCCCGGTCCCGCAGAGTTCGAGGCAGGCCAACGACCACCTCGACGACCTGCAGTTCGGCGACCAGTTCTGCCAATCGGCGCAGATGGCTCCCGCCGCGGTCGCGCCGCACGGTCTCCACCGGAGTAGCCAGTACGGCGTCGGGGTCGCTCACGGCAACCCCGATCCGCACGGTGCCGACGTCCACACCCAGGCGGCGGCCGCGGCCGGGATCATCAGGACCGGGCCGGTCGGGCAAGCGGTCGCCGGTCGCAGCATCGCCGGGCATCGCCGGTCAGCCGCGGGCCAGCTCGGCGCGGACCGCCGCCAGGGCGGCGTCGATCCCGGCCGGATTGCCACCCGATCCCTGCGCCAGGTCAGCCTTGCCGCCGCCGCGGCCACCGACCGCGCCGGCCACCGCGCCGATGATGTCGTTGGCACGCACGCCGGCGTCCTGGGCAGCCTGGTTGGCCGCCACCACGAAGGGAACCGAGCCCTCGGCCTCGGCGATGAGCACCACCACGCCCGGCTCCGACCCGAGCCTGCCCCGCACGTCGCCGACCAGGGACCGCAGATCGCCCGCGGTCATTCCGTCGGCCATTCGCTGCGCCACCAGCCGGACCTTGCCCACCTGCCGGGCCGCCGCTGCGGCGTCCGACGCCGCGGCACGTGCGCCGGCCACCCGCAGCCGCTGGAGTTCCTTCTCCGCGGACTTCAGCTTCTCCACCAGAGTGTCCACCCGGCCGGGGACCTCGTCGCTGGGCACCTTCAGCGACGAGGCCAGAGCGGCCATCAGCGCGCGCTCCTTGGCCAGATGCCGGTAGGAATCCAGCCCGACGTAGGCCTCTACGCGGCGCACGCCGGAGCCCACCGAGGACTCGCCGAGGATGGTGATCGGGCCGATCTGTGCGGAGTTGCGGACGTGGGTTCCGCCGCACAGTTCCAGGGAGAACGGTCCGCCGATATCGACCACCCGCACCTCGTCGGGGTATTGCTCACCGAACATGGCCATCGCGCCCATCGATTTGGCCTTCTCCAGGGCGGTGAGGAAGGTGTTGACCGGATAGTCGGCCTGCACCGCCTCATTGGCGACCTGTTCGACCTGGTTTCGCTGGGACTCGGTAAGCGCGCTCTGGGAGTTGAAGTCGAAGCGCAGATAACCGGGGCGGTTCAGCGAGCCCGCCTGAACGGCGTTGGGGCCGAGCACCTGCCGTAGTGCGGCATGCACCATGTGGGTCCCGGAGTGTCCCTGGGTGGCACCGTGGCGCCACGTCGGGTCCACGGCGGCGACAATCGTGTCACCCTCGACGAACTCCCCCGACTCGACGTTGACCCGGTGCACGAACAGCGTCTTGGCGATCTTCTGCACATCGGTGACCGCAGCCCTGGCGGTCTCGCTCCCGCCGGTTCCGGTGAGCCGGCCGATGTCGGCGATCTGCCCACCGGACTCGGCGTACAACGGCGTGCGGTCGAGCACGATCTCGACCCTTTCGGGCGCCGCGGTCTCAGAGTGTACGCGTGGGTGGTGTGCCACCACCGGAACCCGTTTGCCGTCGACGAAGATGCCGAGAATCCTTGCCTGCGAGCTTAATTCGTCGAAACCGGTGAACTCGGTCGGTCCCGCGTCAACCAGCTCACGGAAGGCCGACAGATCGGCGTGGGCGTGCTTGCGGGCTGCAGCGTCGGCCTTGGCGCGGCGTCGTTGCTCGGCCATCAGTTCGCGGAAGCCAAGTTCATCGACGGTCAGACCGGCTTCGGCCGCCATCTCGAGGGTCAGTTCGATCGGGAATCCGTAGGTGTCGTGCAGGGTGAATGCTTCGGCCCCGGGGAGCTGGTTGCGCCCGGCGGCCTTCGTCGTCGTCGCCGCTTCCTCGAACAGTTTCGATCCGGCGGCGAGCGTGCGGGTGAAGGCGGTCTCCTCGGCGACTGCGATCCGGTTGATGCGGTCGAAATCGGTCACGAGTTCGGGATAGGACGGACCCATCGCGTCGCGCACGCAGGCCATGAGTTCGCCGACGATCGGACCCTCGATGCCCAGCAGTTTCGCCGCCCGGATGATCCGGCGCAGCAGCCGGCGCAGAACATATCCGCGGCCCTCGTTCGACGGCGTCACGCCGTCGGCGATGATGATCGCGGCGGTACGGGAGTGATCGGCGATGACGCGGTAGCGCACGTCGTCGACAGCATTGCCCTGTCCGTAGCCACGCGGTGCACGCGAGGCCACCGCATCGATCACCGGCCGCAGCAGGTCGGTCTCGTAGACGTTGTCGACGCCCTGGAGAAGACAGGCGATGCGTTCCACGCCCATGCCGGTGTCGATGTTCTGCCGGGGTAGCGGACCGAGTATCTCGAAGTCGTCCTTGCCGACGCCCTCACCGCGTTCGTTCTGCATGAAGACGAGGTTCCAGATCTCGATGTAGCGATTCTCATCGACTTCGGGACCGCCCTCGATGCCGTACTCGGGTCCGCGGTCGTAGTAGATCTCCGAGCACGGGCCGCACGGTCCCGGGATTCCCATCGACCAGTAGTTGTCAGCCATCCCTCGGCGCTGGATGCGCTCGGGGGGCAGGCCGGCCACCTCCTGCCAGATCCGCACGGCCTCGTCGTCGTCGTAGTACACCGTCGCCCAGAGTCGCTGCGGGTCGAAGCCGTAGCCGCCCTCGGCCACCGGCTTGGTCAGCAGGCTCCACGCGAGTTCAATGGCACCGCGCTTGAAGTAGTCGCCGAAGGAGAAGTTCCCCGCCATCTGGAAGAAGGTGTTGTGCCGGGTGGTGATGCCGACCTCGTCGATGTCGGGGGTGCGGATGCACTTCTGGATGCTGACGGCGGTGTCGTACGGCGGGGTGCGCTGACCGAGGAAGAACGGGACGAACTGAACCATGCCGGCGTTGACGAACAGCAGGTTGGGGTCCTCCAGAATCACCGAGGCGCTGGGGACCTCGGTGTGTCCGGCCGCGACGAAGTGGTCGGTGAACCGCTTCCTGATCTCGTGGGTCTGCACGGTGTGTGGGGTGTCCTTAGGTGTGGTGTCTGTGGCCGCCGGAGGGGGTTCGTGACCGCCTTACATTACCGGGCTGCCCAGGACGCTCAGCCGAACCGAGGTCGGCGAAGTCCGGCCTACGGGCGCTTTCGCCGGATGATCGCGCGCAACCTCTCCAGACGGCCGGCGATATCGCGCTCCGCGCCGTGGCGGGTCGGGCGGTAGTAGTCGGTGCCGACGATCTCATCGGGCGGGTATTGCTGCGCGACAACCCCGTCGGGATCGTCGTGCGGGTATCGGTAGCCCCGCGCATGGCCCAGCCGTTCGGCTCCCGAGTAATGACCGTCGCGCAGTGGGGCGGGCACGAGGCCGGCCTTGCCGGCCCGGATGTCGGACATCGCGGCATCCAGCGCGGTGGTGACCGCATTGGATTTGGGCGCGGTGGCCAGATGCACGGTGGCGTGAGCGAGGGTCAGCTGCGCCTCGGGCATACCGATCAGGGCGACGGTCTGTGCGGCGGCCACCGCGGTCGTCAAGGCGGTCGGATCGGCCAGGCCGATGTCCTCGCTGGCGAGAATCATGAGCCGGCGGGCGATGAACCGCGGGTCCTCCCCCGCGGTGAGCATGCGCGCCAGATAGTGAAGTGCGGCGTCGGCATCTGAACCGCGAACCGATTTGATGAAGGCGCTCACGACGTCGTAGTGCTGATCGCCGTCGCGGTCGTAGCGGACCGCAGCGCGGTCCAGGGACTGCTCGATCGTCTCGACACTGATCGCCTCCCCGACACCGGTCGCGGTCTCCGCGGCGACCTCGAGTGCGGTGAGCGCGCGCCGGGCGTCACCGGCGGACAGTTGCACCAGCAGTTCCACCGCGTCGTCGTCGATCGCCACCACACCGTTGAGTCCGCGCGGATCCCGCACCGCCCGGCGCACGACCTCCCTGATGTCATCGGATCCCAGCGGTTGCAGGGCGAGGATGAGCGACCGCGACAGCAGGGGCGCCACCACCGAGAACGACGGGTTCTCCGTGGTGGCCGCGACCAGCAGCACCACCCGGTTCTCCACGGCGGCCAGCAGTGCGTCCTGCTGCGTCTTGGAGAACCGGTGCACCTCGTCGATGAACAGGACGGTCTGCCGGCCGTGCACCGCGGCACGGCGGGCCTCGTCGATGACGGCCCTGACCTCTTTGACACCGGCGCTCAGCGCCGAGAGCGCCTCGAATCGGCGGCCGGTGGCGTGCGAGATCAGCGAGGCGAGGGTGGTCTTTCCGGTCCCCGGCGGGCCGTAAAGGATCACCGAGGCCGCACCCGATCCCTCAACCATCCGGCGCAGTGGTGATCCGGTGCCCAGCAGGTGGCCCTGTCCGACCACCTCGTCCAACGATGCCGGCCGCATCCGAACGGCCAGCGGCGCGCCGGCGGCACCGGCGTGTGCGGCATCCTCGGGCAGGTCGAAGAGACTCTCGGACATCACCACAAGGCTTACCACGCCAACGGCCCCCGTCCGCGACGCACGGTTGTCCTCGCAACCGGTGAAATCGACGCCGAACAGCGATTCTCGCAATGATCAGCTTGTTACACTCAGGCGGTACGCCAGGCGCTGGAGCTCACGCCTGCTGGAGCGGGATTATGAGAGCTTAAGATTGGTTTTGAGAAGTCTGATCAGGGCCCGACTTTTACTCAGGAAAAGTTTTGCCAAAACCACCTACGGCAAAGATTCTCGTGACTAATCTCATGCCTCTAACCGGAAAAATCCGAGACGACCTGCCTGTTTCGGCGCTCAGTGGCGCCACGGTGCATGGGCGCTCGACTGTGAAAGGGAACCCGTGGCCGACAAGATCCCCAACCAACGCCTGAACATCGTCGACAACGTCGTCGATAAGCCCTATACCGTCCAGCGACTCGTCGAGCGTCCCGTCGAGAAGGTCGTCGACAAGCCGGTCACCCTCGAGCGGGTGATCGAGCGTCTTGTCGTCGACACCGTCGACAAGGTCGTCGACAAGCCGGCGCAGGTGTCGCGCCTGGTCGAGCGCCCGGTCGTCACGGTGGTCGACCAGGTGGTCGACAAGGCCGTCAAGGTCAACCGGCTCCTGGAGCGACCGGTGGTCACGATTGTCGACGAGGTCGTCGACAAGGCCGTCAAGGTCAACCGCACCCTGGAGCGCCCGACCGTTACGGTCACCGACTCGGTCGTCGACAAGCCTGTTTCGGTACAGCGACTGGTCGAACGCCCGGTGGTCAACATCGTCGACAAGATCACCGACAAGCCGATCGACGTTCAGCGGCTGGTGGAGAAGCTGGTGGTCTCCATCGTCGACAACGTTCAGGAGCGGCCCACCCAGGTTCAGCGACTGGTCGAGCGACTCATCGTCGACATCCACGACAAGGTGGTGGACAAGCCGGTCACCGTCCAGCGGCTGATCGAACAGCCGGTGGTCAACATCGTCGAGAAGGTGATCGAGGTACCGGTCGAGAAGATCGTCTACAAGACGGTGGAGAAGCCGGTCGAGAGGATCGTCGAGATCACGGTGGAGAAGCCCGTGGTCAAGACGGTCGAGAAGATCGTCGAGGTGGTCGTCGAGAACATCGTCGAGAAGATCGTCGAGAAGCCCGTCGACCGCATCGT
>JBAXCK010000126.1:0-8310 GCA_037141465.1 Mycobacteriaceae bacterium | reverse complement strand
ACGGACTGTGTGATCTACGGACTATGTGATCTATTCAGTGCTGCTGTCGCCGTCGAACTGAAGCGCGCGCACTGAATAAAGCCGGCCGCGGCGGTGTGCTTCTCCTTCACACCGCCGCGGCCGGCGCCCCGACAGGGCACCATGAACGCCATGCCGACCGTTCTGTGGTTCCGCCGAGATCTGAGACTGGCCGATCTGCCACCGCTGCTGGATGCCTGCGCCGGCGGGTCCGAGGTGCTGGCCTGCTTCGTCCTCGACCCACGACTGGAAACCCCCAGCGGTCCGCGTCGGCTCCAGTTCCTCGGCGACTCGCTGCGCGAGATCGATGATGCGCTCGGCGGCCGCCTGTTCATCGCACGCGGTCATCCCGAGACGCTCATCCCGCAGATCTGTTCGGCCGTCGGCGCGCGAGCCGTGCACATCTCGGCGGACTTCAGCCCCTTCGGTGTGCGCCGCGATCAGCAGGTTACCGCAGCACTGGAATCAGCCGGCGCATCGCTGGTGGCGACCGGATCGCCGTACCTGGTCTCACCCGGCCGGGTGACCAAGGACGACGGCAGCCCCTACAAGGTCTTCACCCCGTACTACAGGCGCTGGCGCGAGGTGGGCTGGCGGGCACCGGCCCGCACCGGAGCCTCCACCGCGACATGGCTCGACCCCGCCGGTGTCGCCGATCTGCCGGCGCGCGTCACCGCACCGAATCCCGGCGTCGCCCTTGATCTCCCGGCCGGTGAGGCTGCCGCACGAGGGCGGTGGAAACAGTTCCTCGACGCCGGCATGTCCGGCTACGCCGACGACCGCAACCGGCCCGACCGCCCGGGCACCAGCCGGATGTCGGCCCACCTGAAGTTCGGCACCATTCATCCCCGCACCATGGCCGCGGAGCTGAACCAGGACACCGGACCGGCGGCGTATCTGCGCGAGTTGGCCTTCCGCGACTTCTACGCCTCGGTGCTGCACGAGTGGCCGCAGAGCGCCTGGCGAAACTGGAACCCGAACTTCGACGCGATCGAGGTCGACGAGGGGCCGGACGCGCAGACGTTCTTCGAGGCCTGGAAGCAGGGCCGCACCGGCTACCCGATCGTCGACGCCGGAATGCGGCAGTTGCGCGACAGCGGATTCATGCACAACCGGGTTCGGATGATCGTCGCCTCATTTCTCGTCAAGGATCTGCACCTGCCCTGGCAGTGGGGGGCGCGATGGTTCTTCGAACAACTCACCGACGCCGACGTCGCCAGCAACCAGCACGGCTGGCAGTGGTGCGCGGGCACCGGCACGGACGCCGCGCCGTACTTCCGGGTGTTCAACCCCACCGCACAGGGCGAGAAGTTCGACCCCTCCGGCGACTACGTCCGCCGGTGGGTGCCCGAACTCGCCGAGATCGCCGGCGCCGACGTGCACCGGCTCAAGTCCGGCCGCCCACCCGGATATCCCGAACCCATCGTCGATCACGCCGCCGAGCGCGCCGAGGCGCTGCGGCGGTACGGACTTCTGAGCTGAGGCGGTATGCCAGAATGACGGTGCCGGAAACATGGCGGAACACCTGATCTGACGGGAGCAGCGACGATGGCCAACACCGAGGTCGAGCGTTACGACGATGTCGACACCGCCGACGTGCCGTCGGCCGCCTGGGGCTGGAGCAAGATCACCCGGCGCACCTGGTACGGCCTGGGCATCTTCGTCATCGTGTTCCTGCTGGGCATGCTGCGGGGCAACCACGTCGGCCACGTCGAGGACTGGTTCCTGATCGCCTTCGCCGGCATCGTCGCGTTCATCATGATCCGCGACTGGGTGCTGCGCAGGCGGGGCTTCCTGCGCTGAGGCGCTACCGCTAGCCGCCTTCGGCGGCCAGTTGCCCGCAGGCGGCGGCGATCTCCCGGCCGCGGGTGTCGCGCACCGTGCACGTCACGCCGTGGGCCCGCACCCGGCGGACGAACTCCCGCTCCGCCGGTTTGGGGCTGGCATCCCAGGCACTGCCCGGCGTCGGGTTGAGCGGGATCAGGTTGACGTGCACCAGTGGCCCCAGCGCCCGGTGGAGTTTCTTGCCCAGTAGGTCCGCTCGCCAGGGCTGGTCGTTGATGTCGCGGATGAGCGCGTACTCGATCGACACGCGTCGGCCGGTCACATCCGCGTAGTAGCGCGCGGCGTCGAGTACTTCGGCTACCTTCCACCGATCGTTCACCGGCACCAGGGTGTCGCGCAGTTCGTCGTCGGGGGTGTGCAGTGACACCGCGAGTGTCACCCCGAGCCGTTCGTCGGCGAGCCGCCGGATGGCCGGGGCGAGGCCGACTGTCGACACCGTCACCGAACGCGCCGAGATTCCGAAACCCTCCGGCGGCGCGGCGGTGATGCGCCGCACGGCGGCCACCACCCGGGAGTAGTTGGCCAGCGGCTCCCCCATGCCCATGAAGACCACGTTGGAGAGCCGGTCGTCGTAGGTGTCACGCAGTGTCGCCGCTGACGCGCGGACCTGTTCGAGGATCTCCGCGGTGCTGAGGTTCCGGGTGAGCCCGCCCTGCCCGGTAGCGCAGAAGGGACACGCCATCCCGCAGCCGGCCTGTGAGGAGATGCAGACGGTGTTGCGGTCCTGATAGCGCATCAGCACCGACTCGAAGGTGGCGCCGTCGTAGCCGCGCCACAACGTCTTGCGGGTCTCGCCGCCGTCGCACTCCACCTCGCGCACCACCGACAACAGCGGCCCGAAGAGCGCATCGGAGACGGCGTCGCGCACCGCCGCGGGCAGATCGGTCATCTCGGCAGGATCGGCGACGAGCCGGGCGTAGTACTGGTTGGCCAGCTGTCTGGCGCGAAACGCCGGCAGGCCGAGTTCGGCGACCGCCGCGACGCGTCCCTCGGCGTCGAGGTCGGCGAAGTGACGCGGCGGCAGGCCCCGCCGCGGTGCGTCGAAGACCAGTTCGGGCTTCACGGCGCGAGCAGACTGAGCACGATCCAGGTTGCCGCCGCCGACGGCAGTGCGCCGTCGATGCGGTCCATCAACCCGCCGTGACCGGGCAGCAGTGTGCCCATGTCCTTGATGCCGAGGTCCCGTTTGACCTGTGACTCGACCAGATCACCGAGGGTGGCGGTGATGACCAGCATCAGGCCCATCGCCACCCCCACCCACCACGGCTTGTGCATGAGGAACACCACCGCCAGAACGGCGGCCGCGATTCCGCACAGCAGTGAACCCGCCAGGCCCTCCCATGACTTCTTCGGGCTGATCGCCGGGACCATGCGGTGCTTCCCGAACAGCACTCCGGCTGTGTAACCGCCGATGTCGGAGAACACCACACCGAGCATCAGGGCGAAGACCCGCGCCCAACCGTCGGCGGGGTACACCAGCAGGACGGCGAAGGCGCCGAACAGCGGAATCCACGTCGCCAGAAAGACGGTGACGGCGACGTCGCGCAGATAGTTCACCGGCTGACTGTCCAGTCCCTGGCTGAGCAGCCGCCAGATCATGCACACCAGAACCGTCGCACCGTAGGCGCCCAGCGCACCCTTGGCACCGAACGGCCACGTGAGCCAGACCATGGCCTGCCCGCCGAGGATCAACGGGATCACCGGGATCGAGTAGCCGCCACCGCGCAGCCGCCGAACCACTTCGTGCGTGGCCAACGCCATCGCTCCGGCAACCAGCGGCAACCACAGGATCGGCTTGAAGGCCAGGATCGCGATCACCGTGCCGCCGAGGAGCACACTGACCCCGATGGCGGCCGGCAGGTTGCGGCCCGCTTTGGATGTCTTGGCGGGTTCGGCCGGCGCGGTGTCGGTCACAGTCGGTGGCTGCGGGGGTCCTCAGACCTCGAGCAGCTCGCCTTCCTTGTGCTTGACGAGCTCCTCGATCGCGGTGACGTAGTTGTGGGTCGTCTTGTCGAGGTCCTTCTCCGCGCGACCGACCTCGTCCTCACCGGCTTCGCCGTCCTTCTTGATGCGCGCGAGCTCCTCCATCGCCTTGCGGCGGATGTTGCGCACCGACACCTTCGCGTCCTCGCCCTTGGCCTTGGCCTGCTTGACCAGATCACGCCGGCGCTCCTCGGTCAGCTGCGGGATCGCGACCCGGATGATGCTGCCGTCGTTCGTCGGATTGACGCCGAGGTCCGAATTGCGGATGGCCTCCTCGATCGCCTTGAGCTGTCCGGCCTCGTACGGCTTGATCACCACCATCCGGGCTTCCGGCACGTTGATGCTGCACATCTGTGTGATCGGCGTGGGCGAGCCGTAGTAGTCGATGACGATGCGGGAGAACATGCCGGGGTTGGCCCGGCCGGTGCGGATCGAGGACAGGTCGTCGCGGGCGACCGCGACGGCCTTCTCCATCTTCTCCTCGGCATCGAAGAGCGCCTCGTCAATCACTACGCCGTTCCTCCATCGTCACGCTTACGGTGTCACGCTTACGGTGTCACGCTTGGGTGCTGACCAATGTCCCGATCTTCTCACCAGCGACCGCCCGGGCGATATTGCCATTGGTCAGCAGGTTGAAGACCAGGATCGGCATGCCGTTGTCCATGCAGAGACTGAACGCGGTGGCGTCGGCGACCCGCAGCTCACGGTCGATGACTTCCCGGTGGCTGATCTCGGCGATCAGTTCGGCCTTCGGATTGTTCCTGGGATCGTCGCTGAACACGCCGTCCACCGCCTTGGCCATCAGCACCACCTCGGCGCCGATCTCCAGTGCCCGCTGGGCGGCGGTGGTGTCGGTCGAGAAGTACGGCAGTCCCATACCGGCGCCGAAGATCACCACCCGGCCCTTCTCGAGGTGCCGGCGGGCCCGCAGCGGTAGGTAGGGCTCGGCGACCTGGCCCATGGTGATGGCCGTCTGCACTCGGGTGACGATTCCCTCCCGCTCCAGGAAGTCCTGCAGCGCGAGACTGTTCATCACGGTGCCCAGCATGCCCATGTAGTCCGAACGGGTCCGCTCCATGCCGCGCTGCTGCAGTTGCGCACCGCGGAAGAAGTTACCGCCACCGATCACGACGGCCACCTGGACGCCGCTGCGCACCACCTCGGCGATCTGCCTGGCGACTTGGGCCACCACGTCGGGATCCAGCCCGACCGACCCCCCACCGAACATCTCGCCCCCGAGCTTGAGCAGCACCCGCGAGTACTGCGGCCGCAACGGCTCGCCCATCGGACTCCTCACGTGGTCGAAATCGCCCCGTCGATCGGCCCTCATCCTGCCTCATCGGATCCCCGCGGGACGCTGCGGGTGACCGGAGGCCCGCGCGTTTTCGGGCCGATCCGCGACGACGCCCTACGCCGGCGTCGTCGGGGCGTGAATGCGCGGCCAGGGTTTGGCCGCTTCCAGTTCGTAGGACAGTTCCAGTAGCCGGCGCTCATGACCGAGTGGTGCCGCGAACATCATGCCGACCGGCAGCCCGTTGGCCGACTGCGCCAGCGGCAGTGAGATCGCCGGTTCGCCGGTGGCGTTCTGCAGTGGCGTGAAGGCGACCCACTCGACGAGCCGGTCGATCACCTGCTCGTAGCTTTCGGTGGGATCGAGGTGACCGATCCGGTGGGTGTCCTCGGCCAGCGTGGGCGTCAGCAGGATGTCGTAGTCGCGGTAGAACTTCTCGGTCACCCTCCGCAGCCGGCGCAGCCGGGCGATGGCGACCGGGAGTTTGTGCAGATTGCGGCTGGCGTGCCGGTCCAGACCGAGTGTGAGGTTGTCCAGCCGGCTGCGGTCGAAGCTCTTGCCGAAGCTGCGCTGACCGGTGCGCACGAGCGCCATCGCCAGCGACGCCCAGTACAGCAGAAAATCGTCGACGAACTTCGCCGGAATCGGATAGCTGTCGAGGTAGTCCACCCGATGGCCGAGTTCTTCCAGCAGCGCCGCCGCCTTGAGTGTGTGATCCCGGATCGACGGGCTGGAGTCGCGGTTCACCGAACGAGTGACCACGGCGATGCGCAGGCGCCCCGGCCCGGGTCCGGTGACGGCACCGATCGGCTGCAGCGCGCGGTTGCGGAAGATGCGTTCGGCCTCGCGGTAGAACGCGGCGGTATCCCGCACCGAGCGGGTCAGCACACCGTCGTTGACCAGCCGCACCGGCATCTGACGCGACATCTTGTCCTGGGGCAGGCGTCCGCGCGAGGGCTTGAGGCCGACGAGGCCGTTGCAGGCTGCGGGGATGCGGATGGATCCGCCGCCGTCGTTGGCGTGCGCGATCGGCACCACGCCCGCGGCGACGAACGCCCCCGATCCCGAGGATGATGCGCCGGCGGTGTAGTCGGTGTCCCAGGGATTGCGCACCGCACCGATGCGGGGGTGTTCGGCGGACGCGCTGAAGCCGAACTCCGACAGTTGCGTCTTGCCGAGCGGGATCAGCCCTGTCGAGAGGAAGAACTCGGCGAAGTCGCCGTGCCGGGGATGCGGTGTGGGATCCCACGCATCGGTGCCCTGCATGGTCGGCATGCCCTCGACGTCGACATTGTCCTTGATGAAGGTCGGCACGCCCTCGAAGTAGCCACCGGTGTTCATCCCGGCCTGCGCCTCGGCGCGCGCTCGCGCGAACGTCTCGTGCGCGAGGCCGTTGAGGACGGGGTTCACCTTCTCGGTGCGCGCGATCGCCGCGTCGATGAGTTCGGCGGCCGAGACGCGCCCGGTGCGCATGGCATCCACCATCGCCACGGCGTCGAGATCGCCGAGTGCGTCGTCTCCGAATGCGTTGACGTGGCGCATAGCCCGCGGGGTGGTCAGGCCGTCAGGCCTGCCCCACCTCGAACCGCACGAACCGGGTGACCGTCACACCGGCGTCGTCGAGCAGCGCCTTGACGGTCTTCTTGTTGTCCGAGACCGACGGCTGCTCGAGCAGCACGACGTCCTTGAAGAAACCGTTGACGCGGCCCTCGATGATCTTGGGCAGCGCGGCCTCGGGCTTGCCCTCGGCTTTCGCGGTCTCCTCGGCGACGCGCTTCTCCTGCGCGATCAGCAACTCGGGCACGTCGTCGCGGGTCAGGTAGCGGGCCTTCAACGCGGCGATCTGCAGGGCGACCGCGTGCGCGGCATCAGAGCCTTTTTCATCGGAACCGGATTCGAACTCGACCAAAACCCCGACCGCCGGCGGCAGGTCCGCGGCCCGCTTATGCAGGTAGGTCTCGACGTTGCCGTCGAAGAACTGCACGCGGCGCAGCTCCAGCTTCTCCCCGATCTTGGCCGACAACTCACCGATGGCGTCCTCGACGGTCTTTCCGCCGCCGATCGTCGCAGCCTTCAGGGCGTCGACGTCGCCGGCCTTGGCGGCCACGGCGGCATCGACGATCTGATCGGCCAGCTGCTGGAACTCGGCGTTCTTGGCGACGAAATCGGTCTCGGAGTTGAGCTCGATCAGAGCGCCGCCCTTCGCCGCGACGAGACCCTCGGCGGTTGCGCGCTCGGCGCGCTTGCCGACGTCCTTGGCGCCCTTGATGCGTAGCACCTCGACGGCCTTGTCGAAGTCACCGTCGGTCTCGGCGAGCGCGTTCTTGCAATCCATCATCCCCGAGCCGGTGAGCTCGCGAAGACGCTTGACGTCGGCGGCGGTGTAGCCGGCCATCAGCCCTCCTCGACGGTGACGGTGGCGGTGACGGATTCGGAGGCGACCGGACCCGGCTCGCTGGGAGCGGACTCGATGGCCGCGCCGGCCAGCAGTTCCTGTTCCCACTCGGCCAACGGCTCGGCCTCGGCGTCCGCACCGGCCTCGGCGCGGCCCGCCTGACCGCGAGCCTGCAGACCCTCGGCCACGGCCGAGGCGATGACCTTGGTCAGCAGCGCTGCGGAGCGGATCGCGTCGTCGTTGCCCGGGATCGGGTAGTCGACAAGGTCGGGGTCGCAGTTGGTGTCCAGGATCGCAATGACCGGGATGCCGAGTTTGCGGGCCTCACCGACGGCGATGTGCTCCTTGTTGGTGTCGACCACCCACACCGCCGAGGGAACCTTGTTCATGTCGCGGATACCGCCCAGGCTGCGCTCGAGCTTGTTCTTCTCTCGGGTCAGGCCGAGGATCTCCTTCTTGGTGCGACCCTCGAAGCCTCCGGTCTGCTCCATGGCCTCGAGTTCCTTGAGGCGCTGCAGGCGCTTGTGCACGGTGGAGAAGTTGGTCAGCATGCCACCGAGCCAGCGCTGATTCACGTACGGCATGCCGACGCGGGTCGCTTCCTCGGCGATGGACTCCTGCGCCTGCTTCTTGGTGCCGACGAAAAGGACACTGCCGCCGTGGGCGACGGTCTCCTTGACGAATTCGTAGGCCTTGTCGATGTAGGTCAGCGTCTGCTGCAGATCGATGATGTAGATGCCGTTGCGGTCGGTGAAGATGAACCGCTTCATCTTGGGAT
>JBAXCK010000125.1:0-8599 GCA_037141465.1 Mycobacteriaceae bacterium | reverse complement strand
CGCCACCCCACCCTGTGCTGGCCCAGTTGGCTGCGTTGCACCACCTGCGGGTCTACATCGACGTCGGTGTGGTGGTGGTGGTGCTGGCCATCGCCAACCTGATCGCGCACTTCACCTCACCGCTGGCGAACATCGCGACGGTGCCCGCCGTCGCGGTCGGTCTGGTACTGCTGGTGCGGGCGCGCGGACTGGGCTGGGCGGAACTGGGACTCGGGCGTGAGCACTGGCGCTCCGGGGCGGTCTATGCACTGGGCGCGGTCGGTCTTGTCCTTACCGTGATCGCCGTCGGTGCCCTGCTCCCCTGGACGCGTCCGATGTTCCTCAATGACCGCTACGCCACGGTGTCCGGCGCGCTGGTCGCCTCCATGGTCATCATCCCGCTGCAGACGGTGATCCCCGAGGAGTTGGCATTCCGCGGTGTGCTGCACGGTGCGCTGGACCGCGCGTGGGGGTTCCGCGGGGTGGCCGCCGGGGGCTCGTTGCTCTTCGGGTTGTGGCACATCGCCTCGTCGTTCGGATTGACGACCGGCAACGTCGGCTTCACCCGGGTTCTCGGGGGTGGGTTGGCCGGCATGCTTGCCGGGATCGCCCTGGCCGTGGTTGCGACTGCGGCGGCCGGCTTCGTCTTCACCTGGCTTCGTCGCCGCAGTGGAAGCCTGATCGCGCCGATCGCGC
This sequence comes from Mycobacteriaceae bacterium, assembly GCA_037141465.1. Taxonomy (GTDB): domain Bacteria; phylum Actinomycetota; class Actinomycetes; order Mycobacteriales; family Mycobacteriaceae; genus Mycobacterium. The sequence continues at coordinate 7,924 of JBAXCK010000125.1, read as the reverse complement.
TGCACTGGTCGCTCAACGGCATGGGGGCGCTGGCGGCGGCCCTCGTCTGGCACCTCTCCGGCTGAACTGCGGCCAGCTGAGGATCGTCGCCGCTAAACCCGACTTCCGCGGCCCGACACCGACCGGTAGACCAGCAGCAGGATCACCGCACCCACGAGCGCGCCCAGGAACGAATGTTGGACAGGCGGCGTGATGTCGAACTGATGAGGGGCGAAGACGAGGCTGCCCAGTGTGCCGCCGACCCAGCCGCCGGCGATGCCCAGCAGTCCGGTGGAGACCCACCCGAGATGCCCGGTGCCCGGTACCAGCATTTTCGCGACCCAGCCGACGATGAGGCCGAGGACGATCATCCAGACGATGCTCATGGCGCTACTCCCTTGTGTCCTTTGTTAACTGGCCCGGCGCTGTATGCCCGACCGTCTCCTTCAGGTGTAGCGCGCCGCGGTAACGATCCGTGTGCTGATTCGGCCACGGTCCGGACGTCATGCGGCCGGCGGCATCGCTCCGGGCATCATCTCCGGCACCGGCGTCTCCACCGGAACCGGGACACCCACGCGGGTGCCCGGGACGGCCGGAGCATTGGGATCCGGAGCAGGCATGGCTGGTGCCGGCGGTGGGGTGTAGGGCCGGATCGAGGAGGCCAATGCCGTCGCCGCGTTGACGTCGATCGGATCCTTGGCTGTTCCCAGCCAGACCACGAACCAGCGGTTGCTCGGGGTGGTGCGGTTTGCCGCGGCCGCGCCGACCACGCCGGCCCAGATCTGACCGTTGGGCTTGGCGGTGTCGGTGAACTTCACGTCGTAGGACGCCGCGTACCCGGGCATGTCAGCGGCCTGCAGAGGCGCACTCGCCTGGTTGATGCGGGTGCCCGGGAAGGGCATGAAGAACTCGCCCATGTCCGACGCCAGTCTCACCGCGGCCTTGGTGTTGTCGGACTCCGCTCCGGCGAACAGTTTCAGGTCCAGGCGGCCCAGCAGGATGCTGGTGTCGTTGGCGGTCGAGGCCGCCTGGCCGGGCAGGGCGGGTGCGGTTTGCTTGAGCAGCAGCGCCTGGCCGTAGCTGAGCCGCGATGCATCGGCGACCTCCCACCCGGCGGGAACCACGTAGCTGAAACCGCCGGCGGCGTTGGTGACCCGTCCCGCTTCGGGCGCGGCCGGTGGCACCGGGGCGACCGGTGCGGCGTTGGGGTCTGCAGGTGGCGGCGGCGGCGCGTTGGGATCCGCGGGCGGAACGGGTGCTCCCGGAACCGGCGCGGGAGCCGGAGGTGGTGCCCCCGGGGCGGGCGGCGCGGCGGGGTCGGCCGGCGGCGGAGCAACCGGTGAGGCATTGGGGTCCGCCGGAGGCGGCGGTGCCGGTTGCGCCGGAGCGTTCGGATCTGCGGGCGCGGCCGGGGCTGCCGCGGTGGTGGTGGGCGGCGGCACGGGATCGGCGCTCGCCATGGCCGGCGGGAGGGCGATCGTCATGGCTGCGGTGACAGCCACCGCGGTCCACAGGCCCCGGCGTCGTGTGGTCGAATCCGGCTCACTCATGGCGAAAAACCTACCGTGTTACAGCCGTGACGCAAGTTCCGGGTCGGACAGTGTCGGCCTGCGCCTTCACGGGTGTGATCCGGTCTTCGGCGGCACGGCGTGGACCGCGATGGCCTGGGCCTTCACGCTGAACCACACGTCCTCTCCGGGCTTGAGCTGCAATTCCGCGGCAGCACTGGCGGTGACGTCGGCGGCCAGGCCCGGGGCGCCCCCGGAAAGGCTTGTGCCCCGCACCCGAACCGCCGAACCCACCGCCTCGAGAGCCTCGATCCGAATCAGGACACAGTTACGTGGACTGCCCTGCGGCCTGTCTCGGTAGACCGCGATGGCGGCCGGACTGAAGACCGCCATCGCCGCCTGCCCGGGAGCCGGTGCATCCCCGGTGCCGTGCCACCGCTGGCCGGCCGCGTCGCGCAGTGTCCCCTGTTCGTCCACCACCCCGCGCACCACGTTGACACCGGCGATGCCCGCACCGAAGACGCTGCGGGGTGCGGCCAGGACGGCCGCGGCGGGTCCGGACTCGGTGATCCGGCCGCTTTCCAGCACGGCGACCCGGTCCGCGAGGGTCGCGACGTCGATGAGGTCGTGGGTGATCAGCAGGGTCGGGCGTCCGTCTGATGCGAGCACCTCGCCGAGCACTGCCCGCATCGAAGCGGCCGCCGTGACGTCGAGACCACTGAGCGGTTCGTCGAGTATGAGGGCCTCCGGTTCGGCGGCCAGCGCGCGGCCCAACGCAACGCGCTGCGCCTCACCACCGGACAGTTCTGCGGGACGCCGGTGGGTCAGGTCGGCTGCATCCACCTTCTCCAGCCACCGCATCGCGCGGGAGCGTGCGTCGCTGCGGTGGCGACGCCGCGCCTGCCGCGCCGCGAAGGCGACGTTGTCGATCACGGACATGTGCGGGAACAGCAGCGGATCTTGGCCCAGCAGACCGACGCGCCGGTCACAGGTGTGCACAGCGATGCCCCGACTGGTATCGGTGAGCGTGTGATCGCCGATGCGCACCGTCGCCGACTGCGCGTCGAGTAGGCCGGCGATCACCGCCGCGATGCTGGATTTACCCGACCCGTTGGGGCCGATCAATGCGAGCACCTCGCCCGCCCGGATGTCCAGCGTGGCCTCCACGCCGCGGGCCGGGATCAGCGCCGTGCACGTGAGATCAGTCATCGGCGGCCCAGCCGGCCAGTCGCCGAGCGCCCAGTCCGATCACCACCACGGCCGCGACTGTCACGAGAACGATCGACAGCGCGACCGCGGCATCAGGGTCGGTCTCGCGCTGCAGGTAGATCTCCAGCGGCAATGTGCGGGTGACGCCTTGCCGCGATCCGGCGAAGGTCAGCGTCGCGCCGAATTCGCCGAGGGCGCGGGCGAATGCCAGCACGGCGCCCGAGACCAGTCCGGGGACGATCAGTGGCAGGGTCACCCGCCACCACACCGTCGAGGGTCGCGCGCCCAGCGTGGCCGCCACAGCGTCGTAGGCGGGTCCGGCCGATCGCGCCGCGCCCTCCAGGGCGAGCACCAGGAACGGCAGCGAGACGAAGGTCTGCGCGAGCACCACCGCCGTCGTCGTGAAGGCGATCCGGATGCCGGCGGCCTCCAGGTAATGCCCGAGCAGGCCCAGCCGTCCGAATGCGTACAGCAGTGCCAGACCGCCGACCACCGGCGGCAACACCAGCGGAATCAGGATCAGGGGCCGCAGGCGGCGGGCGAGCCGGCCGCGGCGGGCCAACAGCATGGCCATCGGCACCCCGAGCAGGAGGCACAGCAGTGTGCTCGCGGTCGCTGTCCGCAGGCTCAGCAGCAGTGCATCGCGCGAGGATTCGCTGCTGACGAGGTGCGCGAAACCGGGCCAGTCCACCTGCCATGCCAAACCTGCCAGCGGCAGCAGGACGAAGACAGCGCCGATGGCCGCGGGTAGATAAATCCAGCGCGGCAGTCGGTGCGCCGTCCCCATGGCGCTTCACCCTAGGCACCTTCGCCGCACGCGGGCGAGTTTCCCCCTGGCGGGGCTACTGTCTGCAGCGTGACGATTCGACTCGGATTTCAGATCCCGAACTTCTCCTACGGCACCGGCGTCGCCGAATTGTTCCCCACCGTCGTGGCGCAAACCCGCGAGGCCGAGGCGGCCGGCTTCGACGCGGTGTTCGTGATGGATCACTTCTATCAACTACCCATGCTGGGGTCTCCGGATCAGCCGATGCTGGAGGCCTACACCGCCCTTGGTGCGCTCGCCACCGCCACCGAACGCGTGCTGCTCGGCACCCTCGTCACCGGCAACACCTACCGCAATCCCACCCTGCTCGCCAAGATCATCACCACGCTGGACGTGATCAGCCAGGGCCGCGCCGTGCTCGGTGTGGGAACCGGCTGGTTCGAACTCGAACACGAGCAACTCGGATTCGATTTCGGCACCTTCACACAGCGATTCGCCAAACTCGACGAGGCGCTGGAGATCGTGCTGCCGATGATCGCCGGCGAGCGGGTGAGCTTCACCGGCACGTATTACCGGACCGTCGAGGCGATGGCGGTGCCGCGGTTCCGGGATCACATTCCGCTGATGATCGGCGGCACCGGTGAGAAGAAGACCTTCGGCCTGGCGGCGAGGTACTTCGACCACCTCAACGTGATCGCTTCCTTCGACGAGCTGCCGCGCAAGGTCGAGGCGATCAACCAACGCTGCGCCGAGGTGGACCGCGACCCGGCCACCCTCGAGACGAGTGTTCTGCTCACCGCGATCCCGGATCCGAAGTTCACGGTGCCCGAGGCCATGAGTGGCCGCATGGTGGCCGGAACCCCGGAGCAGATCGCCGACGTCGTGGCCCGCAGCGTGATCGACGCCGGTATCGACGGGGTGATCCTGAACATGCCGGCCTACGTTCCGGGCTCGATCACCGCGGTTGCAGAGGCGCTGCGGCCGGTCGTCGAGGGGTGACCGGTGCGGGGCGCAGCGGCGGGCAACTACCATGGTCGGGTCCCCTCTAGGGCGCAATCAAGGAGCTGAAGATGACCCACCCCGGCGCAACTCCGTCGGATAAGCACAAGGTCGTCATCATCGGATCGGGTTTCGGCGGACTCAACGCTGCCAAGAAGCTCAAGCGGGCCGATGTCGACATCAAGCTGATCGCCAAGACCACCCACCACCTGTTCCAGCCGCTGCTGTATCAGGTGGCCACAGGAATCATCTCCGAGGGTGAGATCGCGCCACCGACCCGCGTGATCCTCCGCAAGCAGAAGAACTGCCAGGTGCTGCTCGGCGAGGTGACTTATATCAACCTCGCCAAGAAGACCGTCGACTCGGTGCTGTTGGGCCACACCTATCGCACGCCGTATGACACTCTCATCGTCGCGGCCGGCGCGGGCCAGTCCTACTTCGGCAACGATCACTTCGCCGACTGGGCGCCCGGTATGAAGACCATCGACGACGCACTGGAGTTGCGCGGCCGCATCCTCGGCGCTTTCGAGCAGGCGGAGCGGTCCAGCGATCCGGAACGCCGCGCCAAACTGCTCACTTTCGTCGTCGTCGGCGCCGGACCCACCGGCGTGGAGATGGCAGGACAGATCGCCGAACTGGCCGACCACACCCTCAAGGGTGCCTTCCGTCGAATCGACTCGACGCGAGCGCGGGTGATCCTGCTCGACGCCGCGTCCGCTGTCCTCCCGCCGATGGGCGAGAAACTCGGCGGGAAGGCCGCCGCGCGTCTGGAGAAACTCGGGGTGGAGATCCAACTGGGTGCCATGGTCACCGGCGTCGACCGCAACGGCATCGACGTCAAGTACAGCGACGGCGGGGCCGGACGAATCGAATGCCAGACCAAGGTCTGGTCGGCCGGGGTGGCGGCAAGCCCGCTGGGCAAACTGATCGCCGATCAGTCCGGGGCCCAGATCGACCGCGCCGGACGGGTGAAGGTGCTGTCCGACCTGACCGTTCCCGGTCACCCGAACGTGTTCGTCATCGGCGACTTGGCCAGCGTCGAGGGCGTACCCGGGCAGGCACAGGGCGCAATCCAGGGCGCGCGTTACGCCACCAGGATGGTCAAGGCCGAGTTGCGCGGCGCCGATCCCTCGACGCGGGAGCCCTTCCAGTACTTCGACAAGGGCTCGATGGCAACGGTGTCGCGCTACTCGGCGGTGGCCAAGGTGGGGCCGCTGGAGTTCGGCGGCTTCATCGCCTGGCTGGCCTGGCTCTTCCTGCACCTGATCTACCTCGTCGGCTTCCGGGCTCGGCTGACCACGACACTGTCGTGGATCGGCACCTTCATCGGCAGCCAGCGCGGTCAGCTGACCATCACCGAGCAGCAGGCCTACGCGCGGACGCGCATCGAACAGCTTGAGGAGATCGTCGAACGCGTCGAGGAGTCCGAGATCGCCTGACTAGCATGGCGGTATGGGAATCGGGCCGGCCGCTGCGTTGGGCGTCATCGTCGCCGCAATGCTGAGTGTGGCGCCGGCCCACGCCGAGCCACCGGGGTGCACAACGGCGGATATGACCGCGGTGATGTCTGGCGTGTCGGCGGCCATGTCGGCGTATCTGTTCACCCACCCCGACGTGAACGACTTCTTCACCGGTCTGCACGGTCAGCCGAAGGCACAGGTGCGTCAGCAGACCGAGGACTATCTCAGCGCCAATCCCAGCGTGCGCGCCGACCTGGAGGCGGTGCGCGCGCCCTCGCGTGACTTTCGGGCCCGCTGCAATCTGCCGCAGCGCGCTTTGACCCTGGCCGACAACCTCTAGCCGGAGAGGCACCTGTGGTGAAACCCGACGAGGTGGTCTACCGGATTCTGAAACGGCTGCCCACCCGCATGCTGTCGTTGCGCACGATCGTGATCGTCGCCGCGCTCGCCGTGGTGATCCTGGTGCTGACCCTCGGCACCTGGGTGTGGGTCGGTGTCACCAACGACCAGTACAGCCAGCTCGATCGCCGACTGGACTCGGTGAGCAGTCTGGGCGACTTCAGCACCCTGCTGTCCAGCCCGCCCGGGCCCGGAAGCCCCAGTCCTGACGGCAATCTGGTGCGCACCGTGCGGGTGGGGGCGATGGAGATGTCCGTGCCGACCGGCATCACCCTGCCCAAACTGGGGGACGGCTATGCGAACACGGCCATCGACGGGGTGGAATATCGGGTCCGGACGTTCACTGTCGGCGGCGCATCGATCGCACTCGGGGCGCCGCTGGCTGAAACCCAGCGCCGAATCTCCGAGCTGCACTGGCGCGTGCTGATCATCTGCGGCGGCGTCATCATCGGCACCGTGATCGTCGGCTGGTTCTTCTCGTTGATCATGATCGACCCGTTCCGGCTACTGGCCCAGCAGGCCCGAGCCATCAACGCCCAGTCCAAACCGGAAGAGGTTCAGGTCCGCGGGGTCAGCGAAGCGGTGGAGATCGGCGAGGCGGTCGAGGGCATGCTGGCCCGAATCGGTGATGAGCAGGCCCGCACCAAAGCGGCTCTCGAGGCGGCGCGCGATTTCGCCGCGGTCGCCTCCCACGAGTTGCGCACACCGCTCACGGCGATGCGGACCAATCTCGAGGTGCTTTCCACCCTCGATCTGGGCCCGGAACAGCGCAAAGAGGTGATCAGCGACACCGTGCGCACCCAGAGCCGCATCGAGGCCACACTCACCGCGATGGAACGCCTGGCGCAAGGCGAGTTGACGACCGCCGACGACTTCGTGCCATTCGACATCACCGAGTTGCTCGACCGTGCCGCCCACGACGCCGAGCGCACCTACCCCGATCTCAAGGTCGCGCTGGTGCCATCGCCGGCCGTACTGATGGTGGGCCTACCGGTGGGTCTGCGATTGGTCATCGACAACGCCATTGCCAATGCCGTCAAACACGGCGGCGCGACCGAGGTCCAGCTTGCCGTCGGCACTTCCGCCGACGGCGTTCGCGTCACCGTGGACGACAACGGGAGCGGCGTGCCCGAAGAAGAACGTATCGGCGTCTTCGAGCGCTTCGCCCGCGGATCGACGGCCAGCCACTCCGGATCAGGCCTTGGGTTGGCACTGGTGGCTCAGCAAGCCGAATTGCACGGCGGCACAGCCGCTTTGGGTTCCAGTCCCCTCGGTGGCGCACAGTTGGTGCTTCAGCTTGCGGGCCGCCCGGTCTAGTCGAGATTCTGCAGCCGCACCTGCCCCCGTGCGATCGTTCGCTGGGCATCGTCACGGATCGTCACCAGCCAGAGCTGTTGGCGCCGTCCCCGGTGGATCGGCTCGGAGACCCCGTACGCGGTTCCCTCGGTGATCGCCCGCAGGAAATCGGTGCTGTTGTTGACGCCGACGACGTCTCCGCCGCCATTGCTCTCCAGCCAGAGGAACGCAGACACGCTGGCCATCGATTCCACCATCGAGCACCAGACGCCACCGTGCACGATGCCCATCGGCTGGTGCAGCTGCGG
>JBAXCK010000124.1:0-8718 GCA_037141465.1 Mycobacteriaceae bacterium | reverse complement strand
GTGAGGTCCAGGTCCACCTGACCAAGGAGGTCCAGGAGGTCTACCGGGCCCAGGGTGTGTCGATCCACGACAAGCACATCGAGGTCATCGTTCGTCAGATGCTTCGCCGCGTCACGATCATCGACTCGGGCTCCACGGAGTTCCTGCCCGGCTCGCTGACCGAGCGTGCGGAGTTCGAGTCGGAGAACCGCCGTGTGGTCGCCGAGGGCGGCGAGCCCGCGGCGGGCCGTCCGGTGCTGATGGGCATCACCAAGGCATCGCTGGCCACCGACTCGTGGCTGTCGGCGGCGTCGTTCCAGGAGACCACCCGCGTGCTGACCGATGCGGCGATCAACTGCCGCAGCGACAAGCTCAACGGCCTCAAGGAGAACGTCATCATCGGCAAGCTCATCCCGGCCGGCACCGGCATCGCCCGGTACCGCAACATCCAGGTCGAGCCCACCGAGGAGGCCCGCGCCGCGGCGTACACGATCCCGTCCTACGAGGATCAGTACTACAGCCCGGACTTCGGTGCTGCCACCGGCCCGGCCGTTCCGCTCGACGACTACGGGTACTCGGACTACCGGTAGCAGGCATGAAAAAAGCCCCGCTTCGGCGGGGCTTTTTTCATGCCTAGACTCGTGATGTGCTGATCGGTTCACATGTGCGCAGCGACAACCCGCTGCAGGGCGCACTTGACGACGAGGCCGACGCGGTGCAGTTCTTCCTCGGTGATCCGCAGAGTTGGCGCAAACCTCCGCCGCGCCACGACGCCGACCTGCTGCGCCGCTCGCCCATCCCGGTCTACGTGCACGCCCCCTACCTCATCAACGTTGCCAGCGCCAACAACAAGGTGCGCATCCCGTCGCGCAAGATCCTGCAGGACACCTGCGACGCCGCCGCGGCTATCAATGCGACGGCGGTGATCGTGCACGGCGGCCACGCCGACGATCACGACGTCGAGGCCGGCTTCGAGCGGTGGGCCAAGGCGCTGGCCGCGCTGAACACCGAGGTCCCGGTCTATCTGGAGAACACCGCCGGCGGCAACCACGCCATGGCGCGGCACTTCGACACCATCGGGCGGCTGTGGGATCGCATCGGCGACACCGGCATCGGGTTCTGTCTGGACACCTGCCACGCCTGGGCGGCCGGCGAGGCACTGATCGACGCCGTCGAGCGCATCCGGGCCATCACCGGCCGCATCGACCTGGTGCACTGCAACGACTCGCGCGACGCCGCCGGGTCCGGTGCCGACCGGCACGCCAACTTCGGCACCGGCACCATCGACCCGCAGCTGCTGCTCGCCGTCGTCAAGGCGGCCGGGGCGCCGGTGATCTGCGAGACCGCCGACGAGGGCCGACGCGACGACATCGCCTTCCTTCGGGAGAACCTCTGATGAGGACGGCGGTGCGACTTCTCGTCGTCGGCTACGTGTTCGGTCTGATGCTGATCGGTTCGCGGGGTATCGCGTCGGCCGCCCCGGCGCCCGCGCCCGAGCAGGTGACCGTGGGCGTCTACGTCCAGAACGTCCAGCACGTTGATCTCACGACGAACAGCTTCAGCGCCGACTTCTATGTCTGGCTGCGGTGGAAGAACCCGGACATCGACGCCCCGGCCGGCATCGAGATCATGAACGTGTTCGAGAGTTGGGCGCTGACCAAGACGGAAATCTACGCCGAACCGCGCAAGCAGTCGGACGGCTCTCTGGTGTGGCTGGCGCGTTACCAGGGTCAGTTCAACGCGCCGCTGTCGGTGTCGGACTATCCGTTTCAGAAGCAGACCCTGAGCATCATCATCGAAAACGCTCTCGACAACTCCAAGCAGGTCGTCTACGTGCCGGACAAAGACCCCGTCACCGTCAACCCGGAGATCACCCTCGCGGGCTACAACTTCGGGACGCCCACGATCGGATTCGACACCCACACCTATCCGACGTCCTTCGGTGACGTCGATGCGGCTCGCGACGACAAGACCTACACCCGGGTCACCGTCGACATACCTGTGTCGGCGCCGGCGGCGTCGGGCATCTCCAAGACCATCCTGCCGTTGCTGATCGTGCTCATCGCCGCGGCACTCGGCGTGATCATTCCGGCGGCCTACGTCGACTCGAAGGTCAACGTGCCGATCACCGCGCTGATCGCTCTGGTGGCTATGCAGTTCGGCATCTCCTCGGCGCTGCCGGAGGTCGGCTATCTGCCGATGATCGACTTGATCTACGTGCTGGCGTACGCCGCGATCACCTCGATGCTGGCCGGGGCGGTGATCGGCGCCTGGAAGTTGCACCGCGACGGCGAGGAGGCGGCACTGCGGCTGGAGCAACGGTTCACGCTGTGGGTCAGCATCGGTTTCGTGGTGTCGTTCGTCGCCGTTCTTGCGTTCTACCTCTCCACCTGAGTATTACCGATCTTGTGCGACTGTGGTCGCAGATGTAACACTGGGCGTATGTCCGACACCCACGTCGTTGCCAATCAGGTTCCGCACCTGCACGACTACAACCCCGCCACCGCGCCGGTGCTGATGGAGGCACTGGAACGCGAGGGCGGCGGCTGGGGCGCCGACGAGGTCTTCGAACTCGGTGCCATCTCGGGAAGTGCGACCGCGCAACGGTGGGGGGACCTGGCCGATCGCAACCGCCCGGTGCTGCACACCCACGACCGCTTCGGCCACCGCATCGACGAGATCGAGTACGACCCCGCCTACCACGAGTTGATGCGCACGGCGATCGCGCACGGATTGCACGCCGCGCCGTGGGCGGATGCGCGGCCGGGCGCACACGTGGTGCGCGCGGCGAAGATGGGGGTGTGGACGCCCGAACCCGGCCACGTCTGCCCGATCTCGATGACGTATGCGGTGGTGCCCGCGCTGCGCAACAACCCCGAACTCGCGAGTGTCTACGAACCGTTGCTCGCCAGCCGCGAGTACGACCCGGTACTGAGGGTGCCGACCACCAAGCCCGGCATCACCGCGGGCATGTCGATGACGGAGAAGCAGGGCGGGTCCGACGTGCGCGCCGGCACGACCGCGGCCGTGCCGGGCGCCGACGGCAGCTACACGATCACCGGACACAAGTGGTTCACCTCCGCGGCGATGAGTGACGTCTATCTGGTTCTGGCCCAGGCGCCCGGGGGATTGAGTTGTTTCTTCCTGCCACGGGTGCTGCCCGACGGAACCCGCAACCGCATGTTCATCCAGCGGCTGAAGAACAAGCTCGGCAACCACGCCAACGCCTCCAGCGAGATCGAGTACGACGGCGCGACCGCATGGCTGGTCGGCGAGGAGGGCCGCGGTGTGCCCACCATCATCGAGATGGTGAACATGACCCGGCTGGACTGCACGCTGGGCAGCGCCACCAGCATGCGCCAGGGGCTCACCCGCGCGATCCATCACACCCAGCACCGCAAGGCCTTCGGCGCCTACCTCATAGATCAGCCGCTGATGCGCAACGTCATCGCCGACCTGGCCGTGGAGGCCGAGGCCGCCACCATGCTGGCGATGCGGATGGCCGGCGCCACCGACGCCGCCGTCCGCCGCGATCACCGCGAGACCATGCTGCGCCGCATCGGCCTGGCCGCCGCCAAGTACTGGGTGTGCAAGCGCGCCACCCCGCACGCCGCCGAAGCGATGGAGTGCCTGGGCGGCAACGGTTACGCCGAGGACTCCGGCATGCCGCGACTGTACCGCGAAGCCCCGCTGATGGGCATCTGGGAGGGTTCGGGCAACGTCAGTGCGCTCGACACCCTGCGCGCGATGGCGACCCGGCCGGAATGCGTCGAGGTGCTCTTCGACGAACTCGCCGGCACCGGCGGCAACGACCCCAGACTGGACGCGCACACCGCCGCGTTGCGCAAGAGCCTGGCCGACGCCGCGACGCTGGAGTACCGCGCCCGCAAGGTCGCCGAGGACATCAGCCTGGCGTTGCAGGGATCGCTGCTGGTGCGCTTCGGCCACCCGGCGGTCACCGAGGCGTTCCTGGCAAGCCGGATGACCGCCGACTGGGGCGGCGCGTTCGGCACGCTGCCGGCCGGGCTGGACCTGTCGCCGATCATCGAGCGCGCCCTGGTTAAGGGATGACGGGGGTCAAGGGTGACGGGGGTGAAGGGATGACCGGCACAGCCCTGCCACGCATGACGGCGCGCTCGGTGGTGCTCTCGGTCCTGCTGGGCGCGCATCCGGCCTGCGCGCCCGCGGCCGAATTGATCCGCCTCACAGAGGATTTCGGTATCAAGGAGACCGCACTTCGCGTGGCGCTGACACGGTTGGTCGCCTCGGGTGATCTGGTGCGTTCGCAGGACGGCTACCGGCTGGCCGATCGACTGCTGGCGCGTCAGCGCCGCCAGGACGATGCGCTCAACCCGCGCACCCGCGCCTGGGACGGCACCTGGACCACCGTGGTGGTGACCGCGGTCGGGGCCGACGCCCGCAGCCGTGCCGCGCTGCGCACCGCGCTGTCGGATCACCGGTTCGCCGAGTTGCGCGAAGGCGTCTGGATGCGGCCGGACAACCTCGATGTCCCACCGCCCACTCTCGCGGGCCGGACGCGCATCCTGCACAGCCGTGACGACGCGCCGGCAGAACTCGCCGCCGCGCTGTGGGATCTCGATGGCTGGTCGGCCGCGGGCCATCGGCTGCTGCGTGAGATGTCGCGTGCGCGTGACGTGCCGGCCCGCTTCGCCGTGGCCGCGGCCATCGTGCGCCATCTGCTCACCGACCCGGTCTTGCCGGCGGCCCTGCTGCCCGGGCGGTGGCCCGGATCGGAATTGCGCACGGCGTACGGCGATTTCGCCGACGAGTTGAGTGCGCGACGTCATCCTGTGGAGGTGCGATGACGCTGCGAGTGCAACGACGGGGGCCGGTCACGACGGTGATCATCGACCGGCCACACGCCCGCAACGCGGTCGACGGGCCCACCGCCTTCGCACTGCACCAGGCATTCGCCGAGTTCGACGCCGACGACTCCGCATCGGTGGCGGTGCTGTGCGGCGCCGGCGGAACGTTCTGTGCCGGTGCCGATCTCAAAGCCATCGGCACCGAGGAGTCCAATCCCACCCACCGGCCGACGTCCGGTCCGGACGCACCCGCTCCGATGGGGCCCACCCGGATGGTGCTGTCCAAACCCGTCATCGCCGCCGTCGACGGCTACGCGGTGGCCGGCGGTCTGGAACTGGCGCTGTGGTGCGACCTGCGCGTGGTCGACCAGGACGCGGTGTTCGGGGTGTTCTGCCGACGATGGGGCGTGCCACTGATCGACGGCGGCACCGTGCGGCTGCCCCGGCTCATCGGGCACAGCCGCGCGATGGACCTGATCCTCACCGGCCGCGCGGTCGGAGCCGACGAGGCGCTGGCCATCGGGCTGGCCAACCGCGTGGTGCCGACCGGGACCGCTCGCGAGGCGGCCGAGGCGCTTGCCGCCGAACTCGCCGAGTTTCCCCAGGGCTGCCTGCGCTCCGACCGGCTCTCGGCGATGTGTCAGTGGGGCCATCCGGAGGACGAGGCACTCGACGTCGAGTTCGGCAGTCTGGCGCGGGTGGCCGCGGAGTCGCTCGCGGGGGCCAAGCGGTTCGCCGACGGCGCCGGACGGCACGGCCGCAAGGCCTGAACGAGATCAGCCGCGGCTGATCCGGTTGCCGGTGCCGGTGTCCTCGACCCTCGGGTCGCCGTCGCGATAGGTGATCGTGTTGTTCAGTCCGTCCACGGTCAGCTGCTCGTCGACACGGACCAGCGTGACGGTGTTGTCCGCGCCGCCGATGCTCACCGAGACGCAGCGCCCGATGACGGTGAGGGTGTTGTTGGAGCCGGAGACGTCCAGCGACTTGCCCTTGGCGCAGTCGACTTGCGTGCGGGTGCCCATCGAGCCGTAGGTGATCAGATCGGCGGGCACTACCGGCTCGGGTGAACCGCAGCCCGACGGCAGCACGGCCAGCGCGACGATCAGGGCGGGCCCGATCAGGGCGGGGGCGTAGGTCCGCATCGCCGACGAGCGTACTTTCTTCGCTGATGACTACACGCGGGCGGTCGGCGGCCAAGCTCAGCCGCGAGGTGATCGTGGGCGCCGCCCTGGCCTTCCTGGACCGTGAGGGCTGGGACGCGCTGACCATCAACGCCCTGGCGACCCAACTCGGCACCAAGGGCCCGTCGCTGTACAACCACGTGGAGAGCCTGGAAGACCTGCGCCGCTCGGTGCGCATGCACGTCATCGACGACATCCTGCAGATGCTCAGCACCGTCGCCGCCGGCCGGACCCGCGACGACGCGGTGATCGCGATGGCCAGCGCCTACCGCAGCTATGCCCACCACCACCCGGGCCGCTACTCGGCCTTCACCCGGATGCCGCTTGGCGGTGACGACCCCGAGTTCACCGCGGCCTCGCGGGCGGCGGCCGAACCGGTGATCGCGGTGCTGTCCTCCTACGGCCTCGACGGCCAGGACGCCTTCTACGCCGCCCTTGAGTTCTGGGCCGCCCTGCACGGTTATGTCCTGCTGGAGATGACCGGGGTGATGGACGACGTCGACACCGATGCGGTGTTCACCGATATGGTGCTCCGGCTGGCCACCGGGATGGCCCACCGCAGGGATGCTGACCTGCGGTAAGGGTGGCCCTCGGGGGTCCACAGTCGGTTTTGACCGTGCTCGGCAAGCTGGTATCGTTGGGCATCGTGCCTGGCCGCCAGGTGCGCTAGCGCGCGCTCGCCGGGCAAATTCGCATGTTTACTGCGCAGCGGTTCGTATGCGGGTCGCACATCGTGCGACACGCCCGGCCGCGGGGTGAACGGCGGGGTTGAAACAGCAGGACAACGACGTGAAGAAAGAGAAAGACTCACTAGATGCCAACCATCCAGCAGCTGGTCCGCAAGGGTCGCCGCGACAAGGTCGCCAAGGTCAAGACCGCGGCCCTCAAGGGCAGCCCGCAGCGCCGCGGCGTGTGCACCCGCGTGTACACGACCACCCCGAAGAAGCCGAACTCGGCGCTTCGGAAGGTGGCGCGCGTCAAGCTGACCAGCCAGGTGGAGGTCACCGCCTACATCCCCGGTGAGGGGCATAACCTCCAGGAGCACTCGATGGTCCTGGTGCGCGGGGGCCGGGTGAAGGATCTGCCGGGTGTGCGGTACAAGATCATCCGCGGTTCGCTGGACACCCAGGGTGTGAAGAACCGCAAACAGGCCCGCAGCCGCTACGGCGCGAAGAAGGAGAAGAGCTGATGCCCCGCAAGGGTCCCGCTCCCAAGCGTCCTCTGCTCAACGATCCGGTCTACGGCTCGCAGCTGGTCACTCAGCTGGTGAACAAGGTTCTGCTCGACGGCAAGAAGTCCGTCGCCGAGCGCATCGTCTACGGGGCGCTGGAGCAGGCGCGCGAGAAGACCGGCACCGATCCGGTGGTCACGCTCAAGCGGGCGATGGACAACGTCAAGCCCACCCTCGAGGTGCGCAGCCGGCGCGTCGGCGGCGCCACCTACCAGGTGCCCGTCGAGGTCCGGCCGGACCGCTCCGTCACACTGGCGCTGCGCTGGCTGGTCAGCTTCTCCAAGGCCCGCCGCGAGAAGACCATGATCGAGCGGCTGGCCAACGAGATCCTCGACGCGAGCAACGGCCTGGGCGCGGCGGTCAAGCGCCGCGAGGACACCCACAAGATGGCCGAGGCGAACCGGGCCTTCGCGCACTACCGCTGGTGACATCCGGGGCACACCCGATCCGAAACTGACAACTAACGAAAGAGTTGGGAAGACCTCTGTGGCACAGGACGTGCTGACCGACCTCACCAAGGTCCGCAACATCGGCATCATGGCGCACATCGACGCCGGCAAGACCACGACGACCGAGCGGATCCTCTACTACACGGGGATCAGCTACAAGATCGGCGAGGTCCATGACGGCGCGGCCACCATGGACTGGATGGAGCAGGAGCAGGAACGCGGCATCACCATCACCTCCGCGGCCACCACCTGCTTCTGGAACGACAACCAGATCAACATCATCGACACCCCCGGCCACGTCGACTTCACCGTCGAGGTCGAGCGTTCGCTGCGGGTGCTCGACGGCGCGGTCGCGGTGTTCGACGGCAAGGAGGGCGTCGAGCCGCAGTCCGAGCAGGTGTGGCGTCAGGCCGACAAGTACGACGTGCCGCGCATCTGTTTCGTCAACAAGATGGACAAGGTCGGCGCGGACTTCTACTTCTCGGTGCGGACCATGGAAGAGCGCCTGGGCGCCAACGTCATTCCGATCCAGCTGCCGATCGGGTCGGAGGGCGACTTCGAGGGCGTCGTCGACCTCGTCGAGATGAAGGCCAAGGTCTGGCGCGGTGAGACCAAGCTCGGTGAGAAGTACGACGTCCTGGAATTGTCGAGCCTTCCCGCCGACCTCCAGGAGAAAGCCGCCGAGTACCGGACCAAGATGCTCGAGGCCGTCGCCGAGACCGACGAGGTTCTGCTGGAGAAGTACTTCGGCGGCGAGGAACTCACCGTCGAGGAGATCAAGGGCGCTCTGCGCAAGCTGACGATCAATTCCGAGGCGTACCCGGTGCTGTGCGGCAGCGCGTTCAAGAACAAGGGCGTGCAGCCCATGCTCGACGCCGTCATCGACTATCTGCCCTCGCCGCTGGACGTTCCGGCGGCCATCGGCCACGCCCCCGGCAAGGAAGACGTCGAGGTCATCCGCAAGCCGTCGGTCGACGAGCCGTTCTCCGGCCTGGCGTTCAAGGTTGCCACCCACCCGTTCTTCGGCAAGCTCACCTACGTCCGGGTGTACT
>JBAXCK010000123.1:0-8804 GCA_037141465.1 Mycobacteriaceae bacterium | reverse complement strand
GCGCGGGGGACGGCGCGGGGGACGGCGCGGGGGACGGCGCCTCGGAATCGTCGGCCGCTGCCACGCACGGCAAGGCGGCTACCGCGCCGCCGATTCCGAGGGCGACGGCCAGTGCGCCAACCCGTCCGACATTTTTGGCAGCTTCCGCAGAGAACATGACAGCCTTTCGAAGCGAGTGGGCGATGACGGGAGTCGATCGGCCAGTCCGTAACATTGGTTACGGTCGTAACCAGAGTTAGCGCAGAGCCTGCCCCGGGTGAAGGTTGGCGGGTTGTTTTACCTCGAGGCGAGACCGAGCGTCGAACTTTGGCTACGATCGTGACCAAAGCTAGCACAGGTTCGGCTGCGGTGGATATTCAAGGAGGGCGTTGATTTGAAAGTGTCAGAAGGTTCCAGGTGGGCGGGGGTCTCTCCGCCCGACCGACGAGCCGAGCGGCGGCGGCTGCTCGTCCGCGCCGGTTTCGAGTTGTTCGGCGAGGGTGGTGAGGCCGCGGTGTCGGTGCGGTCGGTGTGCCGCGCCGCGGAGTTGAACTCGCGCTACTTCTATGAGAGCTTCCGCGATACCAATGAGCTTTTCACGGCGATGTACGACGACGTTGTCTCCGAGTTGGGCAAAGTCCTATTCGCGGCGACGGCTGATCTGCCCGATGATGACCGCGCCCGGTTGCGGGCCGGAATCAAGGCTGTACTCGACTTCACCGCGGCCGACCCCCGCCGAGGCAGGATCCTGTTCATCGGGCCGGGTGTCAATCCTGCATTCGCGAGCCGCTTTGTGGCGGCCAAGGACCAGCTGCGAAGGTTGGTCCTTCGCGACCGAAGGCGAATCAATCCACAGCCCGACCCAACGGTGAACGAGGTCGAGGCCGTGATGTACGTCGGGGCGCTGTCCTGGATGGCCCGCGAGTGGGCATCCGGTGCACTGGGCAACGACATTGATCTCGTCGTCGACTCTGCCGTGCGGCTACTGATGCCGACCTAGTTGCGCAGCTAAGCCGGGCAGTCCTGCCGGTTGGCCGACTCCATTGCCGTCGGGGCGTCGCGGAGGGCTTGGTCGATGACGTCGAAGACCGCCGGGTCCCAGGTCAGCGCGGCCTTCCAGTCCAGGCCGGCCTGGTCGGAGACGAAAATGCTGTGCGTGTCCTCGAAGCTGAAGCAGCGCCGGTGCGGCAGCACCGGATCATTGATGCCCTTGGCCAGTGCGCTCTCCTGCGCGACGATCCCGTCGTTGGGCCACACCGCGGGATTGCCGGGGCCGGGCAGTGTGAACTTCCTGCCGGCGATCAGGGTCACCGGAATCTTGTCCAGCACCCCGGACTGGAACTGGTTCCACCCGTTGCTTCCCATCAGGAACGCCTTGTTGACCTCCCGGCCCGAGCCCGACATCAGCTGCAGGGTGCGAACTCTGAAGTCCTTCATCGCCGTCTCGCAGAACCTGTCCCCTCCGCATTCGGTCAGCGGGATCAGGTCGTTGGCATAGTCGGAGAGATACGAGCCCTGCCACGGCGTGCCGATCGTCGTCAGTGACCGCGCCTTCACCGGCGCATTGGTCGTGGCCAGCACCCGGATGGCCGCCCGGGAGTAGAGGCCGCCCATCGAATGGCCGACGAAGTCCACCTCGGTGACACCCTTCTCGTCGTGCAGCCATTTGACGAAGCGGGCCAGGTGCTCACCGGCGGTGTCGATGCTGCCGGTGGAGTTGACCGTCATGTTCTCCGGCAACGTCACCGGGCATACGCCGAAGGCGCCGAAGCCCTGCTGGTCGACCACCTGTCCGCGACCGTTCATCGCCGGCGAGGTGTAGACGGTGTAGCCCTTGCCGATCAGGAAATCCCGGATCGCTGTACCGGTGTTGCCCGCCGCCAGACCGGTCGCGCAGGCCGCGTCGTTGGTGGTGAAGGGGCTGACGGCGTCACCGCCGGAGACGATCACGACCGCGGCTCCCTGGGGACGCTTCTCCCCGGAGCCGGGACCGCCGGAGCAGCCGGCGAGTGTCGTGGTCACCATCAATCCAGCGGCCATCGCGGCCAGGTATCTGCGCATGACAGGATTGTTCCACCATGAGCGCGCAATCCCGGGTCGTTTTCTCCGGTGTCCAGCCCACGTCGGATTCCCTGCATCTGGGCAACGCACTGGGCGCGATGAGCCAGTGGGTCGGTCTGCAGGAGGACTACCAGACCTTCTTCTGTGTGGTGGACCTGCATGCCATCACCGTGCCGCAGGACCCTGCGGTATTGCGGCGACGCACGCTGGTCACCGCCGCGCAATACCTGGCATTCGGTATCGACCCGCAGCGCTCCACGGTGTTCGTGCAGAGTCAGGTGCCCGAGCATGCGGAGTTGGCCTGGGTGCTGGGCTGCTTCACCGGCTTCGGGCAGGCCTCGCGGATGACCCAGTTCAAGGACAAGTCACTGCGGCAGGGTGCGGACTCCACCACCGTGGGGCTGTTCACCTACCCGGTGCTGCAGGCCGCCGACGTTCTGCTCTACGACACCAATCTCGTTCCCGTCGGGGAGGACCAACGCCAGCATCTGGAGTTGGCCCGCGATGTCGCCCAGCGATTCAACGCCCGTTTTCCGGACACCCTGGTGGTGCCGGAGGTGTTGATCGCGAAACAGACCGCCAAGATCTACGACCTGCTCGAGCCGACCGCCAAGATGAGCAAGTCGGCGGCCACCGACGCGGGCCTGATCGGCCTGCTCGACGATCCGGCGCGCTCGGCGAAGAAGATCCGCTCCGCGGTCACCGACAGCGAGCGCGAGATCCGCTTCGACCCCGACGCCAAACCGGGCGTCTCCAATCTGCTGTCGATCCAGTCCGCTGTCACCGGCACGCCGATCGACTCACTCGTGGCCGGCTACGCGGGCCGCGGATACGGGGACCTGAAGTCCGACACCGCCGACGCCGTCGTCGCCTATGTCACGCCGATCAAACAACGGGTCGACGAACTGCTCGCCGACGAGGCCGAACTCCGGGCGATCCTGGCCCGCGGTGCACAGCATGCCCGCGAGGTCGCCGGAGCGACACTGGCGCGGGTGTATGACCGATTGGGGTTTCTGTCCTGCTGAGGCAGACGTGGCAGCGCATCGTTCGCGCGGGCAAGCGGTACGAACAGGCCCGCGGCGACTTCTACGCGGCCGGCATCACCTACTTCACCATCTTCGCGATGTTCCCGCTGCTGATGATCGGCTTCGCCGCACTGGGCTTCGTGTTGGCCGGCCGGCCGACGCTGCTGGGACGCATCGACGCTTCGGTCAGGGGCGCCATTCCGGGCGATTTCGCCTCGCTGATCACCGGGCTGATGGACACCGCGATCTCATCACGCGCCACCGTCGGGGTCATCGGCCTGGTGACCGCACTGTGGGCCGGCCTCGGATGGATGAGCAATCTGCGGACCGCGCTGTCGCAGATGTGGGACCAGCCAACCGCCCCGGGCACTTTCCTGAGCCGCAAAGTGTCCGATCTGGCGGCACTGATCGCGGCGTTCGCCGCCATCCTGCTCACCATCGGTCTGACCGCACTCGCCGATCCGGCGTTGCGGCTCGCGGTTCCGCTGCGGGTGGGCTCGCTGCTGTCATCGATGGTGGTGTCCTGGCTGCTGTTCACCTGGATGATCGCCAGACTCCCGCGCCGCCCGGCGAGCCTGCGCGCTGCGGCGCGTGCCGGTCTGCTCGCGGCGGTCGGGTTCGAGGTCCTCAAACAACTCGGGTCCATCTATCTGCGAGTGGTTCTGCACGGCCCGGCCGGCGCGGCGTTCGGCCCGGTGCTCGGGCTGATGGTGTTCGCCTACCTCACGGCACGGCTGGTGTTGTTCGCGACGGCGTGGGCGGCCACCGTAGAGACGACTAACGCACCCGCACCCGCTGATTGAGCGAACGCGCAGCCATGATCAGCCCGAAGACGATCACCGTGCCGACCACGGCGACGCCCACCCGCACCGGCACGGCGTCGGCGGAGAGCACCGGGGACGCCGTGATCGCCGCCGAGTCCGGCTTGGGCGGGGCCAGCGACGGGTCGGGTTCGATAAGCGAACCGATCCGGGTCCCGGGCGCGGTGGCGAAGCCGTAGTCCAGCAGGCGTGCCGCCTGCTCCCACGGCGCGATCGGTTCGCGGCTGCCCTTCAGCAGCACCGCGACCAGACGGCGGCCGTCGCGCTGCGCCGCCCCCACGAAGGTCTGCCCCGCATCGTCGGTGTAACCGGTCTTGCCGCCCAGCGCGCCGGGGTAGTTGTAGAGCAGCTTGTTGTCGTTCTCCAGCTCGTATCCCGGGCTGTCGCCATGGCCGGGGAACGTGTAGTCGCGGGTGGCGACGATGCCGGCGAATATCGGGTTGTTGTACGCGTACCGATAGAACAGCCCGACGTCGTAGACCGACGTGCTCATACCCGGACCGTCCAGACCCGACGGGGTGGCGACCCGGGTGTCGCGGCCGCCGAGCTTGGAGGCCAGGGTGTTGATCTTCGCCAGCGTGGCGTCCATCCCGCCCATCGCCGCGGCGAGCGCGTGCGCGGCGTCGTTGCCCGAATGCATCAGCAGGCCGTGCAGCAGGTCGTTGATCGTGTAGCGACCGCCGACGTCGACGCCGACCTTGGTGCCTTCGGCGTTCGCGTCGGCCTGGGTGCCGTCGACGATGCGGTTCAGCGGCAGCTCGTTGATCGCCTGCATCGCGGTGAGTGCCTTGATCACACTGGCGGGCCGGTGCCGGCCGTGCGGGTCGCGGGCGGCGATCACGTCTCCGGAGTCGAGGTCGGCCACCAGCCATGCGTCGGCGGAGACGTCGGCCGGCACCGGCGGGGTGCCGGCGGCGACGATCACGCCGCACCCGCTCAGTGCGTCGCCGCCGATCGGCGATGCCGGCACCGGCAGCGGCTGCGGCGGGTCGCCGGCGGTCGGGACCTCCGAGGAGTCCACGGCCGGCGGGGTCGAGACTTTGTAGGGGCAACTGTTGGGGTCCGGTGCCGGGTCCGCGGCGGCCGACGTGGCCAGAACCAGCGCCGGAACCCCCGTGAGCAGCAGCGTCACCGTCAGCGCAGCAGCGCGCACAACGAGTCGTGGGGTGCCCATTCGTCGCAGATTAGGTGATTTCGGCGCGGAAACTGCGGAGCCGCGCTGTGACGGGTGTGACTATCGGGACAATTGTTATTTTTGCCGCGGGGGGATGGAGCAGTGCGCGACGGCCGGGAATCCGATGCTGGACATCCACAGCCGGCCCGAGTGTTCGACCAGGCCGGTCACCACACCGAAGTCGGGGCGCTTGGTCCGCAGGCCCGACACCGCCGACCCGGTGTCGGGGTCGAAGGCCACCGCCCACACCTCCGGGGAGATCTGCGGCTGCAGCCGGTCGGGCAGCATCCACACCAGCTTGCGCAGCCAGGGTGCGCGCGGCGCCAGCGCGTCGGCGGCGGCGTTGACCTCGCTGACCATCGCCACCCAGATGCGGCCGTCGGCTCCGGTGGAGATGTTGTCCGGCATGCCGGGCAGGTTCACCGCGAGCGCCGTCACGGTCCCCGCCTTCGGCCCGTGCAGCCAGTACTTGGACAGCCGGCGGGCCTGGGTCTCGGCGAACACCAGCGCGGTGCCGTCCGCGGTGGATGTCACGCCGTTGGCGAAGTAGAGATGATCGAGCACCGTGGTGACGGTGCCGTCGGGGTCGCGCCGGAACAGGCCGCCGTCCCCGCGGGCCTCGAGGATCGCGCCCTTGAAGTGATCGTAGGTGAATTTCGCCGTGGACTCGGTGAAAAAGATTGTGCCATCGGGCAATTCGGTCACATTGGAGCAGAAGTTCAGCGGCCTGCCACCGACCGCGCTCACCAGCACTTCGGTGCGGCCGGTGCCTCGGTCCATGGCGACCAGCCCGCCCGGACTCGTGCAGATCAGCAGCCGGCCGTCGCGCGACACCGCCATACCCAGCGGGCGCCCGGAGACGCGACCGGCCACCGTGACGCCGCCGTCGGGTCCGATCCGCACGATGCGGCCGTCGGTCACTCCGGTCCACAGTGCACCGTCGGCGTCGACGACGATGTCCTCCGGCGCCTCGCCGGGCACGCCGACGACGGTCAGGTCGGCGGCATCGAAGTCCGGCAGCGGATCGACCGGCGGCGGCTGCCACCGGACCGGGTCGACACCCGGCTTGGGGGTCGAGGCGGTGCTCACAGCAGCCGGGTGGCTTCGGTGAGCACCCGGTGCAGGATCTCGTAGATCTCGTCGAACTCATCCGGCCCGCTGATCAGCGGGGGAGCCAACTGCACCACCGGGTCGCCCCGGTCATCGGCGCGGCAGTACAGCCCAGCCTCGAACAGCGCCGCCGACAGGAAGCCGCGCAGCAGCCGCTCGCTCTCGTCGGTGTCGAAGGTCTCGCGGGTGTGCTTGTCCTTGACCAGTTCGATGCCGTAGAAGAAGCCCTCGCCGCGGACGTCGCCGACGATCGGCAGTTCGAGCAGCCGCTCCAGGGTGGACCGGAAGATCGGCGCGTTGGTCTTGACGTGCTCGTTGATCTTCTCGCGTTCGAAGATGTCGAGGTTGGCCAGCGCGGCCGCGGCCGAGACCGGGTGACCGCCGAAGGTGTAGCCGTGTCCGAAGGTGGTCTTGCCGTCGTTGAACGGCTCGAAGAGCCGGTCACTGGCGATCATCGCGCCGATGGGCGAATAGCCCGAACTCATGCCCTTGGCGCAGGTGATGATGTCGGGCACATAGTCGAAGTCCCCGAGGTCACTGGAGCAGGCGAACATCGAACCGATCCGGCCGAACGCGCAGATGGTCTCATCGGAGACCAGCAGCACGTCGTATTCGTCGCAGATCTCGCGGACGCGCTCGAAGTAGCCGGGCGGGGGCGGGAAGCAGCCGCCGGCGTTCTGCACCGGCTCCAGGAAGACGGCGCAGACGGTGTCGGGTCCCTCGAACTCGATGGCCTCGGCGATCCGGTCCGCGCAGTAGCGGCCCCAGGCCTTGATATCGGTGTTGTAGGGCTCCGGCGCGCGGTAGAAGTTGGTGTTGGGCACCCGGAAACCGCCCGGCGTGAGCGGCTCGAAGGGCTTCTTGAAGTCCGGCAGACCGGTGATGGCCAGCGCGCCCTGCGGAGTGCCGTGGTAGGCGATGGCCCGCGAGATCACCTTGAACTTGCCGGGCTTGCCGGTCAGCTTGAAGAACTGTTTGGCCAGCTTCCAGGCGCTCTCCACCGCCTCGCCGCCGCCGGTGGTGAAGAACACCCGGTTGAGGTCGGCGGGGGCGTAGTGGGCCAGCCGCTCAGCGAGTTCGATCGCCGGCGGGGTGGCGTAGGACCAGAGCGGGAAGAACTCCAGGGTCTCGGCCTGCTTGGCGGCCGCCTCGGCGATCTCGCGGCGGCCGTGGCCGACCTGCACCACGAACAGCCCGGAGAGTCCGTCGAAGTAGCGCTTGCCGTAGCTGTCCCAGATGTGGACGCCCTCGCCCCGGGTGATGATCGGCGGCGTCATGCCCTTTCCGTGCCGTGCGAAGTGGCCCCACAGATACCGGTCGGCTTTCGCTCCGAGATCGACGGTCAACTGGTGCTCTTTCGAGAGCGTCATCGGGTACCCCAATTATATTGTTGTTTAACGAGTTTCAGATAGACGAGTGTCTCGGTCGAGGTCACTCCCGGCACGGCGCGAATCTCGGTGTTGAGCAGCTCCAGCAGTTCGGCGTCGTCGGCGCAGACGACTTCCACGATGGCGTCGTAGGTGCCGGCCGTCAGCACCACGTAGTCCACCGCGTCCAGCGCGCCGAGCCGTTCGGCCACCTTGGTGGCATCGCCCTGGCAGCGGACGCCGATCATCGCCTGCCGCGAGAAACCCAGTTGCATGGGATCGGTCACGGCGACGATCTGCATGACTCCCGAGTCGATCAGCCGCTGCACCCGCTGGCGCACCGCGGCCTCTGAGAGCCCCACTGACTTGCCGATGGCGGCATAGGAGCGGCGGCCGTCCTGCTGGAGTTTCTCGATGATGGACTTCGACATCTCATCGAGCTGGAACGGGCCCGCCGGGCCCGGGCCCACGGCGCGTAAATCACGCATACCCCGATTCTGCACGGAATCCGTTGTTTTAGGCAATTAAAGCGACGAAATGCGTAGCATCGGTGCGTGATTGCGAGCAGTTGGATCAACGGCGCCCCGGTCACCACCGGCGGCGACACCCACCCGGTCGTCAACCCCGCCGACGGCAGCGTGGTCGCCGAACTGGCCCTGGCCCGCCCGGCCGATGTGGACGCCGCGGTGGCCTCGGCCCGCGCGGCCCTGCCCGGCTGGTCGGCGGCCACGCCCGCCGAGCGCTCGGCCGTGCTCTTCAAGCTGGCCGAGTTGCTCGACGCGCACGCCGAAGCCGTCATCGCCGAGGAGGTCTCCCAGACCGGCAAACCCGTCCGGCTGGCGACCGAGTTCGACGTGCCCGGCAGCATCGACAACATCGCCTTCTTCGCCGGGGCGGCACGGCACCTCGAGGGCAAGGCCACCGCGGAGTACTCCGCCGACCACACCTCCTCGATCCGGCGCGAGGCCGTCGGCGTGGTCGGCACCATCACGCCGTGGAACTACCCGCTGCAGATGGCGGTGTGGAAGGTGATCCCGGCGCTGGCCGCCGGCTGCTCGGTGGTGATCAAACCGGCCGAGCTGACTCCGCTGACCACCCTCACCCTCGCGCGGCTGGCCTCCGAAGCCGGTCTGCCCGACGGTGTGCTCAACGTCGTCACCGGAGCCGGCGGCGACGTCGGCCAGGCACTGGCGGGCCATGCGGGGGTGGACGTCGTCACCTTCACCGGATCCACCGCGGTGGGCCGCAGGGTGATGGCCGCTGCCGC
>JBAXCK010000122.1:0-8936 GCA_037141465.1 Mycobacteriaceae bacterium | reverse complement strand
CCGTACAGGTTGAGCATCGCGTTGAGCGCGTGGTAGTCGGTCTCCCCCGGCAGCGTGTGTGCAGCTGCCTCGGGTGTGGCTACCGGCTCAGCAGTGACTGTTGGTGGCACTTGTCATCCCTCTCTTCACGACTGGGGTCCGCCCAGAATTCAGCCAATCCCGCGCGCACGGCGAAGACGTCGTCGACGGTTCCCATCAATTCGAATCGGTACAGAAACGGCACCCCGCACTTGCTGGACACGACATTGCCCGCGTAGCCGTACTCGGCGCCGAAGTTGGTGTTGCCGGCCGCGATGACTCCGCGGATCAGCGATCGGTTGTGCTCGTTGTTGAGAAAGGCGATGACCTGCTTGGGCACGTAGCCCCCGTTCTCGGGGTCCGGGCCGTTGGCCTTGCCGCCGCCGTAGGTCGGCAGGATCAGCACATAGGGCTCGTCAACCTCGATGCTGCCGCGCAGCGGGATCCGGACGGCCGGCAATTCCAGTTTCTGGACGAAGCGGTGGGTGTTCTCCGAGACGCTGGAGAAATACACCACCCGCACGGGTTCCATGTCGCGTCCCCCAGACCGGGTGATCAGGCGCTGACTGCGTCGGCCGACGCCGACTGGCCGGCCCCGGCGAGGGCCTTGATCCGGTCGGGGCGAAACCCCGACCAGTGGTCGCTGCCGGCCACCACCACGGGGGCCTGCAGGTAGCCCAGGGCCATGACGTAGTCGCGGGCCTCCGGCACCTCGGTGATGTCGATGATCTCGTAGCTCAGGCCCTCCTTGTCGAGGGCCTTGTAGGTGGCATTGCACTGCACGCAGGCCGGCTTGGTGTACACGGTGATGGTCATCTGCGTATTGCTCCTCGACGAGACGGGCGTGGACAGCCGGGCGAACAGGGTGAACGGGGCGAAATCAGTGGTCGGCGGATCCGGTGGACTTCCGCTCTGCCGACCCGACAAACACTACACCTAGTGGGTGACGGGGTGAAGAGCTACCACATCTTCCGAATAACAATTCTGAAATTCCCAGGTAGTAAGCCCTCGGCCGGGGGCGTCATCGGCGTGTCGCGGGTCACACGCCCGGTCTGTCAGCCCGGTCCGACACCCGCCCCGGCCGCAGCGCACGGGTGAAGATCAGATTGACCCGCTTCATGGCGAAGCTGTAGGGCAGCCAGGCCAGGCGCTTGAACGTGTACAGGGCCCTGATGTCGGCGGAGGTGTAGATCAAGAACCGGTTGCGGGCGACACCGGCGAGGATCTTGGCCGCGGCCTTCTCCGGCGTCACGGCGTGGCCGCTGAACCTGCCGACCCAGCGCTGCACGGTCGGGTCCTCGCGGTCGATGCCGGCGATCTCTACGGTCTGCACCAGGGGCGTGTCCACCGCCCCCGGCACGACGACGCAGACCCCGATCCGGTGCCGGGCGAGGTCGAAGCGCAGCACTTCGGAGAGCCCGCGCAGCCCGAACTTGCTGGCGCTGTAGGCCGCGTGCCAGGGGAACGCGACCAGCCCCGCCGCCGAGGACACGTTGACCAGCCGCCCGCCCCGGCCGGCCGCGACCATGGCGGGCAGGAACGACTCGATGACGTGGATCGGGCCCATGAGGTTGACGTCGACCATCGAGCGCCACTGCCGATGCGAAAGCTCCTCGACGGTGCCCCACGCCGACACACCGGCGATGTTCATCACCGCGTCCATCGCCGGGTGCCGTGCGTGGACATCGGCCGCGAACGCCGCGACGGCGTCGTAGTCGGTGATGTCGAGCGCCCGGTGCTCACCGACCTGGGCGCCGGCGGCGGCCACGTCGGCCGCGGTGGCGGCCAGACCCTCGGCGTTGACATCGGTCAAGAACAGCACCGCACCCTCGCGGGCCAGCTGCCGGGCGACGGCGCGGCCGATGCCGCTGGCGGCGCCGGTGACCAGAACACGCTTGCCGGTGAAGGTGTAGGCCACGGTCAGTCGCCGGCCTTCGGGCCCCACAGGGCGTGCAGCCACAGCTTCTCCAGAACCGCGACCGCCCGCGCCACGTCGCGCTCGGGGCCGGTGAACAAGGACTCCCCCGACAGCGTCAGCACGGTGGCCGCGGACAGCGTCCGCACCAGCGCGCGGGTGTCGTGGATCACCGGTTCGGCTGCGCCGCTGGCGATCTCGGCCTCGACGATCGGAACGATCTGGTCGATCACCGCCTCGTTGTAGCCGTCGAGGATCTCCCGGATCTCAGCGTCGGTGCTGCGCGCGCTGTTGCACGCCGACATCACCGGGTCGTTGTTGGCATAGACCGCCGCCGCACTGCCCACCATCCGGCGGGCGAACTCCGCCGGCGTCTCCTCGGGACCGCGCGGGGCGAAATCCCCGGTGAGTTCGACGAGTTCGGCGCTGACCTCACCGAGGATGTGCGCCAGGACGGCGTACTTGGAATCGAAATAAAAGTAGAAACCGGAACGTGCCACGCCCGCGCGGTCGCTGATGGTGCTGACCGACAACTCGGCGAAGGGTTTCTCTTCGAGCAGTTCGCGCACCGCGGCCACGATCGCGTGGCGCTGGCGGTCACCGCGGCGCCGTGGCGCCGGATCCGGCTGCACACTCACCCGTTCACCATGCACCACGCCGGGTCACGAGGGAAACTTGACAGGCGTCAAATTCCGTCGAATGATCGGAAGGGTGACCACCATCAGCACCCGCGACTACCTGCTGGATCAGGCTCGCCGGCGGCTCACCCCGACGCTCAACACCATCCCCGGCATGGGCATTCTCGACGAGCGGTTGCGCAGACAGCAGTGGACGGAGTTCGTCTTCGCCCAACCGCCCGCCGGCAGCGACCTGGAACCGGTGATGGGCGATGCGGGCCTGCCGGTGCTCGGGCATCTGATCGAGATCTTCCGCGGCGGCCCGGACTTCATCGTCGAGATGTACTACAAGAACGGGCCGGTGTACTACAGCAAGACCCCCGCACTCGACGCGGTGGCCGCACTGGGTCCCGACGCCACCCAGGAGGTGCTGTCCAACAAGAACAAGGACTTCTCCACCGTCGCCTGGCAGGACGTCATCGGCCCGTTCTTCAGCCGCGGTCTGCTGCTCATGGACTTCGACGAGCACATGTTCCATCGCCGGATCATGCAGGAGGCGTTCACCCGCACCCGACTGTCGGGCTACGTCGAGCACATGGACGCCGTCGCCTCGGCGGTGGTCGCCAACGACTGGCCGGCCAACGACCGTCGCTTCCTGTTCCACCCGGCGGTCAAGGAACTCACCCTCGACATCGCCTCGATGGTGTTCATGGGCCACGCACCCGGCAGCGACCATGATCTGGTCACCAGGATCAACGCCGCGTTCACCACCACCACGCGCGCCGGCGGGGCGATCCTGCGCTCCCCGATCCCGCCGTTCAAGTGGTGGCGCGGGTTACAGGCCCGCAACGTACTCGAGGACTACTTCGCCGACCGGGTGCGGGCGCGGCGCGGCACCGAGGGCACCGACATGCTGACGGTGCTCTGCCACACCGCCGATGACGACGGCAACACCTTCACCGATGCCGACATCGTCAACCACATGATCTTTCTGATGATGGCCGCGCACGACACCTCGACCTCGACGCTGACCACCATGGCCTACCACCTGGCCGCCAACCCGCAGTGGCAGGAACGCTGCCGGGCCGAGGGCGAGCGCATCGGCGACGGACCACTGGACATCGATGACCTCGACAAGCTCGAGACCCTGGACCTGGTGATCAACGAAGCATTGCGGTTAGTGACCCCGCTGCCCTTCAACGTCCGCCGGGCGGTGCGTGACACCTCGATTCTGGGCCACTACATCCCGGCGGGCACCAACATCAACCTGTGGCCGGGCGCCAACCACCGGCTGCCCGAATTGTGGACCGAGCCGCAGCGTTTCGATCCCGACCGCTTCGCCGAGCCGCGCTGCGAACACAAACGCCACCGGTACGCGTTTGCACCCTTCGGTGGCGGTGCGCACAAGTGCATCGGGATGGTGTTCGGCCAGCTGGAGATCAAGACCGTCATGCATCGGCTGCTGCGGCGCTACCGGCTGGAGTTGCCGCACCCCGGTTACACGCCGCGCTACGACTACGCCGGGATGCCGGTGCCGATCGACGGGATGCCGATCGTGCTGAAGCCGATTCGCTGACCGATCACGCCAGCGACAGGAACAGCTTCTCCAGTTCGGCCTCGGTCATCGGGGCCTTACCTTTTTGGGGCTCCCCGAGCATGCATTCCCGCAGGCCGGTCGCCACGATCTTGAACCCGGCGCGGTCGAGCGCCTTGGACACCGCAGCCAGCTGGGTGACGACGTCCCTGCACTCGCGTCCGGTCTCGATCATCGAGATGACGCCGGCCAGCTGACCCTGCGCGCGGCGCAGCCTGTTCAGCACATCGGTGATCGCGGCTTCGTCGCCGACCATGGTGGCCACCTTTCTCAATGTTGAACCGATGGTACCCGGTGGGGTATCGCCCCAGGATCGATGAGGACCTTGCGCAGCGGACATCGGGCGTAGCGGGCGCACATGAACGCCATCCCGCCGGCGAGGGCGGCGACGATGGCGACGGCCAGGCCGATCCAGATGTTCGCCTCCTCGGCGAGCACCACCGCGGCCATGGCGAGTACGAACCAGCCGAACGCCTTGCGCAGGGCGGTCGGGTCGACGCGGGAGGTCAGCAGACCGCCGAGGATGCTGCCGAGCACGGCCGCCGCGGTCACCGCGCCGGCGAGTTTCCAGTCGATCGGATCGGTCGCGAGGTGGCCGGCCAGTCCGGCGAAGGACTGCATGGAGATGACCACCAGCGAGGTGCCGACGGCCGCCGGCATCGGCAGGCCGCCGAGCAGAGCGAGCGCAGGCACCAACAGGAATCCGCCCCCGGCGCCGACCAGACCGCTGATCATGCCGACCACCGCGCCCTGCAGCACGATCTTGACCACCGGAAGCGGGCCGGCGGATTCGTCGCCGATGTCCCTGCGGCCGCGCAGCATGGCCACCGCGGCGGCGATCATGATCACCGCGAACGCGATCAGCAGGATGTTGCCCGGCACCAGGTGCGCCAACCGGCCTCCGCCGTAGGCTCCGGCCATCGCGGCGACGCCGAACACCGCGGCCACCTTCGGCCGCACCCGTCCGGCGCGGGCGTGGGTGATCGCACCGACCGCACTGGTGACGCCGACGACGAACAGTGAGGTGGCGATCGCCTCCTTGGCGTCCATGCCCGCGACGTAGACCAGTAGCGGCACGGTCAGGATGGAACCACCGCCCCCGAGCAGGCCGAGGGATATGCCGACGAACACGGCGAGGAAGACGGCGAGTGCTGTCATGACCAGCCTATGGTGGCATACCCACGGGGGTATATGCAAGGATGGTCGGCAGAACCTGCACAGGAGCCTGCAATGGCCGACGACGCATAATCATCACCGACCCGGAGAGGAACGCTCATGTGCTACCCCGTCGAATGCGCGCAATGCCACAAGACCACCTGGGCCGGCTGCGGCGAACACGCCGCCGAGGTGATGAGCAACGTGCCGCAGGCGCAGCAGTGCACCTGCAACGCGAAGCGCTGACGATCTAACGGAACGGGTTGTCTCCGGCGGCGACCGCGGACCCGAGGCCCATCAGCATCACCGCCGAGGCATGCAGCCGCTCCCCCGCCTCGCGGGTGGCCCGGCCGGCCAGATACCGCGCCCAGGTGCCCTCGATGACCACCCCGAGTTTCACGCACGCCAGGGCGAGATACCAGTCCAGGTGTTCGGTACGCCGTCCTCCCGCTTCGGTATAGGCCTGCAGCAGTTCGGCGCGTGAGGCCAGTCCGCCCAACTCCGAGAGATGACCGGCGGAGCCGAGCGGGTTGGGATCCAGCGGCCAGCAGACCAGCATCCAGCCGAGATCGAGCAGCGGATCGCCGATGGTGCACATCTCCCAGTCGACGAATGCCGCTACCCGCGGAACCTCGCGGCGCAGCATGGTGTTGTTGAGATGGATGTCGCCGTGCACGATGCCGGCGGAGTAGTCGGCGGGCCGGTTGGCGTCGAGCCAGTCGCACAGTTCGTCGACGCCGGGCAGTGAGTCGTGCGCGTAGCCGTCCTGCTGACGGTAGGCCGCCACCGATGAACGCCACTGCGGCACTTGCCGTTCCAGAAATGAGCCCGGTCGCATCCAGCCGGCCAGCTCACTGTCCTTCCAGGCGGCCTGCCCGAGCTTGGCGACATCGGCGGCGTAATTCAGGCCCACCTCGTGGCGCATCCGCGCGTCGCGGACGTATGCGGGTGCGATCTCGTTACCGGGGTTGAATCCGTCGACGTCCTCCATCAGGTAGAACACCACGCCCAGAACGTCGAGTTCCTCGCAGGCGGCGATGATGCGCGGGTGCGGCACGTCGCTGCCGGCCAGGGTGCGCAGCACCGCGATCTCGCGCTGCATGGTGCGGTCGCTGTTGGGCCGCGGATGTGGCGGGGGGCGTCGCAGCACCACGGTCCCGCCGTCCACCGTCAGTCGGACGACGACGTTCTGCGATCCGCCGGTCAGCGGCCGCACGGCGGTCACCCCGGAGCCGATGCCCTGTTCGCGTATCCACGCGCTGACGGCGGCGGTCGCCGTCTCGTCGAGGGTGCCGGTGATGCCGGGCACCATGGGCTCAGGCACGACGGTTCTTCAGCAGATCCGCGGAAGCTGTTCGCCGAGTTCGCGTTCCACCACGCGGGTGGTGCCGAATGCGGTGCGCGCCACCACCATGCCGGGGTGCTCGTCGACCACCCGGCCGATCAGCGTGGCGTCGGCACCCTCCGGTCGGGCGCGCATGGCAGCCAGCACTGCCTCGCTGTGCGCCGGGTCGACGAAGGCGACCATCTTGCCCTCGTTGGCCACCTGCAACGGATCCAGTCCCAGAAATCCGCACGCCGAGGCGACGGTCTCCGGAACCGGAACGCGGTGCTCGTCGAGCTCCACACCGACGCCCGCGGCGCGGGCGATCTCCACGGTGGCGGCCACCAGACCGCCGCGGGTCGGGTCGCGAAGGACGTGCACGGCCTCACCGCCGGCGGCGAGCATGGCGGCGACGAGGCGGTGCAGCGGTGCGCTGTCGGTGGTGACGGTGGTACCGAAGTCGATGCCCTCGCGCACGCTCATGATGGCGACACCGTGCTCACCGATGTTGCCGGACACGATGATGTGGTCACCCGGGCGTGCGCGCTGCGGACCGATGTCGACGCCGTCGGGCACGACCCCCACCCCGGCGGTATTGATGAACAGCCCGTCGGCGCCGCCCCTCCCGACGACTTTGGTGTCGCCGGTGACGATGCCCACACCCGCGTCGGCGGCGGCCCTGCCCATCGCCTGGGCCACGGCGCCGAGCACCTCGACCTCGAGGCCCTCCTCGAGGATGAACCCGGCGGTCAGCCCCAGCGGCTGCGCGCCACTGCAGGCCAGATCGTTGATGGTGCCGTTGACGGCCAGATCGCCGATGTTGCCGCCCGGAAAAAACAGCGGGTTGACCACATAGGAATCAGTGGTCAGCGCGATCCGGCCGCCGGGAACCGACAGCACCGCGGAGTCGCGCGACGGCCCGCCGGCGGTTCCGAATGCGGGCAGGAACAGGTTCTCGATCAGTTCCTCGGACAGGATGCCGCCGCCGCCGTGGCCCATCACGATGCGCTTGGTCTCGCGCAGCGGAAGGGGACAGACCCAGTCGGTCGGGTCCGGCAGTGTCGGTTCAGACACTCGCAGAAGCCGATGTCGGCGCTGATGCGCCTCCGACCGTTTCCAGCCGCCGGAACTGGTAGTACGCCGCGCACGCGCCCTCGCTGGAGACCA
This sequence comes from Mycobacteriaceae bacterium, assembly GCA_037141465.1. Taxonomy (GTDB): domain Bacteria; phylum Actinomycetota; class Actinomycetes; order Mycobacteriales; family Mycobacteriaceae; genus Mycobacterium. Next base: position 1,146 of record JBAXCK010000122.1, on the reverse strand, counting down.
TGGTCGCGCCCAGTGGGGTGCGCGGTGTGCAGGCGGTGCCGAACGCCGGGCACTGGTTGGGCTTGATGAGCCCCTGCAGCACCTCACCGGCGTGGCACTGATCGGACTCGGTCACCTGCAGATGGGAGACGCCGAACTTGCGCTCGGCGTCGAACTCCGCGTAGCGCGGCGACAGCGTCCAGCCAGACTTGGGGATCATGCCGATGCCGCGCCACTGCCGGTCGGTGACGCTGAACACGTCGGCCAGCGCCTCCTGCGCGACGGTGTTGCCGGCGTCGGTGACCGCGCGTGGGTAGGCGTTGCGCAGTTCAGCTTTGCCTGATTCGAGTAGTTCGACCACCTGGCGCACGCCTTCGAGCAGGTCGAGCGGTTCGAAACCGGTGACCACGATCGGCACGCCGAACTGCTCCACCAGCGGGCCGTACTCGGCGGTGCCCATCACGGTGCAGACATGACCGGCGGCCAGGAAGCCCTGCACCCGCTTGGTGGGCGAGTTCAGGATCGCGGTCATGGCCGGCGGCACCAGCACGTGGGAGACGAGCATGGAGAAGTTGGTCAGGCCGAGGCGTTGCGCGTGCAGCACCGACATGGCGTTGGCCGGGGCGGTGGTCTCGAATCCGACGCCGAAGAACACCACCTCCCTGTCGGGGTTCTCCGCCGCGATGCGGGTGGCGTCCAGTGGCGAGTAGACGACGCGGACGTCTCCGCCGCGTGCGCGCACACTGAACAGGTCCTGTTTACTGCCGGGGACGCGCAGCATGTCACCGAAGGAGCAGAAGATGACGTCGTCGCGGGCGGCGATCTCCAACGCGCGGTCGATCATCTCCAGGGGTGTGACGCAGACCGGGCAGCCGGGACCGTGGATGAACTCCACCGCCCCGTCGAGCAACTGGTCGATTCCGTTGCGGATGATCGAGTGCGTCTGTCCGCCGCAGACCTCCATGACGGTCCACTGCCGGGTCGCGGTGCGCCGGATGCTGTCGACCAGCGCCCGGGCGGCGGCCGGGTCGCGGAACTCATCGAGGTACTTCACGCAGACTCCCGACCTAGCTCCTCTTCACCCAATTCCTCGGCGAGGATGCCGAGGTCGTTGAACATCTTCAGCGTCTCGTTGGCCGAGACCTCATCGAGGCGGGTGATGGCGAA
>JBAXCK010000121.1:0-9190 GCA_037141465.1 Mycobacteriaceae bacterium | reverse complement strand
TGAGACCACCGACTGCACCGCAGTGAGACCACCCGGCACGTCGACTGGATTCTTAGACCTCTCTTAAGGTATGAAGGACGGGCCATGACACGCGCATCGGTACGTCCCGAGTGGATCGGTCGGGCTCCGCACGAGGACCGGGTGCGCGGGCGTCGTCCGGTGCTGCCGTCCGAGGATGCCTTCCACACGCCGCCGGCCGGCTTCCAGCACGCCGCCCCGGGTACCGTGCTGCGCTCCCGCGACGTCGAACTCGGATTCCTCGGACTCGTCCGGCAGCGGGTCACGGCCACCCAACTGCTCTACCGGACCACCGACCGGCACGGGGAACCGCAGGCGGGTGTGACCACGGTCCTGGTCCCCGCCGGGCACACCCGCCACCATGTGCGCCACGTGGTCTCCTATCAGTGCGCCATCGACGCGGTCTCGTCGCGCTGCTTTCCCTCCTATGCGCTGTTGCGCGGAGCGCGTGCGGTGGGCTCGCTCGCCCAGTTCGAGTACCTGCTGATGGCCGCCGCCCTCGCCGAAGGCTGGGTGGTCTCGGTTCCCGATCACGAGGGGCCCGAGGGCATGTGGGGCGCTCCGCATGAGCCCGGCTACCGAGTGCTCGACGGTGTCCGCGCCACCCTCGCGTTCGCACGCTTCGGACTCGCGCACGACAGCCGCGTCGGGTTGTGGGGGTACTCCGGCGGCGGTCTGGCCAGCGCCTGGGCGGCGGAAACGCACGCCGGCTATGCGCCGGAGCTCAACATCGTCGGGGCCGTGCTGGGCTCGCCGGTCGGCAACCTGGGCAACACGTTCTCCCGGCTCAACGGCTCATACCTGGCGGGACTGCCCGCGATGGTCGTCTCCGCGCTCTCCAAGACCTTCCCCGCCCTGAACGCCGTCATCGACGAACATGCCACCGACGAAGGCCGGGACAATCTCGCCCGGCTGCAGCACATGACGACGCTGGCCGCCTGTGTACGGCTGTTCCGCACCGACATGGATCGCTGGGTTCACCCGCCGCTGGCGGATGTGCTGGCACTGCCTGCGGTGCAGGAGGTCTTCGCCGCCATCAAACTGGGCTCGGCGGCACCGTCGGTTCCCGTGCTCATCGTTCAGGCCGTGCACGACTCGGTGATCGACGTCGGCGACATCGACGAACTGGTCCACGCCTACACCGCGGGGGGCGCGCACGTGACCTACCACCGCGACATGTTCAGCGAGCACATGCTGCTGCACCCGATGTCGGCCCCCATGACGCTGCGCTGGCTGACCGACCGGTTCGCCGGGCGGCCACCCGGCGTCCACGCCGTCCGCACCAGGTGGCCCACCCTGCTCAACCCGATCACCTACGCGGGCATGGCCCGGCTGGGAGGCATCGTCGCCCGGGTCATCACCGGCGGACGGGTACCGCTGCGCCCGCTCTAGTTCTCCCGGTACATCCAGTCACTGACTTGCCGGCATCGCACACGGCGGAAACGCTGGCAGCCATGCCGCACTCGATGGCCGTCGACCCTGCCGCACTCCTGGCGGCCGCTGACGCGATCGAGAAGCAGGCGGCTCAGATGCTCGCCATCCACACGGCGTGGGACGCCGCGGTGCACGCGGCACTGCCCGGGTGGATCGGTCGGTCCCGTCACGCACTCGAGGAACTCACCGCAGGGTGGGCAGCCGATCGCGTCGAACTGGCGGGGAAACTGACTGACCTCGCCACGAGCCTGCGGATGGGCGCGGCGTCATTCACCGAGATGGACGGATTCCACGCCGGGACGCTGGGCGGATGAGCGACGGTGATGGGGGTCCTGCGGTGGCCACCCGCCGAGATCGTCACGCGGTGTGGCCACCGTCATCAGTGCGTACACCAGCGCCCCGCACGCCGCGGGCAACAGCAGCGTCACTGCGATCTGCAATGGGGTGTGTCCGGGGAATACCGGTGGCGCTTCGGTGAAGTAGTGCACCCGATCCTCCGGAAACAGCACGACTCCTTTGTGATCGGCGGTGCCGTACCTCCAGTGCGCCAGGATCGCGCCGGTGGCACACGCCGCCACCCCGGATGCGATCAGTCCGGCCCACAGCGCGGCCGCCAGTGCGGGTCCGCGATGCGCTCGCCACTGCCACACCAGCACGGCGGCGACCACCGCGAGCATCGTCAGCAGGCCGATCATCATGGCCGCGGCGACGAAGAGGTTGTCGGCTTCCCTACCGAGGAATCCGTCGATCCGCTCACCGGACTTGGTGAGTGCGGTGATGGTGTGGGTGGGCGGAGCGATAACGGCCCAGAGCGCGCCGACGACCGCACCGCACACCGTCAGACCGGCGATGACGCTCAGCGCGGCGAATCGGCGAGAACGCCGCGGCGGCGCGGCCGGCGTCGCCGTGAGCGTCATCGCCGCGCCTCCACGTCATCGGAGTCGACACGCCCGTGTCGGGAGCACTGCGCCCACCACCCGTCCGGACGCACCTGCACCACCATCCGGCGACCGCACTGGGCGCAGAACCGCGGCGGCTCCAGACCGAGTTGGGCGGACAGCGGCGCCATCTCACCGGTGTGGATTTCGCCGGTGTGGATTTCGCCGGTGTAGATGTTGTAGATGCCTGCACTGACCGGCGCCGGTTGCTGTTCGCTCATCTACGGGGTCGTCTCTACTGGGTCGTCTCTAGAGGGTCGCGTTGAGAGCCTTGATCGGCATCTGCAGATCGGCGAGCAACTCCAGGTCGGATTCCGCCGGCCGGCCCAGCGTCGTCAGGTAGTTGCCGACGATCACCGCGTTGACGCCGCCGAGGATTCCCTGGCGGGCACCGAGGTCGCCGAGAGTGATCTCGCGTCCGCCGGCGAACCGGAGCATGGTGGTCGGCAACGCCAGCCGGAAGGCGGCCACCGCCTTGAGCGCTTCGGATGCCGGCATCAACTCAAGGTCACCGAACGGGGTTCCGGGACGCGGATTGAGGAAGTTCAGCGGGACCTCGTGCGGATCGAGCTCGGCGAGTTCGGTGGCGAATTCGGCCCGCTGCTCCAGGGTCTCGCCCATGCCGAGGATTCCGCCGCAGCAGACCTCCATCCCGGCGTCGCGCACCATCTCCAGGGTGTCCCAGCGCTCTTCCCAGGTGTGCGTGGTGACCACGTTGGGGAAGAAGGACCGCGCGGTCTCGAGGTTGTGGTTGTAGCGGTGCACCCCCATGCCGGCCAGCCGGTCCACCTGCTCCTGATTCAACATCCCCAGCGAGCAGGCGATGTGGATCTCGACCTCGTTGCGGATGGCCTCGATGCCGGCGGCCACCTGGGCGAGCAACCGCTCGTCGGGTCCGCGCACCGCCGCCACGATGCAGAACTCGGTGGCGCCGGACTTCGCGGTCTGTTTGGCGGCCTCCACCAGACTGGGAACATCAAGCCAGGCACTGCGCACCGGTGAGGCGAACAATCCCGACTGCGCACAGAAGTGGCAGTCCTCCGGGCAGCCTCCGGTCTTGAGGCTGATGATGCCCTCGACCTCGACCTCCGGACCGCACCAGCGCATGCGCACCTCGTGCGCCAGTGCCAGCAGGTCGGTCAGCCGGTCATCGGGCAGCCGCAGCACCTCGAGTACCTGATCGCGGGTCAGGCCTTCGCCGCGTTGCAGCACCTGCTCGCGGGCGGCGGTGAGCACATCGGTCGCCGGCGCAGTCACCCCGAAAGGTTAGCCCACCAGCAGATGCTCGATCCGTGCGTCCCCGTCCCGGAGAAGGCCATCTCAGATGAATTCCGTCTCAGGCAAGCTCTGCCAGCCACACCGGGTCGACGGCACGGCGGCTCATGTCGGCGAACTCCCCGGCGTCCAGCATGGCGGCGCCGGCGGGGATGACCGCGCGAACCGGTGCCAGCCCGGCCAACGCGTCGCGGTTGAACTCCTCCGCGGGTCCCGGATTCGCAGGCCAGGAACCGATCACCAGACCCGCGCACGGAATACTCCTCGTCCCAAGGGCTTCCAGGGTCAGTGCGGTGTGGTTGAGCGTGCCGAGACCGGCGGCGCAGACGATGAGAACACTTGCCCGCAGATCGGCTGCCAGCTCACGCAGCGTGACACCGCGGGCGCCGAGTTCCACGAGCAGTCCGCCGGCGCCTTCCACCAGTGTCAGCTGCCGCGGGCCGTCCGCGGCGCGGATGAAGTCGGCGATCTCCTGCCCCGAGGGCAGCGGCATACCCGCGCGGCCGGCCGCGGCGACCGGCGCGAGCGGTTCGGGATAGCGCGCCAGGCCGTGCAGGGCGCTGACGCCCGCCAGTCGCGCCACCTCGGCGAGATCGTCATCGGAGCCGGTCTGCACCGGTTTACACACCGCCACGCCGCGACCCGCGGCACGTGCCGCACTGGCGACGGCGGCGGTCGCGATGGTCTTACCGACACCGGTTCCGGTGCCGGTCACCACCAGAACGCTCACCGCCGGATGCCGGCGAGCACCCCGCCCAGCACCCGGCCGGCGAGATCGAGTTCATCGGCGCTCATCGAGGCGCGCGCGGTGAGTCGCAGCCGTGAGGTGCCCTCGGGAACACTCGGCGGCCGGAAGCAGCCCACCAGGACTCCGCCGTCGAGGACCGCCTCGGCCGCGGCGACGGCGGTGCCGGGATCGCCCAGGACCACCGAGACGACAGCCGACTCCGGCCTCTCCGCGCCGCACGCCCGGGCGAGCGCACGCGCATAGCTGACAACCGTCGCGGCGCGCCCCGGTTCGGCGATCAGCACGTTCAGCGCGGCCAGTGCGGCGCCGAGGGCCGCGGGAGCCAATCCGGTGTCGAAGATGAACGGCCGCGCGGTGTCGACGAGGTGATCGCGGACCGCGTGCGACGCCAGCACCGCGCCGCCCTGACTCCCCAGCGATTTGGACATCGTCGTCGTGATCACCACATCGGGCGCTCCGGCGAGGCCGGCCTCGTGAACAAGACCGCGTCCGCCATCCCCGCGCACACCCAGGCCGTGCGCCTCGTCGACGAGGAGCACCGCGCGATACCGCCGGCACACCTCGTGCAGTCGGCGCAGCGGGGCCAGCGCGCCGTCGGTGCTGAAGACCGAGTCCGTCACGACCAGCGCGCGCTCTTCGTCGCGGTCGGCGAGTGCGGCTTCGACGGCGTCGACGTCGCAGTGCGGTGTGATCAGCACCCGCGCCCTCGACAGCCGGCAGCCGTCCACCAGCGAGGCGTGCACGCCCGCGTCGGAGACCACCAGTGCGCCCGGACCCGACAGCGCGGCGACCGCACCCAGGTTGGCGGTGTAGCCCGAGGAGAACACCAGCGCCGACTCCGCACCGGTGAACCCGGCGAGTGCGGTCTCGAACTCCCCGTGCAGTTCGGTGTTTCCGGTGACCAGACGTGACCCGGTCGAACCCGCGCCCCAGGTGCGCAGCGCCCGCACCCCGCCCTCGATGACCGCGGGATGGCGGCACAGGCCGAGATAGTCGTTGGACGCCAGATCGATCTCGCTCGCGCGCGCCGAGCGCGACTGCAGCGACCGGCGCAGGCCCGCCCGCCGACGTCGCGACTCGACCTCGTCGAGCCAGGCCAGCGGGGAGGCGTCGGTGGCGGGTTTCATCGACACCTACCCTATGGCGCCTGTGGCCCGCGCGACCGCGACCATGCCGGAGGTGATCGCGGCGACCTCGGCGGAGGTGCAGATGTAGGGCGGCATGGCGTAGATCAGGTTGCGGAACGGCCGTAACCAGACTCCGTGATCGAGTGCGACCGCCGTGGCCGCCCGCAGGTCGACAGGCTCCCGGGTCTCGATCACCCCGATCGCGCCGCACACCCGCACGTCGCGGACCCCGGCGATCGCACGGGCCGGTTGCAGTCCGTCCGCCAGACCCGCGCTGATCTCGGCGACGCGCGCACGCCAGTCACCGGCCAGCAGCAGTTCCACCGACGCCACCGCCACCGCGCATGCCAACGCGTTGGCCATGAACGTGGGGCCGTGCATCAGCGCGCCGGGTTCCCCCGCGCTGATCGTCTCGGCGATCCGGCGGGTGCACAGCGTGGCGGCCAGCGTCAGGTAGCCGCCCGTGAGTGCTTTGCCTACGCACATGATGTCCGGGCTGACGCCGGCGTGGTCGGCGGCGAACAGTTCGCCTGTGCGCCCGAATCCGGTGGCGATCTCGTCGAAGATCAGCAGGACGCCGTGGCGGTCGCACATCTCCCGCAGATCGGTCAGATAGCGCGGGTCGTGGAACCTCATACCGCCGGCGCCCTGGACCACGGGTTCGACGATGACGGCGGCGACCTCGTCGGCGTGGGCAGCCAACTGTTCCTCGAACACCGCGACGTAGCCCGGGTCGTGGTGCGCGGGCACCTCCGGGGCGAAGATCTGCTCGGGCAGGACGTCGCGCCACAGCGCATGCATGCCGCCGTCGGGGTCGCACACGCTCATCGGGGTGAAGGTGTCGCCGTGATAGCCGCCGCGCCAGGTCATCAGGCGGCGCTTGGAGTAGCGGCCGGCACTGCGCCAGAACTGCAGCGCCATCTTGACCGCCACCTCGACGCTGACCGAGCCGGAGTCGGAGAAGAACACGGTGTCCAGACCCTGCGGGGTGATATCGACGAGCAGTTGCGCCAGTCTGGCGGCGGGCTCGTGGGTGAGCCCGCCGAACATCACGTGGTTCATCCGGCGCAACTGGTCGTTCACCGCCGCGTCGAGCACCCGGTGGCCGTGCCCGTGGATGGCCGTCCACCATGACGCCATGGCGTCGATGGCACGCACCTGCGAGCCGTCGCCGGCAACCAGCGTCAGCCAGACGCCGTCGGCGCCGACCGCGACCACCGGCGGTATCGCGGCCGAGCCCATGGCGGCGTAGGGATGCCAGAGGTGCGCGGCGTCGATGGCGCTGATCTGCTGCGGATTCAACACCGACACAGCCTCCGAGAGTAGTGGAGCGCGGCCGGTAGATTGACCAGCGATCATGTCGACCCTGACCTTGCCAGCGCCAACGCCCACGCCGACGACGGCGGCGCTCCCCGACGTGGGCGAAAGCCCCGGCGGCGCCCGCCGCACCGTGGTCTACCGCCGCGACCTCGACGGTCTGCGCGGGGTGGCGATCGCGTTGGTGGCCGTATTCCACGTGTGGTTCGGGCGGGTGTCCGGCGGTGTGGACGTCTTCCTGGCGCTGTCGGGATTCTTCTTCGGCAGTTCGCTGCTGCGCAGTGCGCTGCTGCCCGGGTCGTCGCTGAACCCGGGGCCCCGGCTGCGCCGGCTGGTCCGCCGGCTGGTGCCGGCACTGGTGGTGGTGCTGGCGGCCTCGGCCGTGCTGACGGTCCTCGTCCAGCCGCAGACCCGGTGGGAGACCTTCGCCGATCAGGCCCTGGCGAGCCTCGGCTACTACCAGAACTGGGAATTGTCGGCGACGGCGTCAGACTATCTGCGCGCGGGTGAGGCGGTCTCGCCGCTGCAGCACATCTGGTCGATGTCGGTGCAGGGCCAGTTCTACGTCTGTCTGCTCCTGCTGGTGCTCGCCGTCACCGCCGCACTCCGCCGCCGTCTGGGCGCCCGCTTACGTCCGGTGTTCGTCGTCATGCTGACCGCGCTCACGGTGGCCTCGTTCGTCTACGCGGTGATCGCCCATCAGAGCAACCCGACCACCGCCTACTACAACAGCTTCGCGCGTGCGTGGGAGCTTCTGCTCGGCGTTCTCATCGGCGCCGCGATCCCGTTCGTCTCGTGGCCGATGTGGCTGCGGACGCTGCTCGCCAGCATCGGTCTGCTGACCATCCTGTCCTGTGGCGCGCTGATCGACGGTGTCAAACAGTTCCCCGGCCCGTGGGCGCTCGTTCCGGTCGGTGCGACGGCGTTGCTGATCCTCGCCGGCGCGAACCTGACCGCGCGGCCGTCGAGGACCGACGGCATGCCGTTGCCCAACCGGCTGCTGGCCGCCGGCCCCCTGGTGACCCTCGGCGGGATGGCGTACGCCCTTTATCTCTGGCACTGGCCGCTGCTGATCTTCTGGCTGGCCGGCACCGGAGCACCACATGCGGGGTTCTGGGACGGTCTGGGGATCCTCGCGCTCTCCGGCGTGCTGGCGTACCTGACGATGCGCTTCGTCGAGGAACCCCTGCGGCGCCCCGACGGCCCCACCGTCCCGGAGTCGGTCCGGCTGCGTCGCACCGCCGGCGGCATCGTCGTGGTTCTGCTCGGAGTCAGTCTGCTGGCGACTTCATTCACCTGGCGCGATCACGTGGCCATGCTGCGGGCCAGCGGTACCGAACTGTCCTCGCTGGCTCCCGGCGACTATCCGGGCGCCCGGGCACTCCTCGACGGGGCGAGGGTCCCCCAGCTGCCGTTCCGGCCCACCGTCCTGGAGGCCGCCGACGACCTGCCACCGTCGACCAACGACGGCTGCATCAGCGACTTCGACAACGCCGCGGTCATCACCTGCACCTATGGAGACCAGTCGGCAACCCGCACCATCGCCCTGGCCGGCGGCTCACACGCCGAACACTGGATCACCGCCCTGGACACGCTCGGCAGGGAGCACGGCTTCAAGGTGGTCACCTATCTGAAGATGGGCTGTCCGCTGACCACCGAGACAATGCCGCTGGTGATGGGCGACAACCGTCCCTACCCCAAGTGTCGCGAGTGGAACACCCGGGTGATGGCCCGGCTGATCGCCGACCATCCTGACTTCGTCTTCACCACCTCCACGCGCCCGTGGAACATCCAGCCGGGCGACGTCATGCCGTCGACCTACATCGGCATCTGGAAGACGCTGAGTGACAATGGCATCCCTGTGCTGGCGATGCGCGACACACCGTGGCTGGTCCGCGACGGTAAGCCTTTCCTGCCGGCCGACTGCCTGGCCAAGGGGGGCGATGCGCAGTCCTGCGGTATCGCACGGTCGAAGGTTCTCTCGGACCGCAACCAGACGCTCGACTTCACCCGGCAGTTCCCGTCGCTGCGAGTGCTGGACATGAGCGACGCGGTGTGCCGCGCCGACGAGTGCCGCGCGATTGAGGGCAATGTGCTGATCTATCACGATGCCCACCACATCTCCGCGACCTACATGCGCACCATGGCGCCCGAGTTGGGCCGCCAGTTGGGCGCGGCGACCGGCTGGTGGTGAGGGCCGAAGCCGCCCGCGGCCCCCGTCGCCGTCGATAGGGTCGTCAGATGGCCCCGACCCCACCGACTGTCTGGCCGGGCACCGCCTACCCGCTGGGCGCCACCTATGACGGTGCAGGCACCAACTTCTCGGTGTTCTC
>JBAXCK010000120.1:0-9515 GCA_037141465.1 Mycobacteriaceae bacterium | reverse complement strand
CAGCAATCGACCGTGGTCCGTTCCATCGCCGTCACTGCCGGAATGATCGCCGCCGGCGCGATGTCCGTCCTGGCGATTCACGCCGGCATGGCCAACGGTGAGGGAGGCGTTTCGGTCAGCGCCAAGGGCGCGTCGATCACACATGCACCCGCGCTGGCGACGATGCAGCTCGGAAAGACCGTCAACGAAAACCCTCTGCCGCTCACGACGACCACGACGCCGGGGCACTGAAAGTTGACCCCCATCGGCGCGCGGCGACCGCTTGGGAAGAATTGGGGAGGGGTGAAAGTCGACGGTGGCCGCTCAGCGTCGAGCGTTGCACGCAGCTGTCGCGATCGGCGTCCGTACTGACCGGTGAATTCACCCGGTTTCGGCGAGCTCCTTGAATCCCGCCAGTGTGGCCGCCATACCGGCGCGCCACTGCCTGAGTCGTTTGGCGATGATCTCGTCGGCCCTGCCGGGATCCCGGTCGATCAGCATCGTCACGCCGGACGGCCCATCTCCCAGTTGTGCGGTGTAGTGCAGGCGGGTTTGCGCCCCAGTGGGCTCGATGTCGAATCTCCACGTCGCCGCCGGCTCGTCGCCGTCACCGACGGCCCACCCGAAGCTGCGCGGAACCTCGAAGCAGGTGACGACACAGAGCGTCGTCCACTCCCCGATCGCCGGATGACGATTCGTCCCGAGGAATCGCGCACCCAATCTCGGCGAATCGAAGCCGTCATCCCATTCGGCGCTCTGCAACTCGCTGCTGAACCGCGGCATCAGCGTGATGTCGGTGATCAGGTCCCATACCCGCTGCGGCGGGGCGGAGATATCGGTCTCGACGCGGACCTGGTGGACCGTCATGCACGTAGTCTGCCCCGAACGTTCGCCTGGTTGGAGGCATTCGCCGCGCGGGGCTACGCTTCTTGTGTGAGGTCCGAGCGAAAGTTCGCTGGGCGATTTCTTTCGGAGAACCGTCTCCGGCGCTCCGATTGTGAACGTCTGCAGCGCCGTCCACCGGCCCGCAATCAGCACTGGGCGGACTCCGTCACGCGGCCGCAACGAATTCTCAATATCGCGGCCTGGCTGGCCGCCTTCGTCACCGCGACCCTCGGCGTGCTGCAGACCATCACCGGCCACGGTGTGCTGCACATCGGTCTGATCAACCTCGCCACGGCAGCACTCTTTCTCCTGATGCCGCTGCTGAATCGCTTCGGCGGGATTCTCTCCCCGGTGGTGTTCGTGGTCATCGCGTTCATGTCGCTCACTTTTGTCGGCTGGCAGCTCGGCACCGACTCCGGCGTGCAGTTCTACTACCTGGTGTCAGCATCGTTGGCGGTGCTGGTGCTCGGCATGGACCACGTGGTCCTCACCGGCGCCACGGTCGCGATCGGTGCCTGCCTGGTGATCGCCATGCAGTTCCTTGTTCCCGGCGATACCGGACTGCAACCGCGATGGGCGATCAACGCAGGTTTCGTCGTGTCGACAATGGGCGCCGCACTGATGATCTTCGCTACGGTCTGGTACGCGATGCGTGAGGTGTCGCGTGCCGAGGCGGCGATGGAGGTCGAGTACAAACGCTCCGAGGCCCTGCTGGCGAACATCCTCCCGGTCAGCGTCGCCGAGCAACTCAAGGATCCGGGGCACGGCACCATCGCCGAACGCTTCGATGACGCGTCGATCCTGTTCGCCGACATCGCCGGCTACACCGAACGGGCCAGCGAGATGACCCCCACTGATCTGGTCCGATTCCTTGACCGGGTCTACACCACCTTCGATCGCCTGGTCGATCGCCACGGACTGGAGAAGATCAAGACCACCGGCGACGCCTACATGGTGGTCAGCGGCGTCCCCACGCCTCGGGCCGACCACGTCGAGGCGCTCGCCGCACTCGCCCTCGATATGCAGCGGGCTGTCGCCGACCTCCGGGATCCGCGCGGCACCCCGGTGCCGATGCGGATGGGCATCGCCGCCGGTCCGGTGGTGGCCGGCGTGGTGGGGGCGCGCAAGTTCTTCTACGACGTGTGGGGTGACGCGGTCAACGTGGCGTCGCGGATGGAGTCCACCGATCCCGAGGGGCGCATCCAGGTGCCCGAGGATGTCTACGAGAGATTACGTCACGCCTTCGATCTCGAGGAACGTGGCGAGATCGACATCAAGGGCAAGGGCGTGATGCGCACCTACTACCTGCTGGGCCGCAAAGCCGCGGTGGCACCGACAACACCCGAATGGGCGACGGAATCGGTGCGCCAGGTGTATCAGGACAGCTAGGACTACATCACCTTCGACAGGAACGCCCGGGTGCGCTCGTGCCGCGGGTTGCTGAGCACTTCGCGCGGCGTCCCACTCTCCACGATCACCCCACCGTCCATGAACACCAGCTGGTCGGCGACCTCGCGGGCGAAGCCCATCTCATGGGTGACGACGATCATCGTCATCCCGGCGGCCGCCAGCTTCTTCATCACGGCCAACACCTCACCCACCAACTCGGGATCGAGCGAGGAGGTGGGTTCGTCGAAAAGCATCAGCTTGGGGTCCATCGCGAGCGCGCGTGCGATGGCGACCCGCTGTTGCTGGCCGCCGGACAACTGGGCGGGGTAGGCATCGGCCTTGTCCGAAAGACCCACCCGGGCCAGCAGATCGCGGGCGCGCGCCCTCGCCTCGGCTTTCTTGACCCCCCTGACGTGCACCGGCGCCTCCAGAATGTTGTCCAGCGCGGTGCGGTGCGGGAAGAGGTTGAAGTGCTGAAACACCATGCCGATGTCGCGCCGCTGTTTAGCGGCGTCACGCGGCGACATCTCGTAGAGCTTGCCGTGGCTTTCCCGAAAGCCGACCAGCTCACCGTCGACGTAAAGCCGACCCGCCGAGACGCTCTCCAGGTGGTTGATGCAGCGCAGGAAAGTCGACTTGCCCGAGCCGGAAGGCCCGACGAGTACGAGCACCTGGCCGCGCTCGACCGACAACGTCACGCCCTTGAGCACCTGTAGTGCGCCGAAGTTCTTGCAGACCGTCACCGCCTGCACCATCGGGGTCATACGTGCCCCGCCTCGGTCTGCGCATCGGCGAGCGCCTCGAGTTGTTTGGACGTCAGCTGCCGCGAGATCCCCTTGGAGAAGTACTTCTCGAGATAGTGCTGGCCGACCATCAGGGCACTGGTGATGACCAGATACCAGGTGGCCGCCACCAGCAGCAGCGGTACGGGTTCGAAGATCCGCGCTGCGATCTCCCGCGAGGCGATGCTGTAGAGGTCATAGGAGTAGGGCACCGCGGTAACCAGCGAGGTGGTCTTGAGCATGCTGATGAGCTCGTTACCGGTGGGCGGGATGATGACGCGCATCGCCTGCGGCAGGACCGTTCGACGCATGGTCATCCCCCACGACATGCCCAGCGCGGTCGACGCTTCGGTCTGCCCCTCGGGCACGGAGGTGATTCCGGCGCGGATGATCTCGGCCATGTAGGCCGCCTCGTTGAGGCCAAGTCCGATCACCGCGAGCAGAAACGGGATGGACAGGTTCTGCAGATTGATGTGCAGCAGCGACGGCCCGAACGGAACGCCCAACTGGACGTTCTGATAGATCGTCGGCATCAGACCCCAGAAGATCAGCTGCACATACACCGGCGTTCCGCGGAAGATCCACAGGAACGCCCATGCCACCGACCGGAACACCGGGTTGGTTGACAGTCGCATAACCGACAGCACGATCCCCAGCACGACACCGAGGACCATCGCGTAGACCGTCAACTGCAGGGTGTTCCACACGCCGAGCAGAATTCGTTCGTTGAACAGGTACTCGGCGTAGGTCGACCACCCGTAGGCCTTGTTCGTAGCCGCTCCGTAGATGAACAGCCCGACAAGACCAACGATGAGGGCCCCGCTCACCCACCTCCACGGATGCCGCAGTGGAACGGCGTCGATGGCTGCTGCAGCCGGCTGCGCCGCGGTCACCGGCGTCAGCTGACCGCCCCATTGATGACCGGCTTCTCGATCATTCCCGACTCCACACCCCACTTCGCGGCGATGGTCTTGTAGTCACCGGTCTCGATGAGATGCTCGAGTGCCTTCAGCAGCGACTGCGCCAGCGGCGAACCCTTCTGCACCGGCCAGCCGTAGGGTGCCGAATCGAAAATCTGACCCGCGGCCTCAAGCTTGCCGTTGGTCTCCTTGATGGCGTACGCGGTGACCGGCGAGTCCGCCGACATCGCGTCGACCTGTCCGAGCACTACGGCGTTGGTCACCGAGTCCTGGCCGTCGAACTTCACGATCTGGATCTCCGGCTTGCCGGCGTCGACACAGGCTTTGCTCTTGGCCGGCAATTCGTCGGTCTCCTGGACCGTCGTGGCCTGGACCGCGACTTTCTTACCGCATGCGTTATTCGGGTCGACACCCCCGCCCGAACGCTGAGCCCACTGGGTACCCGCCGAGAAGTAGGTGACGAAGTCGACCTGCTTCTCGCGCTCTTTGTTGTCGGTGAACGAGGACATTCCGACGTTGTAGGTGCCGCCCTGAATAGAGGGGATGATCTTGGCGAAGTCGGCCTCGCGGTACTCGGCCGTCAGACCGAGGGTCGACGCGACAGCGTTCATCAGGTCGACGTCAAAGCCGACGATCGTGCCCTTCTCGTCCTTGAACTCATTCGGTTTGTAAGGGATGTTGACTCCGACGATGAGCTTTCCGGAGCTGCGGATGTCCTCCGGCACGGTCGCGGAGATCTCCTCGACCTTCGGCGCCTTGACTCCGGCGCCGGCGGCTCCCGAAGACCCTGATTCGCCGGCCTTGGAGCAGCCGGAGAGACTCAGCGATGCGGCAACCGCCACGATCGCCGCGGCGCGCCACCACCGCACCGGCTTCTCATACGTCGACCTCTGATCTGTGATCACGGTTGCCCTTTCTGCCGGATGCCGTTGGCCGGACATTAGTCGATAGTCAGCGAACCCACAGCGCAACCGGTCGGTGACCCAATCGCAATGTACGGCCGCCGGATTCGTCGCGGAGGTCGCCTAAGCTTTGCGCCATGACTACTACCACTGGAAAAGTATTCAGCGGTCACCTCTGGAAGTCGGTCCTTCTCACCGGCATCCTCTCGGTGATCCTCGGCGCGATGGTCCTGCGGTGGCCCGGTGCGACGATCGTGCTCGCCGCCGCGTTCTTCGGCGCCTATTTGCTGGTGACCGGTATCTCGCAGGTATTCCACGCCTTCACCCTGCACATCTCCGGCGGCGGGCGTGCGCTGATGTTCATCAGCGGCGCCGCCTCCCTGGTGCTCGCGGTGTTGTGCTTCCGCCACTTCGGGGACGCCGTCTGGCTGCTGGCCCTCTGGATCGGCATAGGGTTCATCTTCCGCGGGGTCGCCGAGGCCGCATCGGCCATCAGCGACGAAACCACCCCGGGCCGCGGATGGCAGATCTTCCTGGGTGTCATCACCCTGATCGCCGGCATCATCGTGATGGCGTATCCGATCTCCTCGCTGGGGACGCTGACCATGGTGATCGGCATCTGGCTGATCGTGCTCGGTGTCTTCGAGGTGATCGCCGCGTTCGGTATCCGCAAGGCCGGTAACGAGGTCCGGACCGCCGTCGGTGAGGCACTCGGCGCCCGCTGACCCGCTCTGACAGCAAAGGGCGCGGATCGCCGCTGGAGACAGCCGCGGTCCGCGCCCTTCGCCGTTGAGGGGAACCCGCGCCGGGTACCCTTCTGCCGATGACCGAGACGCCTCCCGACTGGTCCGCCGGCAGAGAAAACCCCACCCTCTCCGGGCCGGTCCCCGTACCTCCGGCGCCCCACCCCTACGCCTATCCCCCGGGTCCCTACCCCGGCGGCTATCCGGGTGGCCCCTACCCCGGCGGCTACCCGCCGCCGATGCCCTACGGCGACTACACCCCCGCACCCCGCAATGGTCTGGGGATCGGGGCACTGGTCACCGCGATCGTCGCGCTGGTGTCCTCGTTCAGCATCATCGGCGGCATCGTCCTCGGCCTGGTCGCCGTCGTGCTGGGCTTCCTCGGCCGCGCCAGAGTCAAGCGCGGCGAGGCCGACAACGGTGGGGTGGCGCTTGCCGGGATCGTCCTCGGTGTCGTCGCGGTGATCGCCGGCCTGTCGTTCATCGCCGTGTGGGTGGGCCTGTTCAAACAAGTCGGGGCCAACGACTACTTCGACTGCCTGCAACAGGCCGGCCAGGACCGCGAGAAGGTCCAGATGTGTTCCGATGAGTTCCGCAGCTCGGTGGAGAGCCGGTTCAGCAACCCGAGCCAGCCGGGACGCTGATCAGCCGGCAGAGTCCGGGAAGTGTTTGACGATCCCCTCCTGCGTGACCGTCGCGACCACCTGGCCGGCCTGATCGAAGAAATGCCCGGTGGCCAGTCCCCGCGACTCCGCGGCGACCGGCGACGCCGTCGAGTACAGGACCCAGTCCGAGAAGTTCACCGGGCGGTGAAACCACACCGAGTGGTTGATGGTGACGGCGAAGATGCGGTCCCATCCCCACGACAGGCCGTGCGTGGTGATGATCGAGTCCAGCACGGTGGTGTCCGAGGAGTAGATCATCGCCGCGTTGTGCAGCACCGGGTCATCGGGGATCACGCCATCGGCCTTGAGCCACACCCGGTTCCGCCCCGTGCTCTCGCCCTTGTCGCGCATGATCCAGGCGGGGTCATTGGTGTAACGCCACTCGATGGGCCGCAGCGCGGTCACGAACGCCGGCACGACTTTCTCATACCCGACGAGCAACTCGTCGATGGTGGGCAGCGTCTCTGGTGCCGGCACCTTCGGCATCTCGGAGTTGTGCTCCAGTCCGTGACCGCCGGAGAGGTAGGACACCAGCGCCGTCGCGAGCAGATTGTCACCCTGCATCGCGTCGACGCGCCGGTTGGCGAAGCGGCGCTCGTCACGCAGCCGGACGACATGGAATTCGATGTCCGCCGACGGGTCACCGCCGGCGATGAAATGCACCGACAGTGCGCTAGGCGGCAGGTCGTGCTTCAACGTGCGGCTGGCCGCGACGAAGGCCTGCGCCATCAGCTGCCCGCCGAAGGTGCGCACCGGGTTCTTTCGGGGGTGCCGCCCTGCGAATACGTCGGCTCCCAGTGGGGACAACTCGAGGATCGCCAGCAGTTCGTCGAAGTCCGATCTCGCCACTGTTCTCCGCGCTTCCCTAGTGGTCGTCCTCCCCGATCCGGTGGACGTGAATGAGGTTCGTCGAGCCTACTGTGCCCGGTGGAGCACCCGCGACGATGATGACCAGGTCGCCACGCTCGTAACGATCAAGTTGCAGGAGAGCCTGGTCGGCCTGACGGACCATGTCGTCGGTGCTGCCGGCTTCCGGGACGATGAATGTCTCAGTCCCCCAGCTCAACGCAAGCCTGCTGCGCAGCTGCGGTTGGGTGACGAACGCCAGCAGCGGGATCCGGCTGTGCAGCCGAGCCAGCCGGCGGACGGTGTCACCCGATGACGTGAAGGCGATCAGCGCCTTGGCGTCGAGTCGCTCGCCGATGTCGCGGGCGGCGTAGGAGATCACGCCGCGCTTGGTTCGGGGAACGTGCGCCAGTGGCGCACCGGTCGAGTCCTGCTCGACGCGGGTGACGATCCGCGCCATGGTGCGCACCGCTTCCAACGGGAACTTGCCCACCGAGGTCTCACCGGACAGCATCACCGCGTCGGTACCGTCCAGAACGGCATTGGCGACATCGGATGCCTCCGCCCGCGTGGGCCGGGAGTTGTCGATCATCGACTCCAGCATCTGGGTGGCAACGATCACCGGCTTGGCGTTCTCCCGTGCGATTTCGATCGCGCGCTTCTGCACCAGCGGCACCTCTTCGAGGGGAAGCTCGACACCCAGATCTCCGCGCGCCACCATGATCGCGTCGAAGGCGAGCACGATCGCCTCGAGGTTGTCGACGGCCTCGGGCTTCTCAAGCTTCGCGATGACCGGTACGCGGCGTCCGACGCGATCCATCACCGCGTGCACCAGACTCGCATCCGACGGGGACCGCACGAACGACAGCGCGACCATGTCCACGCCGAGATTCAGCGCGAACTCCAGGTCCCCGATGTCCTTCTCGGAGAGGGCAGGAATGGAGAACTTCATGCCGGGCATCGACAGGCCCTTGTTGTTGCTGACCGGTCCGCCCTCGGTGACGGTGCACACCACGTCGTCGCCGTCGACGCGATCCACCACGACGCCCACTTTTCCGTCGTCGACCAGAAGTCGGTCACCAGGGCGGGCATCGTCGGCAAGTTGCTTATAGGTGGTGGAGACCCGGTCGTGGCTGCCCTCGCAGTCGGCGACGGTGATGCGGACCGTCTCGCCGTTGGCCCACACGGTGGACCCTTCGGCGAACCGGCCCAGGCGGATCTTGGGGCCCTGCAGGTCCGCGAGCACGCCGACCGCCCGGCCGGTCACGTCTGCGGCCCACCGCACCCGCCGGTAGGCGGCCTCGTGGTCACTGTGGTCACCGTGGCTGAAGTTCAGACGCGCCACATCCATGCCGGCTTCGACAAGACCCTTCACCATCTCGTCGGTGCCGGTGGCCGGCCCCAGAGTGCAGACGATCTTTCCGCGGCGCGTCACGACGGCTGAGTCTACGGGTCCAGCACCGTGGGTACGAGCGGGAATCCGGGCAGGTTGCGAACGACCGTCCACACGACGGCGGCCACCGCGATGACCGCGACCGCGGCGGGCGGGAAGGCGGGAAGGCCGCGGCGGCGTCGCCACAGCCACCACATGCCCAGCAGTGGCAGTCCGATGAGTAGGAAAACGTTGTCGACGGCGGCGGCGCCCAGATCGCCGTGCAGCAGGTCGTGAGTCATCCGCAGACCGCCGCAGGCCGGACAGTTCAAACCGGTGATCAGTTTGAACGGACACGGCGGGAAGGGTGATCCGGGCCGATGCGGATCCACCAGACCCACATAGCCCAGCGCACCGAGCGCCAGGACGCCGGCGCCCACGGCGGCGAGGCGTCCGCCGCGCAGATCGGGGTCAGAGCCCATCGCGAAGTGGCCTGCCCTGGGCGTCGCGTGCCTTGTCGCTGAAGATCAGCACAGCATCAATGATGCCCCAGATCACCGGGAGTACGAATCCCACTCCACACGTCGCGATACCCAGCAGCAGCCCGCTGACGAGCTGGGTGATCCCCAGGGCGGTGTCGCCGATGTAGATCCGTCCGATGCCCAGCACACCGATGAGACCCAATAGTTGCAACAGACCGGCGATCACCTTCGACTTCTCCGACAGCGGCTCACCGGTGACGGGGTGGCGGCCGTAGGGTGCGTTGAAGTATCCGGGATAACCGGGCACCGGATAGCCCGGTGTCGGCGGGAAGTACAGCGGAGTAAACGGGGGCTGCTCGTGGGGTCCCGAAGGCGGCTCGGTCACCGGACGTCAGTCCCGGCTTCCGACGCCCCACAGCAGGCGCCGCAGCGTCGGCCCGCGCCTCGCCGGCTTCTCGTCGTGAACGTCGGCGACGAGCGCGGGCTCGGGCTCTTCGGGCTCTTCATCTGGGGACTGCTCGACCTCCGGCTCCGCCGGCTCCTCAGTCTC
>JBAXCK010000119.1:0-9529 GCA_037141465.1 Mycobacteriaceae bacterium | reverse complement strand
GCGCGGCAATGAGCGCGGCGATAGCGGGTGCGCCCGATCCGCTCGCGACCCGTCCCGCTCGCCGAGCCGATCCCACCGCTCCGGCGGCGCTGCCGATGGTGTGGGCGGCTGCGGCGGTCACCCGCCGCGAATTCGCAGCACCCATGGCCGCACCCATGGCCGCCGCCGTGGCCGCGCCGGCTGCGGTTGCCGCCCCACCCGTGGCCGGCGCCTCGCTCGGCTCGATCCTCGACCCGCTGATCTCCGCGTTCGCGGAGGAATTCGTGCGTCAGTACTTTCCCGACTCCGGTCTGGCGCCGCTGGTGGGACACATCGCGCCGATCTTCGTCGACGGCCTGGCCGACTGGATCTTCAACGGCACCGTTTCACCGGAGGTCGACAGGCTCGCCAGCGATCCCGTTGTGCTCCAGGGAATCTCGGACATCGTTTCCGGCCAGCTCACCGGCGCCGGCGCGCCCGCACAAGTAGGCGTCGCCGTCGGCAACGCGACCGCCACCTGGGTAAACCTCGCCTTCAGCGACACCCAGGGTGCGCCGATCCGCGCCTCCTTCGACGCCTTCCTCGCCAACCTTCCCGGGATCCCGAGCGGATGGGACACCACACGGCTGCTGCTTGAACTTGCTCTGGGCAACTACACCTTCGATCAGCTGATCAACGATCAGCTCGGCACGCCGCTGCAGACCGGGATCAACTCGTTCCTGGCCGACGACGGCGTGCAACTGGCAGTGTCCAACGCCACCGCCGGTGCGGTGTCGGTCCTGCTCGGCAACATCGGTCCGTCGTGGAATCCGGCGGCCGGCCGTTCGCTCGGTGTGCCGGCACTTGTCGGGGACGGCTTCGGTCAGGCGGTCGCGGCCGCGCTGCTGGGCGACAGCCCGGAGTCGGCCGACATCCGGCAGCGGGTGGGTGACATCGTCAGCCGGCTGCTGAACGATCCCGCGCTCGGGGACGCCGCCGCCCGCACCGTCGGCACTACGTTCGCCACCCTGCTGGATCAGCCGGAGATCCGAGACGCGGTCGCCATCAGCGCGGCCAACGCCCTGCGGGGGGTTTTCGGAGTGCCCCAGGTGCCGGTGCCGACCGTGCAGGACGCCGTCGGCACCACCGTCACACGCAGCGTCAGCACACTGCTGGCTGACACCCGCGTGATCGCGGCCGTGGGCCGCGGTTTCAGCGACACCTTCGCGACGGTGATGAGCAACGCCGCGGTGCAGCAGCTGATCGGCGGCATCGTCGCCGTACCCCTGGGCGGAGATGCCGGCCAGGCGGTGGCCGGGCTGCTGGCCACCCCCGGATTCCGCGACGGTCTGGCCTCCGCACTCGGCGGCATTCCGATGAACCTGCTCGGCGCACCGGCAGTGCGGGCGGCATTGGCCGTCGCCTTCGGACAGATCGCACGCGACCTGACCGCCGGCGCCCCGGTCGCCGATGCCACCGGCCCGGCGTTGAAGGCGTTGCTCAACGACCCGGCGGTGCGGCGCGCGCTGGGCAACACCACCGCACAGCTGGCGATCGACGTGACCGGTGCACTGGCCCGGTGGGGCGGCACGGTCATCGAGGAGCCGACGGCGCGGGCCCTGGCGACCTACGTCGGCACCGCGGTCACCGGCTTCCTCGACTACCCGGGCATGAACGCCGTGCTGACCGACACCGTCGACGGCGTCGTCAGCAGTGCGCTCGACGGCACCGACGGCGGCGGCGCGCTGTACACGCTGGTGACCAACTCCACCTACCGGGCGGCACTGGGCGCCACCATCCCGGAACTGGTCTCCTCGGTGTTCGGCGACTCCGGGATCCGCAAAGCCGTCGGTCAACTGGCCTCAGTCGCGGTGGTGAACCTGATGCGCGGCGGTGTCGTCGACATCCCGATCCTCAACGTGGCCGTCGGGCAGGCGACCTACGCGGCGGTGACGTCACTTTTGGCCGACACCACGGTGGCCCAGCTGGTGAGCACGCTGGGAATCGGAGCGCTGAGCGCCATGCCGAGCAACGACCTGCTCGATGTGGCGCTGCACTCGGTGCTGACCGAGTTCGGCCTGCAGGCCGCCCTCGGGTTCGCCCTCGGCAGGGGAGTGGGCGCGCTCTTCGGCGACAACATCTTCGCCCAGGCCTTCGGCGAGGTGACCGGCGCGGCGACCACGCTGGTGATCGTCGCGGCCGCCGGCATCACCCGGCTCTTCGTCGGCGACTTCGCTCCGCCGCCGGCGGCGTCGATCGACACCGGCCACTTCTTCGTCACACTGCCGGTTGCCGGTGATCTCTACGTGGTGAGCGCGAACGCCTGACACCGGGCTGCAGGTAGCCTGGTGTTCTGGACGGTGACGGGGTGACAGTGGCCGAACTTCTCGCCGCGATGCCGGCCGAGGAGCGCCTCATCCTGCCGTGTTTGCAACGCATCCAGCAGGCCGTCGGCTACGTCAGCGAGGAGTCGCTGGATGTGGTCGCCGAATTCCTCAACGTCAGCCGCGCCGAGGTGGTCGGCGTCGTCAGCTACTACCACGATCTGCGGCGCACCCCGCCGCCGGCCGTGATCGCCCAGGTGTGCGTCGCCGAGGCCTGCCAGGCGCAGGGTGCCCGCTCGCTGTGGAGTGAGGCGCAGCGCGAGACACCCAGTGACGCAGTGGAATTCGCCAAGGTGTACTGCCTGGGCAACTGCGCGCTGGGCCCGGCGGCGATGGTGAACGGGAGGCTGATCGGGCGTTGCGACATCGCCGCGCTCAATGCCGCGGTGGCCTTCGCATGGGAGGAGTCCCGATGACCGCGCGGGTGTACGTCCCCGGTGACTCCGCGGCGCGGTCGGTGGGCGCTGACGACGTCGCCGCGCGCATCGCCGAACTCTGCGGCGCCGAGATCGTCCGCAACGGTTCACGCGGCATGCTCTGGCTCGAACCGTTCGTGGAAGTCGAGACCGCTGAGGGTCGCGGCGGCAGGGTCGGCTACGGCCCGGTGGCAGTAAACGACGTTGAGTCGCTTCTCGATGCGGGCATGCTCGACGGCGCCGCGCACCCCCTGTGCCACGGACTGGTCACCGAGATCGGCTGGCTCGCCCGACAGCAGCGGTTCAGCTTCGCCCGCGTCGGCGTCAACGACCCACTGGACCTCGACGCCTACCGCGCGTGCGGCGGACTGGCCGGGCTGACCAACGCGCTGGCCAAACCGGCCGACGCCGTCGTCGGCGACGTGCTGGCCTCGGGCCTGCGCGGCCGCGGCGGCGCGGGCTTCCCGGCCGGCATCAAATGGCGCACCGTGCTCGAGGCCGACTCGGAGCAGAAGTACATCTGCTGCAACGCCGACGAGGGCGACAGCGGCACCTTCGCCGACCGCATGCTCATGGAGGGCGACCCCTTCACCCTGCTGGAGGGCATGGCGATCGCCGGCACCGCACTCGGGGCGAGCCACGGCCTGATCTACGTGCGCTCGGAATACCCCTCGGCGATCGCCACCCTGCGCACCGCCGTCGACATCGCCCGCGTCGACGGCTGGCTGGGCGCCGACGTGCTCGGCAGTGGTCGTGCCTTCGACGTCCGCGTGGTCGAAGGTGCGGGCTCCTATGTGTGCGGCGAGGAGACCGCCATGCTGGAGAGCCTGGAGGGCAAGCGCGGCATGGTGCGCGCCAAACCGCCGATCCCCGCGCTGGCCGGACTGTTCGGCAAGCCGACCCTGGTGCACAACGTCATCACACTGAGCGCGGTGCCGCAGATCCTCGCCGGCGGGCCCGCGGTCTATCAGGCGATCGGTGTGGACCGCTCCCGCGGCACGAGTGTGTTCCAGTTGGCCGGCAACATCGCCCGCGGCGGCATCGTCGAGGTGGGCTTCGGGGTGAGCCTGCGCGAACTGGTGCAGGACTTCGGCGGCGGCACCCGCTCCGGGCGGCCGGTGCGCGCGGTGCAGGTCGGCGGCCCGCTCGGGGCGTACCTGCCCGAATCCGCCTTGGACGTGCCGATGGATTACGAGGCGCTGGCCGCCGTCGGCGGGATGCTGGGCCACGGCGGGATCGTCGTCTTCGACGACACCGTCGACATGGCCGCCCAGGCCCGCTTCGCGATGGAGTTCTGCGCGGTCGAGTCCTGCGGAAAGTGCACACCCTGCCGCATCGGCTCGACCCGCGGGGTGGAGGTCATCGACAAGATCACCGCCGGGGTGGACAGGGAACGTAACCTGGAATTACTCGAGGAGCTGTGCGAGACGATGACCGACGGATCGTTGTGCGCCATGGGCGGGCTGACCCCGCTGCCGGTGCGCAGCGCACTGCGCCACTTCGGGGAGGACTTCCGATGACCCTTCTCAACGAACCCGACTACGGCACGCCGCGGTGCGCCTCCGACCAGCAGATCACCCTGCAGGTCGACGGCGCCGCCGTCACCGTTCCCGCCGGCACCTCGGTGATGCGGGCGGCCGCCGAAGCCGGCATGGCGGTGCCCAAACTCTGCGCCACCGACTCATTGCAGCCGTTCGGATCCTGCCGGCTGTGCCTGGTGGAGATCGACGGTAAGAAGGGCACCCCCGCCTCGTGCACCACCCCGGTCGAACCCGGCATGGTGGTGCACACCCAGACACCCCGGCTGGAGCGGCTGCGCCGCAACGTCATGGAGCTCTACATCTCCGATCACCCGCTGGACTGCCTGACGTGTCCGGCCAACGGCGACTGCGAACTGCAGGACATGGCCGGCGTCGTCGGCCTGCGCGAGGTGCGCTACGGCGGTGTTGATGGAGAGGGGGCCGGGGAGAACCACCTCGACGCCCCCACCGACGACTCCAACCCGTACTTCAGCTTCGACGAGTCCAAGTGCATCGTGTGCAGCCGCTGCGTGCGTGCCTGCGACGAGATCCAGGGCACCCTCGCGCTGACGATCGTCGGCCGCGGCTTCGACTCGAAGGTCAGCCCCGGCGGCACCAACTTCTTCGACAGTGAATGCGTGTCCTGCGGGGCGTGCGTGCAGGCCTGCCCGACGGCGACGCTGTCGGAGAAGAGCGTCATCGACCTCGGCACCCCCACCCGCACGGTGCTGACCACGTGCGCCTACTGCGGGGTGGGCTGCTCGTTCAAAGCCGAACTGCGCGGCGACGAACTCGTGCGGATGGTGCCCTATAAGGACGGCGGCGCCAACGAGGGCCACTCGTGCGTCAAGGGCCGCTTCGCGTGGGGGTATGCCACCCACCCCGACCGCATCACCACCCCGATGATCCGCGACACCATCGAGGAACCGTGGCGCGAGGCCTCCTGGGAGGAGGCCATCGGCTACGCGGCGCGGCGGCTGGCCGAGATCCAGGCCCGCCACGGCGTCGACAGCATCGGCGGCATCACCTCCTCGCGCTGCACCAACGAAGAGGTGTTCGTGGTGCAAAAGATGGTGCGTACGGCCTTCGGCAACAACAACGTCGACACCTGCGCGCGGGTCTGCCACTCACCGACCGGCTACGGCCTCAAGCAGACGTTCGGCACCTCGGCGGGCACCCAGGACTTCAAGTCGGTGGCATCCGCCGACGTCATCATGGTGATCGGCGCCAACCCCACCGACGCGCACCCGGTGTTCGCCTCGCGGATGAAGCGGCGGCTGCGCGAAGGCGCGCGGCTGATCGTCGTCGATCCGCGCCGCATCGACCTGGTGCGCTCACCGCACATCGTCGCCGACCACCACCTGCAACTGCTGCCGGGCACCAACGTCGCCGTCGTCAACGCGATGGCGCACACGATCATCGACGAGGGGCTGGCCGACACCGAGTTCATCGCCACGCGCTGCGACGCGAGCCTCTACCGCGAGTGGGAGCAGTTCATCCGCCGGCCGGAGAACAGCCCCGAGGCCGTCGAAGAGGTCTCCGGGGTTCCGGCCGACGAGATCCGCGCCGCGGCAAGGCTGTACGCCGCCGGGCCGAACTCGGCCATCTACTACGGCCTGGGCGTCACCGAACACTCGCAGGGCTCCACCATGGTGATGGCGATGGCCAACCTGGCCATGGTGACCGGCAGCATCGGCCGCGACGGGGTGGGCGTCAACCCGCTGCGCGGGCAGAACAACGTGCAGGGCTCCTGCGACATGGGATCGTTCCCGCACGAGTTCTCCGGCTACCGTCACGTGTCCGACACCGCGGTGCGCGAACAGTTCGAGGCGCTGTGGGGCACCACCCTGCAGGCCGAACCGGGAATGCGGATCCCGAACATGTTCGACTCCGCCATCTCCGGGGACTTCCGTGCGCTCTACATTCAGGGTGAGGACGTCGCACAGTCCGACCCCAACACCCACCACGTGCAGAAGGCACTCGAATCACTCGAGCTGCTGATCGTCCAGGACCTGTTCCTCAACGAGACCGCTCGCTACGCGCACGTCTTCCTGCCCGGCACGTCGTTCTTGGAGAAGGACGGCACCTTCACCAACGCCGAGCGCCGCATCAACCGGGTGCGCCCGGTGATGGCGGCGCGCACCGGCAAGCAGGAGTGGGAGATCACCTGCGAGCTGGCCGCCGCACTGGGCTACGACATGCACTACGACTCGGCCGCGCAGATCATGGACGAGATCGCCACCCTGACGCCGACCTTCGCCGGGGTGTCCTTCGCCCTGCTCGACGAGGTGGGCAGCGTGCAGTGGCCGTGCAACGCCGAGCACCCGCTGGGCACGCCGATCATGCACGTCGAGAGGTTCGTCCGCGGCGACGGCGCCTTCCAGCTGACGCCGTATGTGCCGACCGACGAACGCAGCACCCGGCGCTTCCCGCTATTGCTGACCACCGGCCGGATCCTCAGCCAATACAACGTCGGTGCGCAGACCCGCCGCACCGCCAACGTCGCCTGGCACGACGAGGACCTGCTGGAGATCCACGAGGCCGACGCCGAGACGCGCGGTATCGCCGACGGCACCTGGGTGACGCTGGCCAGCCGGGTCGGGTCGACGACCATGCGTGCGCACATCTCGCAGCGGGTGCCGCCCGGCGTCGTCTACACCACCTTCCACTTCCCGCTCACCGGCGCCAACGTCGTCACCACCGAATACTCCGACTGGGCCACCAACTGCCCGGAGTACAAGGTGACCGCGGTCGAGGTCAGCCCCAGCAGCCGTGGCCCGATCGCACTCGATGAGGCGCGGGCGTGCAGATCGACACACTGATCCGGATGGGCCATGAGATCGCCCGCAACAACGCCGCGCTGCCGCATGATCAGGCCGTCGAGCGGGTCGCCAGACACCTGCGGTCGTTCTGGGCGCCGGCGATGATCGCCGAACTCGAAGCCTTCGCGGCGATCGAACCCGAGCGGTTGGATCCGGTGCTGCGGGAGGCTCTGAGCGAGCTCGCCGACCGGCGTAACCGCTGATCACGTGGTATAATTGGAGTTGCGGCCAAGTTCAACGGGGGGCCGCATTCAGCGCAGTCGGGGGACACTCGGAGCTTTGCTTTCGGTGGCTGCTGCCTGCCCGACGAAAGGGCGATACATGACCGATTCCACCAAGACCCTGATCGCGGCCCTGCTGGACCGCTCCGGTTCGATGGCGGCCTCCAAGGCGGCCACCGAGGACGGCTGGCGTGAACTGATCGCCGATCAGTGCGGCGAGCCGGGTGTCTGCGAGGTGATGCTGGCCCAGTTCGACACCGAGTACGAGGTGCTCTACCCGCCGACGCCGATCGCCTCGGTGCCGGAGTTCGTCGTCGTGCCCCGCGGTCAGACGGCGCTGCTGGACGCGACCGGCCGGCTGATCACCGAGGTGGGCCAGATGCTGGCCGCCCAGCCCGAGGACCAGCGTCCCGGCCGGGTGATCTGCCTGATCATGACCGACGGCTGCGAGAACGCCAGCCGGCAGTGGACCCTGGACCGCGTCAAGACGCTGATCACCCAGCAGCAGAAGACCTACGGCTGGGAGTTCATCTTCCTCGGCGCGAACATCGACGCCGTCGGCGTCGCGGTGGCCATGGGCATGGAGCGGCGCAAGGCGATGGTGTACGACGACAAGTCCTACAACGCCAACCGGGCGGCGTACCGGGTGACCTCGGGCGTGATGAAAGCGGCCCGCGCCGGCCGGGACTTCGGCTTCAGCGAGGCGGACCGCGACGCGGCAATGGGCAAGCCAGGGGGGAGGTCTGCCGAGAACAACTAACTCGGCAGGTCAAGTGCCCGCCTCCGAGCGACACCGTGGGGTTGTCGCTCGGAGGCGGGCCTTTCTTTGTGAGCGCATCAGCATTAGCCGTGAGTCGCCTTGTACGTCATCGAGTAGGTGAGCTTTCCCGGTTTGGGCGAGTCCAGCGGTGCGACGAGGGCGTCGAATTCCTTCTGCCCGAACGAGTTCAGCTTGCCGAGCTGTTTGGCGGTGAGGCTTTCGATCTTGGTGTCGTCGGGCAGCGCGATCATCGCCCTTGCGATGTTGCCCAGCAGGGCGTGATAGGACGTCACGTCCTTGAGATCGAAGTTCTCCAGACGCAGCCCCGGGTCGGTCTGTCCGCGCAGCCAGAAGCCCCAGTAGAACTCCTGGAACGGCGGGATGCTGTCGTCCTGGAAATAGCTGATATCGCGCAGGAAGTACATCACGCCGCGGTAGCGGTCATTGGCGAAGCTCTTCAAGCCGAGGTTGGCGGGAAGCTGTTCGGGGCTGACCGGATTGCCGTCGGCATCGCGCAGCCAGGCCCAACCCATGGATTGCATTTCCTTCCAGAATGCATCGGGCGAAAGATCTTTCAGATTCCCGGACAGCTTCAGCCGCAGATGCGTGCTCGGTCCGCCGCCGGCTGCTTCCCAGAACGACGTCAGTGTGTGATGGCCGTCGGTGAGATATAGCTTGCCGCCCGGTCCGACCACGGCGGTTTTCATTCCGGCCGTCGTATCGGGGGTCTCAGAGCCCAGAGGTACCTCGCAGTTGAACGAGGCCGAGTCGCTGATCTTGGCGCCGGGTCCGGCTGATTTCACTCCCTTCTGCCCGTTCGCCAGACACCACGCGTCGAATACCGGACTCGGCGCCCCGGCGGCACCGAGGGTGTAGCGGCCGACGCGGGCGAAGACCTCGTCGTAGCCCAGTGACGGTTGCGTCGGATGCAGATCGCTGAGTGCGACATCGATGAGATCGCCGGTCACGGCGTTGCAGTACCTGTCATTCGGTGGGTCGCAGGCCGCGTTGTTCCCTACGGGTTTTGGCGTTCCACCGCATGCCGACAGCATGAGCGTCAGGGCGATAGCCAGAGCCAGGCGTGAGTAGGTGAAAACCACAGCAGGAGATTACGCCTACCCGGCGGGAGCGGCATTTTGTCGGACCCCTGCTCTAACGTAGGCCTTGAAGGGGGAGGCGAGATGAGAAGACTCGGTCTGACAGGACTCACACTCAGTGCGGCGACGGCGATGGTGGGGGGTGCCGTCGCCGCACTGCTCATCGCGCCCGGCGCCTCGGCGAGTCCGTGCGTCGGCGTGCTCAATCAGAGCGGCTGCCAGCCGGCGCCGTGGAACGGCCAGCTGATGAACACCTGGGACATTCCGGGGTCCTACGGCGGCTGGGTCAACACCCCGGTGGCGTGCGACCCGATCACCACCCAGTGCCGGATGTGGGCCCAGCCGTGACGG
>JBAXCK010000118.1:0-9530 GCA_037141465.1 Mycobacteriaceae bacterium | reverse complement strand
GTGGACTGCGCGGCGGCCTGAGCCGGGATCGGCGGAAGCACGCGCAGCAGATCGTTGAACTGACGCACCGCGCGCAGTCCGTCGTCCCACTGCGCCCGGGTGGAGGAGATCGGCATCGCCACCAGCGTCCAGTTCTGCTCGTTCCACATGATCTCGGCGCATTCGGGAGCCGTGTGGGCGAAGGTCACCATCCGCCGGTCGCAGGCGCGGCGGGCCGCGTCGAGGTTGTTGGAGTACACCATCCGCGGCCCGATCGCGCCCAGCAGCCAGATGTCGTTCTCCCGCGGTTCTTTGATGCCCTTGAGCCGCAGATCCAGCACGACGTTGGTGCCGACCTTGCGGTGCAGGGCGATCACCGTAGCGACGTCCTCGAGGTCGAAGACGTAGACCGCCTCGCCACGGATCTGCCCGAGCACCACGTTGCGGGCCGACACGTCGCCGACGGTGGACATGACACCGCGCTTCCAGCGGTCGACGATCTCGTTCGATTCCGTCTCGTAGTCGAAGCCGTGCGCGCGGGCCCACGACTTGCGCCGGCGGCCCAGGCCACGGCGGCGGCCTATGTCGACGTACAGCAGCACCGCCGCACCGGTGAAACACAATGCGGACAGCGTGAACCAGAACGGAACCATCGGCCCTAGCCTAACCGCTTCCCGCCGGAGCCTCAGATCACAATTCGACTGCGATTAATCCCTGCTCAGCGAATCAACCCAGGGCGAATCAACCCAGGGCGAATCAACCCAGGATCAGCGACTCACCGTCGGGTGAGACGTTGACCGGCACGATGTCGCCGTCGTGGACGTCCCCGGCCAGCAGCAGCTTGGCCAGCTGATCGCCGATGGCCTGCTGCACCAGCCGGCGCAACGGACGCGCCCCGTAGACCGGGTCGAAGCCGCGCTGGGCCAGCCACTCCTTGGCCTGCAGCGACACCTGCAACTCCAGGCGGCGCTGGGCGAGGCGCTTCTGCAACTGCGCGAGCTGGATGTCGACGATCTGAACCAGTTCGTCGGGTGAGAGCGCGTCGAAGATCAGCACGTCGTCGAGACGGTTGATGAACTCCGGTTTGAACGCCGCGCGCACCGCCGCCATCACCTGCTCCTCGTCACCACCGGATCCCAGGTTGGAGGTCAGGATCAGGATCGTGTTGCGGAAGTCGACGGTGCGGCCCTGACCGTCGGTCAGCCGGCCCTCGTCGAGCACCTGCAGCAGCACGTCGAACACGTCCGGGTGGGCTTTCTCGACTTCGTCGAACAGCACCACCGTGTACGGGCGCCGGCGCACCGCCTCGGTCAGCTGACCACCCTGGTCGTAACCGATGTACCCGGGAGGGGCACCGACGAGCCTTGCCACCGAATGCTTTTCGCCGTACTCGCTCATGTCGATGCGGACCATCGCGCGCTCGTCGTCGAAGAGGAAGTCGGCCAGCGCCTTGGCCAGCTCGGTCTTGCCGACACCGGTGGGGCCGAGGAACAAAAACGATCCGGTGGGCCGGTTGGGGTCGGCGACGCCGGCGCGGGTGCGCCGCACCGCATCGGAGACCGCCGCCACGGCCTTGCGCTGACCGACGACGCGGCGGCCGAGTTCGTCCTCCATGCGCAGCAGCTTGGCGGTCTCACCCTCCAGCAGCCGGCCCGCGGGGATCCCGGTCCACGCCGACACCACATCGGCGATGTCGTCGGGGCCGACCTCCTCCTTGAGCATCACGCTCTCGCGGGCTGAGCCCTGGCTGGCGGCCTGCGGCACTGCGGCGTCGAGCTTCTTCTCCAGTTCGGGGATGCGGCCGTAGCGCAGCTCGGCGGCCTTGGCCAGATCGCCGTCCCGCTCGGCCCGGTCGGCCTCGCCGCGCAGCACCTCGAGCTGCTCCTTGATCTCGCGGACGACGTCGATGGCGCTCTTCTCGTTCTGCCAGCGGGTCGTCAGCTCGGCGAGCTTCTCCTTGTAGTCGGCCAGTTCGGCGCGCAGCTTCTCCAGCCGCTCCTTGGAAGCCTCGTCGGACTCCTTCTCCAGCGCCATCTCCTCGATCTCCAGCCGGCGCACCAGGCGTTCGACCTCGTCGACCTCGACGGGCCGGGAGTCGATCTCCATCCGCAGCCGCGACGCCGCCTCGTCGACCAGGTCGATGGCCTTGTCCGGCAGGAACCGGCTGGTGATGTAGCGGTCGGACAGGGTGGCCGCGGCCACCAGCGAGGAGTCGGTGATCCGCACGCCGTGGTGCACCTCGTAGCGGTCCTTGAGGCCGCGCAGGATGCCGATGGTGTCCTCGACCGACGGCTCGCCGACGAACACCTGCTGGAAGCGGCGCTCCAGCGCGGCGTCCTTCTCGATGTATTTGCGGTACTCGTCGAGCGTGGTCGCGCCGACCAGACGAAGCTCGCCACGGGCCAGCATCGGCTTGATCATGTTGCCGGCGTCCATCGCGCCCTCGCCGGTCGCGCCGGCGCCGACGATGGTGTGCAACTCGTCGATGAACGTGATGATCTGCCCGGCGGATTCCTTGATCTCATCGAGCACGGCCTTGAGCCGCTCCTCGAATTCGCCGCGGTACTTCGCACCGGCGACCATCGATCCGAGGTCGAGCGAGATGACGGTCTTGTCGCGCAGGCTTTCGGGCACGTCGCCGTCGATGATGCGCTGGGCGAGGCCCTCGACGATCGCGGTCTTGCCGACACCGGGCTCGCCGATGAGCACCGGGTTGTTCTTGGTGCGCCGGCTCAGCACCTGGATGACACGGCGAATCTCGTTGTCGCGCCCCACAACCGGGTCGAGCTTGCCCTCGCGGGCGCGGGCGGTCAGGTCGGTGGAGTACTTCTCGAGTGCCTGATAACTGGCCTCGGGGTCCGGGCTGGTGACGCGTGCGCTGCCGCGCACCTTGGTGAACGCCTCACGCAGCGCCTGCGGCGAGGCACCGGCTCCGGTGAGCAGTTTGGCGACGTCGGAGTCACCGGTGGCCAGCCCGACCATCAAGTGCTCGGTGGAGACGTACTCGTCGTCCATCTCGGTCGCGAGTTGCTGGGCGGCGTTGATCGCCGCCAGCGATTCCCGGGACAGCTGCGGCTGCGAGGTCGCGCCGCTGCTGGACGGCAGCCGCTCCAGCAGGCGCTGGTCCTCGGCGCGGATGGTCGCCGGGTTGACGCCGACCGCTTCCAACAGCGGGCCGGCGATGCCGTCGGTCTGCGTGAGCAGAGCCATCAGCAGGTGGGCGGGGCGGATCTCCGGGTTGCCGGCCGCACTGGCGGCCTGCAACGCGGCGGTCAGCGCCGCCTGGGTCTTCGTGGTCGGGTTGAACGAGTCCACGACACCTCACTTTCGTCAAATCAAGGTCTTTCGGGAGGTACAACACCGATAACCTTGAGTCTGTTCCGCTCAAGTCTACGAAATGGCCCCGGCGGCACGGTAGGGCCTTCAGCCACATCCTTCCACCAGCCCTCCGGGCAACGCTATTCGAACATATGATCGATGTAGTCCGTCTGGCCGATCTAAGATCCGACGGGTGGGAGATCTGGCGTCGATCGGCTACCACGGGCAACCGTTGCGGGCGCCGTTCCGGCCGGTCCGTCCCACCCTCGCCGTCCTTCTCGACCTCTCCGCGCTCTTCCCCCGCCAGCCGCACCGCGTCGGGCGGTACCACCCGAACGGCCTGCAGATGCACCGGGTGGTGCAGGGCCGTCTGAGTTGCTGGGCACTCTGCGAGCAGGGCGACTGGTGGGGACTGGTCACCTACGAGATCGCCTACGGTGCGCAGCGCCGGACCGTCACGCACTGGGTGCCGGCCTGGACGCTGCGGCCGGGGCCCCGCGGCGATGATGGCGGTGATCCTGGCGGTCATCGGTGCGGCGCTGCTTTATGAGGGAACCCGCTCACTTCGGTGACTTTCGCCCCTTCCGCCCGCACCTGTGATGCGATGAAGATCTCTGGGGGATATGACGAGCGCAGGAGGGGGGAACATGGCCGGCGCCACGGCGGCGGGCGAGATCGACACCATCGCATGGCAGTTTCTCTGTTCGGTCTATACCGGCCACGATTACTGGGACTGGCCGCTGGACCGCCGCATCGACGCCTACCTGCGTCACCTGAGCCGCACCGACATCCTCAACAACGGTGCGATGTACGGCGCTCTGCTCGAATCGGTGATGTCCAACATCGCCCGGGCCCGCCAGGACGGTGTCCTCGACCGGCCCGCTTCGCGCTGACCTCATCGCACGCCGACGCTGATCCGTGGCACAATCCGACCATGGCTCAGCTGCCCTCCATCACCCTCAAGGACCCGTCGTCCGCGCTGACCGCCACCTTCGTTCCGTCGGCCGGCATGGTGTGCACGTCGCTGTCCGACGGCGGCGTGGAACTGCTCGGCCAGCGCCGGGGCCTCAACGCCTACCTGACCACCGGCAAGACCATGGGCATGCCGATCCTCTACCCCTGGGCCAACCGGCTCAGCGCCAACGGCTACGGGGTGGACGGCGGCGCGGTAACCCTTACACCGGGCGTGGGCGGGGTGCGCTCCGACGAGCACGGCCTGGTGATCCACGGCGTGCTCGCGGCCTACCCCGGCTGGCTGGTCAAACAGCACGCCGACAACCGGCTCTCGGCCGACCTCGACTACGGCGGCGCGCCGCGGCTGCTGAGCAGCTTCCCGTTCCCCCACGTGGTGACACTCGACATCGATCTGTCCGACCGCGCGCTGAGCATCGAGACCACGGTCACGCCCACCACGGCGGCGTCGGTGCCGCTGTGCTTCGGATTCCACCCGTACCTGACCATCCCCGACGTGCCGCGCGCGCAGTGGCGTCTGGAGACTCCGCCCCTGCGCCATCTGCCGGTGGACAACTGGGGCATCCCCACCGGGGTGGTCGACAACTGGCCGGCGATCGACGAGCAACTCGGTGACCGGACGTTCGACGACGGCTTCGACGAGGTGCCCCAGGGCGCGGTGTTCGCGCTGTCCGGCGGCGACCGCCGCATCGAGGTGATCTTCGATCGCGGTTACCCGGCCGTGCAGATCTTCGCCCCGCGCAACGACGACGTTGTGGGCATCGAACCGATGGCCGCACCCACCAACGCGTTGCGCAAGGGCAACTACGGGGTGGCGGTGCCGGGCCGGCCGGCCAGTGCGTCGTTCACCATCAAGGTCAGCTAGCGCTCAACGCTTTTAACTCTTAACGCCGGGGCTTCTAACTCTTAACGCCGGGGCTTCCAGACCACCACGGCGGTGCTCTTCGGCAGCAGCGCCAGATCGCGTCGCGGCTTGGAGCGCGACAATTCGTCGACGAGTTCGGCGACTCGTGACCGCAGCGCCTCGACCTGATTGGTCAGCTCGATGATCCGCTTGATGCCGGCGAGGTTGACGCCCTCGTCCTGGGAGAGCCGCTGGATCTCGCGCAGCAACTCCACGTCGCGCTCGGAGTAGCGGCGACCGCCGCCGGCGCTGCGCTCCGGGCTCACCAGGCCGAGGCGGTCGTAGGTGCGCAGCGTCTGGGCGTGCATGCCGGCCAGTTCGGCGGCCACCGAGATCAAGAACGTGCGGGCGTCGTCGTTCTTGCGCGGCGCGCTCATGAGCGGCTGCCCGCCCATCCGGCCCGCGGGTCGAACCCGCTGGACTTCTCCGCCGCCGCGTAGGCCTGCAGCGCTTCGAGCGCCTCACCCTCGAGTTTGGGCGGCACCGCGACCTTGACGGTGACCAGAAGATCGCCGGCTCCGCCGCTGCGCTTGGGCACGCCGCGGCCGCGCACGCGCAGGATCCGACCGTCGGCGGTGCCCTTGGGCACCTTCACGCCGACCTTGCCGTCGAGCGTCGGCACCGACAGCGTTGTGCCCAAAGCCAATTCGGTGAAGCTCACCGGAACCGTCACGGTCAGATCGTCGCCGTCGCGGCCGAACACGTTGTCGGGCCGGACGTGCACGGTGACGTAGAGGTCACCCGACGGCGCCCCACGCAGACCGGCTTCCCCCTGACCGGCGAGCCGGATGCGCTGACCGTCCTCGACACCGGGCGGGATCCGCACGTTGATGGTGCGGGTGCGGGTGGTGACGCCGGTTCCCCGGCACTCCTCGCACGGGTTCTCGATGATCGACCCGCTGCCGCGACACTCGGTGCACGGTTCGGAGAACCCGAACGCGCCCTGGTTGCGGCTGATCATTCCCGAGCCGTTGCACGCCACACACACCTTGGGGCTGGTGCCCGGGCGCGCACCGCTGCCGTGACAGTTGGTGCACGGTGCGGGGCTGGTGAGCCGAAGCGGCATCGCCACACCCTTGGTGGCCTCCAGGAAGTCGAGTTGGGTCTCGGTCTCCAGATCCTTGCCGCGACGCGGACGGCTCGTACGCGGTTGCGCACCGCGGCCGAACAGCCCGCCGAACAGGTCGCCGATGTTGGCCCCGCCGTCCTGGCCGGCCTGACCGAACAGGTCGTTGAGATTGAAGCCGCCGCCATCGTCGTCGTAGGCGGTGTAGCCACCGCCGCCGCCACCGCCGCCGAAGCGCCGTCCGAAACCGCCGCCGGCGAACAGCCGGCGGGTCTCGTCGTACTCCTTGCGTTTGGCCGGGTCGGTGAGAACGTCCTTGGCCTCGCCGATCTCCTT
This sequence comes from Mycobacteriaceae bacterium, assembly GCA_037141465.1. Taxonomy (GTDB): domain Bacteria; phylum Actinomycetota; class Actinomycetes; order Mycobacteriales; family Mycobacteriaceae; genus Mycobacterium. The sequence goes on along the minus strand of JBAXCK010000118.1, from coordinate 2,955 downwards.
GTAGCGTTCCTCGGCCGCCGCGTTGCCCGGGTTGCGGTCGGGGTGATTCTCGGCGAGCAGCTTGCGCGCCACCCGCTTGATCTCGTCCTCTTTGGCGTCGGAGGAGACGCCGAGCACCTTGTAGAAGTCCTTCTCAACCCATTCACGTTGAACCATGCCGCGTCACCTCCTTACCCCTACAGATCTGATGCTGAGCTTGATTCTGCGGTGTCACCGTCTGCGACGGTGTCGACCACGCCGACGAGGGCGTGCCGCAGAATCTGATCGCCGAACTTGTAGCCCTTGCGCATGACGTGCCCGATTACGGGGTTGGAGCCGTCGCCCTCGTGCTGCACAGCCTCGTGCAGCGACGGGTCGAAGTCCTCACCCTCGGCGCCGAACTCGACCAGGCCGAGTCCGGTGAGCGCACCGACGAGCTTGTCGGCCACCGCCTTGAGCGGGCCGGCGTCGAGATCGCCGTGACTGCGGGCGCGTTCGAGATCATCGAGGACGGGCAGAAGCTGGCTCAGCACAACGGCTTTGGCCCGCTCGGTCGCGGACTCCTGATCGCGCAGCGCGCGTTTGCGGTAGTTGGCGAAGTCGGCCTGGACCCGTTGCAGATCAGCGGTGAGTTCGGCGACCTTGTCGGCGGGCGAGTGGACCTCCGGTGCGACCCCCGAGGGGGCGGCACCGGAGACGCCTTCACGCACCTCGCCGGTCTCCGGGTCGATCCGCCGCTTGTCAGTGACAGTCACCGGCTCATCGGCTTCGCGGTCCTGAGGACTCACTTGGGCTCCTGATCGTCCTCAACAACCTCGGCGTCCACCACATCGTCGGCACCCGAACCGCCGCCCGCACCGCCGGCGGCCTGTTCGGCCTGGGCGGCCTGGTAGATCGCCTCGCCCAGCGCCTGGGACTCGGTGCCCAGCTTCTCCATCGCGGACTTGATCGCGCCGATGTCGGAACCGTTCAGCGCGGTCTTCGCCTCGTCGATGGCCGCGTCGATCTTGGCCAGCGCCTCCTCGGGCACCGTGGAGCCCTCGGTCTCGCGCTGCTCCTTGACGAACTTCTCCGTCTGGTAGACCAGCGATTCGGCCTGGTTGCGGACGTCAGCCTCCTCGCGGCGCTTGCGGTCCTCGTCGGCGTGCGCCTCGGCGTCCTTGATCATCCGGTCGATCTCATCCTTGGACAGGCCGGAGCCCTCCTGGATCTTGATCGTGTTCTCCTTGCCGGTGCCCTTGTCCTTGGCCGTGACGTGCACAATGCCGTTGGCGTCGATGTCGAAGATGACCTCGATCTGGGGCACGCCGCGCGGAGCCGGCGGAATACCGGTCAGCTCGAAGCTGCCGAGCAGCTTGTTGTGCGCCGCGATCTCGCGCTCACCCTGATAGACCTGGATCTGCACCGACGGCTGGTTGTCGTCGGCGGTGGTGAAGGTCTCCGACCGCTTGGTCGGGATGGTGGTGTTGCGCTCGATGAGCTTGGTCATCACACCACCCTTGGTCTCGATACCGAGACTCAGCGGTGTGACGTCAAGCAGCAGAACGTCTTTCACCTCACCCTTGAGCACGCCGGCCTGCAGGGCCGCGCCGACGGCGACGACCTCGTCGGGGTTGACGCCCTTGTTGGGCTCCTTGCCGGCGAGTTCCTTCACCAGTTCGGTGACGGCGGGCATGCGGGTCGAACCGCCCACCAGAACCACGTGGTCGATGTCGGCCACCGCGATTCCGGCGTCCTTGATCACCTGCTGGAACGGCGCGCGGGTGCGGTCCAGTAGATCCTGGGTGATCTTCTGGAACTCCGAGCGGGTCAGCTGCTCGTCGAGGAACAGCGGGTTCTTGTCCGCGTCGACGGTGATGTAGGGCAGGTTGATCGACGTGCTCTGCGAGGAGCTCAGTTCGATCTTGGCCTTCTCAGCGGCTTCGCGCAGCCGCTGCATCGCCATCTTGTCCTTGGTCAGGTCGATACCGGCCGACGCCTTGAACTTGTCGACGAGCCATTCGACGATCCGGTCGTCCCAGTCGTCGCCACCGAGGTGGTTGTCACCGGAGGTGGCCTTCACCTCGACCACGCCGTCACCGATCTCCAGCAGTGACACGTCGAACGTGCCGCCGCCGAGGTCGAAGACCAGGATGGTCTGCTCGTTGCTGCCCTTGTCCAATCCGTAGGCCAGCGCCGCGGCGGTGGGCTCGTTGACGATGCGCAGCACGTTCAGGCCGGCGATCTGGCCGGCCTCCTTGGTGGCCTGACGCTGGGCGTCGTTGAAGTAGGCCGGCACGGTGATGACCGCGTCGGTGATGTCCTCACCGAGGTAGCTCTCGGCGTCGCGCTTGAGCTTCATCAGCACCCGCGCGCTGATCTCCTGCGCGGTGTACTTCTTGTCGTCGATCTCCACCGACCAGTCGGTGCCCATGTGGCGCTTGACCGAGCGGATGGTGCGGTCCACGTTGGTGACCGCCTGGTTCTTGGCGGGCTGGCCGACCAGCACCTCGCCGTTGCGTGCAAAAGCGACCACCGACGGTGTGGTGCGCGAGCCCTCGGAGTTGGCGACGACGACTGGGTCGCCACCCTCGAGAACCGCGACGACGGAGTTGGTGGTCCCGAGGTCGATGCCGACCGCACGAGCCATGGTTGATTCCTCCTGTGTGAGACGTTCTTGTGTAAGACGTAGTTGGGTCTGAGCGGACCAGACTCAAGCCTGCATCGGCCCGTCGGGGCCTGTCAAGCCAGAGTTGAGCCTACTGCGCTCAAGTGTCAATAACGGTAACCAAGGCGGCCGGGGATTTGTTCCCGGGGTGCCTAACCCACCCCGCCGCCGACCAGAAGTCCCAGGACATAGGTGATGGCGGCGGCGCCGTAGCCGATCAGCAGCTGGCGCAGGGCCCGGCGAAACGGCGGCGCCCCCGACAGCAGGCCGACGATCACGCCGGTGCCCAGCAGGGTCGCCCCGACCAGGGCCGCTGCCGTCAGCACCGC
>JBAXCK010000117.1:0-9606 GCA_037141465.1 Mycobacteriaceae bacterium | reverse complement strand
GGCTGGAGCTGCATCCACGTCAACGCAACTCAGCGCTCCTTCGTCGACCGTATGGTCAGGACTCCTTCACCCGTGAGTACCAGATGCGATCCGCCACTGACACGATGTCGTCGGAAATGGTCGACACCCGCCGGTAGAGCTCACGGCTTGCGATGGCCACCCGGACGTCCTCGTGCCGCACGAGTTCGCCGGTGGCGGCTCGATAAATCCTCTCCAGCCTCCGCTGTGACTTCACCGCCTCGTCGGCCGCCTGAGTCGCCGACTCGACGACTTTGAGCCCGCGGCCGTCCAGCGAGTCGAAGGCCCGCCGCAGATGCCCGACGCCCTCGGCCAGGAGCGCAGCCATCTCCGCGACCGGCGCATCGGGCGGGAAGGCCATGGCCTCTGATTCCCGCACGGTGTCCTTGGCGCCGTTGATCACCCGATCGAGGTCCCGCGAGAGTTGGAAGAGATCCTCTGGTTCCAGGGGCGTGGTGAAGGCCTGACTCACCGCATCGACGAGGCGCCGGCGGACATCGTCACATTCGTGCTCCGCCTCCCGCACCGCGTCGGCCTGCGCGCCGTCACCTCGGGCCCACGCGGCGAAGGCGTTCATACCGCGCTGGGTGACCTCGGCCTGGTTTCGCAACATTCCGATCAAGTCCGGTGATTCGGGGAGGAACCAACGGCGGGTCTTGCGCGACGACGAACTCATTGCACCGTTCTCCAGATGACTAGTACGACGACCGCCAGTCCGGCGGCCGCTGGAATCGTGATCAGCCAGGCCACGCCCATCTCGCGCACAATCTGCCACCGCACGTGTCGCCACCGCCGGCGTCCGGCGCCCACGCCGACCACCGATGACGCCACCACCTGGGTGGTGCTCACGGGACCGCCGATCAGCGATGCCCCGAGGATGACCGCGGTCGAGGACAGTTGGCTCGACAGCGAGTCGATCGGAGTGAGACTGAAGATCCGCCGGCCGACCGTCCGGACGATGCGCCAGCCCCCGAGTGCGGTGCCCACGGTGAGCGCGATACCGGTGACGACCTTCGCCCACAGCGGGACCGTCAACGACGTGGTGTGCCCGGATGCGAGCAGGAGTGCTGCGATGACGCCCATCGCCTTCTGCGCGTCATTGCCGCCGTGGCTGAACGATAAACCGGCGGCCGCGATCCAGCCGCCACCCCGGATCGGTCCGACCCAGCGTGTCGTCCACCGTCGCGACAGCGCCCGCAGGGTGCGCAGCAGAACGAAGGCGAACAGGAACCCCAGCGGAGGCGAAATGAGAAGTGCCACCAGGACTCCGATGACACCGGTGGGATGCCAGCCCTCCACACCGCCCCAGTTGACCGATTCCGGACCGCCGTATCCCGACATCAGCCCGTCGGCGATCGCCGAACCCGCCAGACCGCCGACCAAGGCATGGCCCGACGAGGACGGCAGGCCCAGCCACCAGGTGATCAGGTTCCAGGCCGTCGCACCGGCCAGTCCGGCTCCCATCACGGTGACCATCTGCGGCTGTGGAACGGTGACGATCTTTCCGATGGTGTCGGCGACGGCGGTGCCGAGCAGGACCGCGCCGGCCATGTTGAACACCGCCGAGAGCACCACTGCCTGACCCGGGGTCGCGCTGCGGGTGGCCACGAGTGTGGCGATCGCATTCGACGCATCGTGGAAACCGTTGGTGAGCGCATAGGAGAGGGCGAAGCCGATGGCGATGGCCAGCCCGACGTCCATCGACCCCTCCGATGTTGGTGAATGCCGGGTGAACATAGCAAAAACGGGAGGTTGCGGGGTGCTCGGCGAGCCGGGTCAGGGTTTGGCGAAGCCGGCGGCGGCGAGGATTGCCTGGCCGGGCGCGCTGAGGACGAACTCCCGAAAAGCCCGGGCGGTCGCCGAGGTGGCCGCTGCCTTCACCAGGGCGATCGAGTAGGTGTTGACCGCACCGGCTGACTCCGGGAAGTCGACAGCCGTCACTTTCGGGCCCGCCGCGATCGCGTCGGTGGCGTAGACGAGACCCGCGTCGGCCTGGCCGCTGGTGACCTTGGTGAGTACATCGCTCACCTGTGACTCCTCACTGGCCGCGGTGAGTCGCACTCCTGCGGCCGCCTCCACCTTCTTCGTCGCCGCTCCGCAGGGCACCTGCGGTGCGCACACCACCACCGCGAGACCGGGACGGGTCAGGGACTGCAACGAGGTGACGCCCGCGGGATTGCCGGGAGCCACGACGATAGTGAGCCTGTTGGAGGCGAAGGGTGTGGGCTCACCCTCGATGAGGCCGTCGACCACAGCCCTGTCCATCGTCGCGGCGTCTGCCGGGGCGAAGACGTCGGCAGGTGCGCCGTTGGCGAGTTGGCTGTACAGATCAGCCGAACCGGCGAAGCTGAATTCGATCTCCCGGCCGGGGTTTTCGGCTGTGAACTGCCGGCCGATCTCGGTGAAGGCCCGCTTCAGCGAGGACGCCGCGAAGACGACGGCGTGGCTGTCGGACGCTCCCGGCGATCCGCACCCGCTCAGCGCAATGATGAGACCGGCGGCGGCGAGCCTCAGGGCGTGGTGGACCATGCCCAGGTATTCGATCCGGTGACTCCGGTGAAGTAGGCGTAGTCACCGTCCTCGTAGGAGGGCGTGACCGGTGACCCGTTCTGATAGACGGTGCGTGGCGCGCCCATCTTCGGTACCGCCACTGTTCCCGCGACACCGTTCGGCGCCTCCACGGTCATCCGGAACGCGGTGTCACTGAGATCCCACCGCACGCCGATGGTTCCCTGCGCGGTCGGCACCCGGCCCTGTGCAAAGGTCAGGCCCTGCGGGAAGGGCTTCACCTGCCAGCTGCGATAGGCGACGTCGGTCGGTGTGACGCCCAGGACGTAATCCGACAGCGCCGACGTCGCACCGGTGGACCAGGCGTGCGATGCCGACTCCCCGAACAGATGCGGGATCGAGGCGGACAGGTCACCGTTGGGAAGGTTGATCCGCTCCCAGGTGGTGCTGCCCGCCTCGCTGTTCACCATGTAGCCCCATGTCGCCATCATCTGCTGCATGGCCAGATCCGGCCGGCCGACGAGGTAGTTGACGGCGAGGTTGAAGCCGCCGATGAACGGCGACACGATCTGCGGGTATCCGCCGATTCCGGCCTCGGCCGCCCGAGGTCCGTACTCGGTCTTGAGTACCCGCGCCATCGTGTCGACGATCTGCCCGGACTGCGCCGCATCGGCCACCCCGTAGAGCACCGCCCAGGTGTTGGCGTCCTGGACGACGAAGTCGCGGGCATCGGTGGATGCGTCATAGGCACCCAGCGCCGGGTTCCACAGATTGGCGTTGATCGCCTGCTTCAATGCGGCGGCCTGGGCGCTGTACTGCGCGGCCGAGGCGCTGTCGCCGATCGCCGCCGCCAGGGTGGCCGCACTCGTGAGGCTGCCGTACTGCAACACATTGGCTGCGGTGTTCTGGCCTACCGCCCTGTTGACGACGCTCCAGTCCAGGCTCGCGATCGGCGGGACGTCGACCAGACCGGTGGCGGGGTTGATCAACGAGTTGCCGTACTCGACGGAGCGTTTCACCGCCGTCCAGTTCTCCTCGATGAACGCGGTGTCGCCGGTCAGCTTGTAGTAGTTGACCATGTTCTGCGCGAAGTTCATCGAGTAGGTGGCACCCCAGAACTCGCAGCCGCCCTTGGCGATACCGCTGCAGACCCCGGGTGCCGGACCGGGCTCGGAAAGGCTGGACGGCACGGCGACCGGCAGGCTGAGGAACCACAGGACGAAGGCCTTGACCGGGTTGTCGGCCATGATCGTCAGGTTGTTGCGCGCGAGCGAGTCGCCGAGGGCGCCGAAGACGTCGTGCAAGGTCTGGCCGGCGGTGAGCAGATCGCCAGCCCAGATCGCGCGGTCGCGTTTGGCTGCCTCAGCGAGGATCGACAGTGGATACGGACCGGCGAATCCCGGTGTGCCGGCTTTGATCTCGTCGAGGTTGATCGTGTACGCCCCGGCGTACCAGACGCGGTTGAGCGTGTCGGAACTGGACAGGAAGTTCCCGGCGTAGCCGTCCGCGGAGCGCAACGGCGCGGTCATCTCGGTGGCGACCTTGCTCAACGTGACGCTGCCCGGAAGCTTGAGGGTGATCAGCTGATACTGATAGCCGCCCTGCAGTTGGGTCCCGTCCCACTGGCCCTCGCCGAACCACACCGGGGTGTAGTCGACGGTCAGCGGCGCCCCGGAGTTCGCCAAAAGCACGGTGCTGCCCGCGCCGTCACCGACGGGCGACATGTTGGTGATGGTCTCGCTGTATGCGGTCTGGATGACGTTCGGGCTCGACACAGAATAGGTGTAGCGGGTGTAACCCCCCACGTCCTGGCCGTAGTCGACGATCACCACCGGCGCCTGCCCGCCGAGGGTGTAGTTCAACGTGATGTCGCCGTTCGGCGCAATGGTCACGTCGTCGCTCTTGTAGTAGAGGCTCACGGGCGTCACGGTGCATACCGCGCCTGTGGTGCACCCCTGGGGAGTGAGAACGTAACGCTGCCAACCGTTCTGGTCGATGGGGGTGTTGACCGACAGCGCGGCCGCGGTGCCGGTCAGCGGTGCGGCCGGTTGGGTCGGTTCGACGATGATCGGGACCCGCGCCGGCACTGCGTTGGTGTACGGAGATGCCAGACCGAGTAATTGCGCGGTGTTGTCGATGATCGGGCCCAGCACCGGGATCCGTGAGACCAGATCGAAGATTCCGTGGAACGTGGGGATCCCGCCGGGTGTCTGGTCGCTGACGACGACATTGAACTGATCGAATCCGCCGAGTGCGTTCATGACCGCCGGTGCGGTGTAGGTGAAGTCCCCGGTGATCTGATCAACGCTTAGGGTGCCGCCGTTCTGGGGCGTGCTGATGTAGGTGTAGGACAGCGTGTCACCGTCGGCGTCGGCCGCGCCGAGGTTGCCGGTGATGACTGCCTGACCGGATGCGCTGGTGCTCTGGCCGTAGATGACCGGGGTGATGGTCGGCGAGGCGTTGAAGAACTCGCGGCGGATGGCGGCCAGGATTCCCCAGCCCGCCACCTCAGTCACCGGCGTGGGCGTGGCGTTGGGGTTCGCCGCCGGTGTGCTCCGCGCGACCGGGAGCGCGGCAGTCGCGTCCACCGCGGGTTCCGGGACGGTGGCACGCCGCGGCGATGCCGACACTGGCGACGTCGCGGCCAGGGCCGGCGGTCGCTTGTTCGTCTGCGCCCGCGGGCTTTGCGCCCGCACTGAGGACGCACTGCGGGTGGGTGCGGACCTGCTCACCGATGCACGGTCGGCGGATGCTGCGGTGGCTTCTCCCCGCTCGTCGGCTGACGCCGCGCCGGCCGCAACGACCGACAACGCGGCACCGATGCCGAGGGCCACTGCCAGCCCACCGATCCGGCCGACGTAACGGGAAGCAGCCATGAAAGATCCTCTCAGCGCACGTTTGCCCCGACGTTAGGTCACCGGCCGGTCACCTGGCAGGCTGATGGGCGATGTTCACTCACATCGTGACGTTCAAATGGCGCGACAGCAGCGTCGACGGCTCAGCCGTCGCGGCGGCGCTCAACGAACTGGCATCCCGCCTCGACGGTGTCAGCGGTTACCTGTGCGGGCCGGACGCCGGCTTCACCGCCAACGCCTACGACTTCGCTGTGGTGGGCTCGTTCGCGGACCGCGAGTCGTTCACCGCCTACCGCGACCACCCCGACCATCAGCGGATTCTCGCCGAGATGATCCTGCCGAATGTCGAGTCCCGCACCGTCGTTCAGATCGAGGGCTGACCGGTCGGGCCCGGCAGCGGTACGGTGGTGCCATGTTGCGCACGCTTCTGATCGCGTCGATGACGGTGATGTCGGGTGTGGCGATGGCGGTGCCTGCCGGTGCGGAACCAGGGCCCGCGCCGATGCCGATACCGAATGTGTTCTCCTACATGCCGGTGAACCCGGCCGACTACACCGTCAACGGCGGCAAATGGCTGGGATTCGCCGGACCACCCGGGGTCGTGTGCATCCTCGACATCCTCAAGGGCGAGTACGGCTGCGGTGGAGCACTGGCGGGCGCGCCCGACGGCGTCAACGTGGTCAGCGCCGGTCCTGCCGGCGCGCCGGCCTTCGCCACCGTCGACGGTCTGAAGTACGCGGCGGCCGGCGCGGTCAGACCGCTCCCGCCGAACACGCGTTTGACCTTCCGCAACACCGCCTGCGGCGTCGACGACGACGGCGTGGTCGCGTGCCTCAACAGCCGCGAGCAGGTGGGCTTCGTCGTCGGCCCGACGGCGACCTACATCGGCAGCAACGTGCCGCCCGCACCGGCGCCGGTGACTCCGCCGCCGACAGGTTGAGTCGCTCAGCGACCGGCGTTGCGAACCAGTTCGATCGCGTACTGGTTGACGAATGAGCCCGCCGCGGGTTCCCCCCGGTTGCATGAACCGTCGGATTCGCCGGGCCGCTTGACCCAGAGATACGCGTCGGCGTGCGCGCCGGCCGTCGCGGTCGTGGGGGCGACTCCCATCGCGCGTCCCGCGGGGTTGCACCAGTTGAGTTCACTCTCCGGAGCGGGGCCCGCTCCGTTCCGGGAGGTGTCGATCACGTAGTGCGCACCGCCGGTCAGTCCCGAAATCGTTTCGCCGTAACCGATTTCTTCCTCGGTGGTGTAGTAGTTCGTGGTGTTGAGACTGAACCCGCGGGCGCGGCTGACTCCCACCTGATTCAACCGGGCCGCCATGTCCTCGGCGCTCAGCCACCGCGAGTGACCGGCGTCGACGTAGACCGCGGCGGCGGGATCCCGGGTCAACGCCTCGACGGCATACCGAATCAGGGCGAAGCGTTCCTCGCGCTGATCGGCCGACAGACAGTCGGCCATGGCCAAAGCGTCGGGTTCGAGAATGATCGCCGCAGGCGCCGAGCTGAGTCCGGATGCAACGCCGTCGATCCACGCGCGGTAAGCCGCGCCGCTGCCGAATCCGCCTGCCGCGAAGCTGCCGCAATCCCGGTGCGGGATCGCGTACAAGGCCAGCACCGGCGTCGACCCGGCGGCTTGTGCCGCACCCACGTAGCGCGACACGGTTGCGGCCGGCGACGGGAACGCCTGGTCGAGCCAGTAGGCGGTCGGGGTGTTGGCGATCGCGGTCAACTCCGGACTCGGGGGGTTGGCGTTGCGCGCGGCGCGCATCGCCACCGAGATCGGGTCGACGTAGAAGGGGCGCCCGGCCAGCGGGTTGGAGTCACCGGCGAGCCGCACCTGCGGTGCGGCCGACGGCGTCATGCCTGCGACGGCGGCGACTGCGGCAAGTGGCGCAACCCAACGACTGATCACACCGACTGCGGAAAACACACCCAGAAGATAGTGGGCGCAGCGGCGACGCTGTGACGGTTCCGTCGTTTACGCGGAAATACGCCCGGTCGACCTGTCGAAACCGATCACCACGGTTCGCGGGACGCTCGGCGGCTCCGACATCGGCTCGCCGGGCCGACGCTCGAGGAACCGGTAGACGAAGTGGCCGTCGGCGAAATCGATGCCCTGCGGCTCGATGCGATCCCCCAGAGGCAGGGCGTTCGTCGCACGCCAGGAGTCGGTCCCGCTCAGCGCCAGCACCGCGTAGTAGAAGGTTCCGCTCCCGCCGGGGTCGTCGGTCAGCAGCAGGGCCGCCTCCGGCTTTCCGTCGCCGGTGACGTCACCGCCGATGACCGGGTCGCCGACCGCCCGAACGGTCTCGGTTGCGGCTGAGCCGGCGGCGGCCGGCTTCTCGGCAATGCCGTCGACCAGCGTGAAGCTCTGGTCCCCGAGGGTGACCGGCAGATTCCGGGTCACCGGCGGCAGATCGAGTCCACCGCCGTCGCTGCATGCCGTGAGCGCGACGGCGAGCACCGCGACTCCCAGCACCGCCGTCCTCACGGCACCGGGACGGGGGTCGTCGTCATCGGTGCGGCAGGCGGCAGCGGAGAGGGCGCGTACTGGTAACCGGGTGGCGGGGGCCCGTCGACGGAGTAGTACCCGGGCGGCAGCGCGGGCCGGCCACCAGCGGCACCTCCGGTGCTGCCGGTGGCCGGCGTCTCGGATCCGGGCGAATTGGTCGAGACGTATCCGGGCGGGAGCGCGGGAGCCGGTCCCGCACCCGGGGGCGGTGTGGCGACCGCCCCGCCGGGCCCCAACTGATCGGGAAGGAAATAGGGATTGCGGGCCTGATCCATCAGGTCCCGAAGCGTCCCGAAGACTCCCCCGCCGTACTTGCCCGAACCGTACGTTGGATTGGGAACCTCCGGCGGATGCTGCGGGGTGATCGGCGCCGGAGGCGCGGCGGCCGGATCGGTGATGGCCGGCGGCGGCGGTGCGACGGTGGTGGTCACCGGGGGCGGCACCGCCGGATCAGCCGGATCAGCCGGATCCGCCGGCGCCTGCGCCGCAGCCGCCAGTGCCACCCCGACGCCCACCATCGCCAGAGCTGCCGTAGCCCGCCGCCGTCGCGTCATGGACAGCATCGTTGCACAGATTGATCTCGGAGCACTGATCCCGCAGTATTGATCCCGGAGCCACTCCAACGTTTGCCATCGTCCCATCAATACCACTTTTACAAGCACGGACGGTCGTGCAACAATTAGCCACCATGGCACCCGGGGGCTCCCTGCTGATGCGCGCAAGTCTCGTCGCGGTGACGTGCGTAGGACTGGCCACCGCGGCAGTGGCACCGCCCGCAGACGCGGCCACCCGGATCACCGTCGGCGGCGCCGGCCCGCTCTACATGCCGAACCTGATCACCAACCTGCCGGTCGGACGTTTCTATCTGAACGGAACACGCGCGGCCCAGGGGCCGCCGGTGTCCGTTCTCGAGGGCTACGACCTGCTCAACCACCTGGTCGGCGAGAACTGGTTTCCCGGCACCTCTGCCCAAGTGGTGAACTATCCAGCCAGCGTCGGTGTGGTGAGCGGCAGTCTGGCCGCGCCCGGCGCCAACCAGGCCGTCGCGATGGGCCGGGTCTCGCTCCACGACCAGATCAGGAACGCGGCCAGCGGAGGCGAACCCGTTGTGATCGCCGCGCTGTCGATGGGGACGCTCGTCATCAACAGCGAGTTGGCATATCTGTCCTCGGACCCCGCGGCGCCCCCACCCGACCGGTTGTCGTTCGCATTGTTCGGCGGCCCCGAGCTCGGAGTCGCCGCCACCTACCTGCCACTCGGGGTGACCGTGCCCATCATCGACTACACCGTCCGAGACCTGTCCGACAGCCAATACGACGTCGCGGTGGTCTACCACCAGTACGACGGCTGGGCCGATCCGCCCGACCGGCCGTGGAATCTGGTGGCGGTGGTCAACGCACTCTTCGGAACGCTGTACTTTCACAACAACTCGTCGGTGGCCGCCGTCTCCGATGCGGTCGAGTTGTCTTCGTCGAAGAGCGCGTTGGGCGGGACCACCACCACGTACATGATCCCCTCATCCACGGTGCCGATGCTGCTGCCGCTCGCGCAAGCCGGGGTCCCAGAGCAAGTCATCGCCGGTTTGAACGCGAAGCTCAAGCCGATCGTCGACGCCGGCTACTCCGATCTCACTCCCGACGCGGGGCCGTATTTCTCACGCGGGCGGCTGCAGTTCAGCCCACCGGTCAGGGCCGCGACCACGTCCGCCGCG
>JBAXCK010000116.1:0-9797 GCA_037141465.1 Mycobacteriaceae bacterium | reverse complement strand
CCGTTGCCTGCCGTGCCACCGTCCACTGCGGCAGCGCCGCCGGCACCACCGGCGCCGCCGTCGCCGATCAGCAGCGCGCTCAATCCGCCGCTGCCGCCGTTGCCACCAACGTTGGTGCCGGTGCCGCCTGCGCCGCCGACACCGCCATCGGCCCAGAACGACAGACCACTGATGCTGCCGCCGTTACCGCCGTTACCGCCATTGCCGTTGGCTCCACTGACTCCGCCGTTGCCGCCGTTGCCACCGCCGCCGAGGCCTAGGACGAGGCCGGAATCGCCGCCGTCACCACCCGTGCCACCGTTGCCAGTCGCCGCACCGGCACCACCGTTGCCGCCATTGCCACCCGCGCCGAGGAGGGTGACCAGCCCCATGCTGCCGCCGGCACCACCGGCGCCGCCCGCGCCGTTGAGTGTTGCCGCGCCACCGTCACCACCCGTGCCGCCAAGGCCGACGAGAAGTCCGCCCGCACCGCCGGCGCCGCCGATACCGCCACCGGATGCGCCCGCACCACCGGCACCGCCCACACCGCCGGCGGCGATGAGCGAGAGTGCGCCACCGTTGCCGCCCGCACCACCGTTGCCGCCGACACCTCCGGCGCTGCCACCCGCGCCGCCCTTGCCACCGTCACCGCCGAAACCGGCCAGTGCCAGCAGTCCGGCGTCGCCGCCGTTACCACCCCGGCCGCCGCCGCCGGTCGTGGTGGCGGCGTTGCCACCGGCACCTCCGTTACCACCGAAACCGAACAGCAGGCCGGCCCGACCGCCGTTTCCGCCGGCAGCCCCGGCCAGGCCGTCGCCGCCGTCGCCACCGTTGCCGAACAATCCGGCGTTACCGCCGTTGCCACCGTTGTATCCGTTGCCGCCGTTACCGAGAATCAGGCCGGCGTTGCCGCCCGTACACGCAGTTGTGCCGGTGCAGGAGGTGGCGTCCCAGGAGAAGCCGTCGCCGATGAGCAGGCCCGCGTTGGGATTGTCCGCTGTCCCGTTGCCGACGAAGAGACGCACCAGATCCCCGGCGGGGTTGGTTGCCGATGCGGCGGGGGTGGCGACCGCGTAGGCCGTCGGCCCGGTCTGGGCCGCGGCCGCCGAGGGGCCCTGACCACTGGTCAATCCGCCTGACGGCGCCGACGTGGTGACCGCACCCCCGCCGCTTCCGGATCCCAACCAGGACGCCGGGTTCGGGCTGATCGACGCCGAGCCGACTGCGGCGGCCACGGCCTGAGCCGGTGCGGCAACGGGCGCCGAGGCGCGGGCAGCGCTTGCCGAAGTCGCCGATGTGGAGGTGGACGGCGTCAGTGCGGGGACGTTCGCGGAGGCCGGTGCACGGTCCATGTGAGGCAGCGGCGCCCGTGAGGAGGCACCGGCCGTAGCGCGGGCAGCCCTCGGCCCCCGGGCAGTTCCTGAGGTGCCGGTTCGCGCGTTGGCCGACCCGTCTGCTGCCGAGGGACCGGCCGAACCCGAGGAGCCGGAGGTGTCGGCAAGTGCCTGCGCGGGCAAATACGCCACCGCGGCACCCACCCCGAGAGCGACCGCGAGAGCGCCCACGCGGCCGACATAGCGACCACAGTCCGACCCGGCCGGCCTGACGGCGAGGTGAGACTGCTCAGTCGGGGTGCGATGGGGTGAGGCCACGCCGGCTCCTTGGTTCGGGTGCGAGAGCCCTTCTGACCCCGCGTCCACCCGGGATTCTGGCACATCGCGCTCAGGGTTGGGGAGTTTGCCACGGATTTGTTTCAGTGCTGCCTGCGGTCGCGACGTCTCTTTGCCGGGACGCGCCCCCTGTGAGAATTCCTCGCCCTCAGCTCCCCGCAACCAGCGTCAGGTCGATGGCGATGAAGTCGAGCCGCCAGAGGCCTTGGAAGAGCTCAAGTCCGATCCGCTCCAGTTCGGCGGCATCGACGGGCCCGAGGACGCCGCTGTGGGCGACCCGCTCGGCGATCTGACGGATGCTGCGCTCCCCATTCACGTTCTGGGCGAACGCCAGGTGCGTGGGGCTCAGCCGCAGCGACCATCCGGCCCGGTAGATCTCCTGGCCCGCGACGCCGCAGTGGTACCGCATGAGCGGCACGTAATCGAGGGCATCCCCGGAGGTGAAGTCCACCCGCCATGTCTTCGCGGGTCGCTCCGGCCGGCACGCGGTGAAGAAATGGCAGGCGTTCTGAGTGCGCAACCGTTCCATCACCGACCACATCTCGGTGTCGGGAAGAGCGTTGATCGCGCGATAGAAGGGGTTGTTCGAATCGGTCAGCATTGGCGAGTAGTACGGCGTCTTGAGGAACCAATCGCCGAACACCAGTCCCGCCTTGGTCACCAGTTGCCGGCAATCGTCGACGGTGTAACTGCGGTCGCGGCCGTGCAGGAAGGTGTCGACCAGGCCGGCGTCGAACTGAAGGTCCGGCGCGATCGCCAGATACGCCTGCAGCGGATGGGTGGGTGCCAGTGATGCGATGCCCTCTTTGACCATTGCCAGCGACTCCTCGTCCTGACGCAGACCGAGTTCCCGGAAGATGGCCTGCATCAGCTCGACACCGGCCCTTCCGTAGCGGGCGTAGAGCATCAGAGCCGCCACACCCTCGGGCCGCAGGCAATCGGCCAGGGCTTGCATGCCCACCTGCGGATCCGCCATGTGGTGCAGCACACCGGTGGAGACGATCAGGTCGAAGTCGCGGCCGAGGCTCGGGACCTCCTCGATCGGAAGCAGATGGAGTTCAAGGTTTTTCAGCCCGTAGCGGTCTTTGAGGTAGCGCTGATGGTTCAAAGACGGCTGACTGATGTCGACGGCGGTGACCTTCGCCGAGCGATTCGTGTAGGCAAAGGTGGCGGCCTGATTGGTACCGCAGCCCGCGATCAGGATGTCCACGTCTGGCTGGTATGGGCGGTCCGGCCACAGCATGCGATGCGAGTGACTGGGATCGAACCACTGCCAGTTGTCGACCAGCCACGTCTCGAGATTCTGGATCGGCTCCGGGTACTGCCACTTCTCGTACTGATGAGCGACGATGTCAGCGCGTGGGTCGGACATGCCCGTCATTATCGACGAGGGCGGCACTAGAGTTGCGCGCGGTCGAGTTAAGCCGGAAGGGGCGGGCATGCGGGTTGTCGCGTTCGCGCCCGCGCTGAGCACCCAGGACGACGCCGGCGGCGGCATCGTCGCACAAGGTTTCCCGATGACGGCCTTCTACGTCGACGGCTTTCCCGGTCAGATCACGGTGCCGATGGTGATCTCGTTCGTGACCCTCGGGGGCACCGACTACGACCCTGTGGCGTTCATCGTCGCGACCTCACCGGAGGGGCAGCGCGTGGGCAGTCTGCAGTTCGGCTGGCACTGGCCGGACAACCCGCCGACGCCGGTGAAATTCCGGGTGTTCACGCAGTACCTGCCGATGCGCGTGGAGTCGCCCGGCATATACACGATCGGGCTCTACGACAGCTTCGACGCGGAATTCTCCGACGTTCTCTTCCCGCTTCCGGTGCTCAAGAGCAACCCACTGCTGGGTTAGCTCAGGCGACAGAGGAGCGGCGGTACACCGTGACCCGGCCGCCCTTCTTCGGCGTGGATGCCACGCCGCGGTTGTGCCACTTCTCCCCCGGTGCGTCGGTGGTGGCCACGGCGACGTGGCGCAGCACTGTCCGCAGCACCACATCCATCTCCATGTTTGCGAACGCCGCGCCGACGCAACGCCGTGTGCCGCCGCCGAACGGCACCAGTGAGAACGTATTCGCTTTGTTGTCGATAAAGCGTTGCGGATCGAAGCGCTCCGGATCGGGATAGGCGGCGGGATCCTGATGCAGCTGCAGCAGACTGATCATGATCGAAAAGTGTTGCGGAATAACGTAATCGCCCAGTTCATACATCGGCACCATGACGTGGCGTCCGGCAAAGTCGATCACCGTGCGGTTACGCTGAACTTCGGAGATGGTGGCCTGACGGTAGGTGTTGTCCTCACCGGCGGCCTCATCGGTCAGCTTCTGCAGCACCTCCGGGTGCCGGGAGATCCGCTCGAATGCCCACCCGAGTGTCGACGCGGTGGTCTCGTGCCCGGCGGCGAGCAGCGTGAGAAGCTCGTCGCCGATTTCCTCGCGCGTCATCGCCGCACCGTCGTCGTAGGCACTGCGCAGGAACAGCGACAGGATGTCGGTGCGATTGTCGAAGTCCGGATCGCGGCGCGCACCTTCGATGATCCGATCGAGAATGGACTCGTAGGTCCGCCGGTAGTCTGCCAGCCGCGCCCACGGGCTCCACTTGCCCGCAGCATGCGTCGGCGTCGGCAGCACCGCCAGCCGTGAGCCGAGTGTGACCCATTTGGGAAGCAGTTCGCGGAGTTGCTGTTGCTCGGCGGCATCGGCTCCGAACACCGCGCGCAGGATCACGTTCAGGGTGATCCGCATCATCGGCTCGAGCGTCGCGAACTCCTTACCGTCTGGCCAGGTGGCCATCTCCCGCATCGTCTCCTCTTCGACGATGCGCTCATAGGCGGCGATGCTCTTGCCGTGGAAGGGCGGAGTGAGCAGCTTGCGCCGGCGGCGGTGATCGGCGCCGTCGAGTGCGAACACCGAACCACGGCCGAGTAGCCGGCTCAGGTTCGGCTGGATGTTGTAGAGGACGTCGGGACTGGTCGTGAATACCTGCTTGGCCAGCGCCGGATCGGAGATCAGGATCGAGTTGCCGAACACCGGGATCCGCACGTTGACGCACCGGCCGTAGCTGCGGGTGAGCCATTCCACGATCCGCCGCTTGTTGGCCAGAAACCCCACCGCGACCAGCGGTGCGGGAATCCTCGGGGACGGCGGCAGTTTGGCCGGACCTGAAACGGCGGTCTCGGCGGCGGGTGCGTGAGTCACCTCCGCTACGGTACTCTCCGGTACCACGGGATTTCAAGGGGAGGACCGAAAGTGAGCCAATCGGCCATCGAGCATGCGGGCCCGTCGGAGGGATTCCGACGGCGACTGCTCGACGGTCTGGCCGCCTCGATCGCCGAGCGCGGCTACCGGGAGACCACGGTCGCCGACGTCGTGCGGGCGGCCCGCACCTCGAAACGCACGTTCTACGACCACTTCTCCACCAAGGAGGAGTGCTTCGTCGAACTGCTGGCCGCCAACAACGAGGACCTCGTCGCCGCCCTGGCCGACGGCGTCGATCCCGATGCGAATTGGCGGGAGCAGGTGCGGCAGGCCGTCACCGCCTACGTGCGCACCATCGAGGCGACCCCGGCGATCACGCTCAGCTGGATCCGCGAGCTTCCCGCCCTCGGCGAGGGCGCGCGGCCGATGCTGCGCCAAGGATTCGAGCGGCTCTCGGCGATGATCGTCGCTCTCAGCGACGGACCCGGCTTCCGTGCCGCCGGCGTACCGCCGTTGTCACCCGAGGCGGCCGTCATTCTGGTCGGCGGCCTGCGCGAACTGACCGCACAGACCGTCGAGGACGGACGTCCCGTCGCCGGCATGATCGAACCGGCGGTCGCGGTGGCGACGGCGCTACTGGCCGCGGGTCGCAGCGGGTAAGACGAACGCGAACGCGCGCGGAAACCCGAGTTCGTTCAGCCGCCCGGTTCGTATGTCGTCGAAGCTGACGCCGATGAGGTGACCTGAGGACGGTTCGTAGCAACGCAGCGTCCCCCTGTCGATCGTCCCCCTGTCGATCGTCCCCCTGTCGATCGTCCCCCTGTCAATCTCGGTCAGCAGGACCCAGTGCCGCGGTACCGCGGCGCCGATCAGCATGGCCACCGGCCAGCCCGCGGCCACCGCGTCACTGACGTCGGAGAGGGACCGTCGCGCCGGGCGCCACCGGTAGCGGGTGCCGTGCGCACTCAGCGCCCGCGCCATCCCGGCCGGTGTGGTCCCCAACGCCCGCGGCCAGACCGTGTTCGCCGCCCGGTGCACCCTGCCCTGTTCGGCCTCAAACCACATCTGCGCATCCGCGCGCTGGAGAGCCCGCCGGTAGTCGGCGTTGATCAGCGTGCCTGCCATCACCGCCACGCTGGGGCCGCAGGTGACGCCGTCTCGCTGGCGCAACCACATGGGTCGACTCTAATGCGGACGACTCTGATGCGGTTGGATGAGCGCATGGCCCAGACGATGCGCGCCCAGCGGTTCTACGCCGATACCAAAACCGTTGTTCTCGAGGACGTTCCGATTCCAGAACCCGGCCCCGGTGAGGTTCTGGTCAAGGTGGCCTACTGCGGTATCTGCCATTCCGACCTCAGCCTGATCAACGGCACCTTCCCGGGGCAGCGCCCCGTCGTCACCCAGGGACACGAGGCCTCCGGCACGGTGGCGAAGCTGGGGCCCGACGTCACCGGTTGGTCGGAGGGCGACCGGGTCGTCGTCGCGGCGGGCCGCCCCTGCGGGAAGTGCCCGAACTGCCGCCGCGGGGACACCGGTGGGTGCCTTCGGATGCAGCTCATGGCGTTCGCCTACGACGGGGCGTGGGCGGAATACACCGTCGCGCTCGCGGCCGGCCTCACCCGGGTGCCGGACAACGTTCCACTCGAACAGGCAGCGATCCTCGCCGACGCCGTGTCGACACCGTTCGGCGCGGTGGTGCACACCGGCAAGGTCGCCATCGGCGAATCGGTCGGCGTGTGGGGTGTCGGCGGGATCGGCACCCACATCGTCCAACTCGCGCGACTCGTCGGTGCCGCCCCGATCATCGCCGTGGACATCAACCCGGCCGTCCGGGACCGCGCACTGGAACTGGGCGCCGATCACGCCTTCGACTCCCGCGACCCGGACCTTCGCACTCGGATCACCGAACTCACCGGGGGACGGGGCCTGGACGTCGCATTCGACGCGGTCGGACTCAAAGTCACCTTCGAACAGGCCCTCGATTGCCTGACCGTGGGCGGCCGGCTGGTCGGCGTGGGTATGAGCGATCAGTCGCCGACGGTCGGCCCGACATCGATGTTCGGTCTGACCCAGCGCAAGGTGCTGGGGCACCTAGGGTACGAGAACGCCGACATCGAGACGTTGGCCCGGCTGGTTTCCCTTGGCCGGCTTGACATCTCCCGCTCGATCAGTCGGATCATCCCCCTGGAGGACATCCAGGCCGGAATCGACGCTCTGGAGCACGCCGACGGCAACCCGATCCGCATCGTGGTCCAACCCTGATCTGAGTAGCCTCACACCCATGCGAAACCCGCACGCGGGCGAACCGTTCAGCGACTCCGATCCGGCAATAGCCACTGCCCTTGAGGACCTGTCCGTTCCGTCACTGCTGATGGCGTGTGTGCACATGACCGGCGACGACGTGGTCCGCCGCTCGATCCTCGACGGCCCACTCAAGCCGATGGGGCTGTTCCTCAACGAGGTCCAGGGCTACATGTCCGAGGAGGACAAGGCCGGGGCGCGTGCGTTGGCGCTCGACATCATCCGTGATTACCGCGACCGCGGATGCCCCGATCCCGAACCCGTCAGCCGCGAAATGCTCAGGGAGATGATGAACTGGATCGTCGCCGCGGAGGTCCCCGACGAGTACGTCCCGATGATGCTCGAGGAGATGGCCCTCGACGGCCGTGACGCTCGCGAGGATGCGATGCGGTCGAGTCCGCAGAGCCGCAAGGCCTTTCCAGTCCTTGTGATCGGTGCGGGGCAGTCAGGACTGTTGGCGGCGATCCGGCTTCAGCAGGCCGGGATCCCGTTCACCGTGATCGAGAAGAATCCCGGCGTCGGCGGAACATGGTGGGAGAACAGCTACCCGGGCGCTCGGGTCGACGTCGGCAATCACTTCTACTGCTACAGCTTCGAGCCGTCCGATCACTGGAGCGAGTTCTTCGCTCGCCAACCCGAACTGCAGGGCTACTTCCACGATGTGATGCATCGCCACGGACTCGAGACGCACATCCGCTTCAACACCGCGGTCCAGTCCACCGCCTGGGACGACGCCGCCGGGGTATGGCGGGTGCGGGTCCGCGGTGCCGACGGTGGCGAGGAGACGCTGAGTGCGCGGGCAGTGATCAGCGCCGTCGGCCAACTCAATCAGCCGTTCATTCCCGACCTTCCGGGTGCTTCCGACTTCCAGGGGCCCGCGTTCCACACCGCACGGTGGGATCACGGCGTCGACCTCACCGGGAAGAGGGTGGTGATGATCGGTGCGGGTGCCACCGGATTCCAAGTCGCACCCGCGATCGCGGGCACGGTCAGTCAGCTGACGATCTTCCAGCGCACCGCGCAGTGGATGTTCCCCAATCCCGACTACCACGCCAAGGTGGGTCCCGGGGTGCAGTGGGCACTGCGGCACCTACCGTTCTACGGTCGCTGGTTCAGATTCCTCATCTTCTGGCCGGGCTGCGACACCGGCCTGGCCGCCGCCAAGGTGGATCCGGAGTGGCCGGATCAACAGCGCGCGGTCAGCGCCGCCAACGACATGGCGCGGATGATGTTCACCGAGTGGATCACCAGCCAGCTCGACGGCGACGAGGCACTGGCCGCCAAGGTGATTCCGGACTATCCCGCCACCGGGAAACGAACCCTGCAGGACAACGGCAGCTGGCTGGCGACGCTGCGGCGTGACAACGTCGAACTGGTCCGCTGCGGGGTCGACCACATCGAGTCCGACGCCGTCGTCGACGCCGACGGCAACCGCCACCCGGCCGACGTCCTGATCTACGCCACCGGATTCCGGGTCAACGACTTCCTCGGATCGATCACCGTCGCCGGCCGCGGCGGAGTGGATCTTCACCACAAGTGGGGTCCGCGACCCTCGGCGTACCTCGGCATCACCATTCCGGGGTTCCCGAACTTTTTCTGCATGTACGGGCCGGGCACCAATCTGGCCAGCGGCGGCAGCCTGATCTTCCATTCCGAGTGCGAGATTCGCTACATCATGGGCTGTATCGATCTGCTGTTGCAGTCCGGCCAGCGTGAGATCGAGCCGCGCCCCGAACCCTACGACGACTGGTACGCGCGGAGCCAAGCAGAGCTGAAGACCATGGTGTGGTCCCAGCCGAGCATCACCCACAGCTTCTACAAGGACGTGAACGGACTGGTTCACACCCTGAGCCCGTGGCGGCTCGTCGATTACTGGACCTGGACGCGTCAGCCGGATGCGGCTGACTTCAGCCTTCGGTGATCCGTGCACGCTGAGCTGCTGTTGCTCGCCGGACTGGGACTCGGCGCCGCCAACACCCTGGCCTCGTCCGGGTCTGCCATCTCACTACCCATCCTGCTGGGCCTCGGCATGGCGCCGGAGCTGGCCAACGGCACCAATCGAGTTGCGGTGCTCGCCGGCGCGCTGACAGCGACGATCTCCTTCGCGCGCGCCGGGCGGATTCAGTGGTCGCTAGTCACACCGCTGGTCGCAGCCTCAGCGGTCGGCGCGCTGATCGGTGTGCGCATCTCCGAGTTACTCTCGCCCGCGCGCATGCACCTGGCCATCATCGCCGCTGAGTGCGTGGCGTTGGCGCTGCTGGTGATCCGGCCGTCGCGGTGGGTGGAGCCGAGCAGCGTCAAACCGCGGGTCGGCCCGTTGCAACTGGCGCTCGTTTTTCTCATCGGTATCTGGATCGGGTTCATCGTCCTCGACGGCGGCACCTATCTATTGGTGCTCTTGGTCCTCTCGGCACGCTTCGATCTCCTGGGTGCCAATGCCGCGAAAGCGGCGATCATGGCCGGCACCTCCGCGGTGTCGCTTCCGGTACTAGCGGCGGGACATCACGTGCAGTGGACGGCGGCAGCGGTCCTGGCGACCGGGGCACTGGTGGGCGGCTTGCTGGCCGCACGTCTTGCGCTGTTCCCCGGAGCGGCGCGATGGATCTACCGCCTCATCGTGGTCATCCTGGTCGGCGAACTCGCCCAATTGGC
>JBAXCK010000115.1:0-9931 GCA_037141465.1 Mycobacteriaceae bacterium | reverse complement strand
GGCCAGAACGATCCGGGGGGCCAGAACGGCACTTCACCGTGGGAGCGGACCGAACCGGAAGGACCCTCCGGCAATCACGCCGAAGGGGTCGCAGTGGCGGATCTGATCGCCAAGCTGACCGGCAGCGCGGAGTTGAACCCGGTCACTCGGCACCGCGCCGAGGCCGACACCGACGACGGTTCGGCGGCCACCACGCCCATCCCAGCGCTCAACGCCGGTGACGACATCCCCGATCTGGGTGCGCTGGCCGGTGTCCGGCGGCCACCGACGGGCGGCGGTAAACCACACACGGATCAACCACGCCGGCGTGCCGCACTCGCCGTCGGCCGAGCCGCCGCGGCATTGATCGCGGTCTGCGCCCTCGCCGTGACCGGAGCAGCCTGGCAGTGGCAGTCGGCCAAGAACAAACTGCTCAATACCATCGCCGCGCTGGATCCCAACTCCAGTGACATTCGGGACCCGGACGGGCAGATCGGTGACGAGAACTTTCTGATCGTCGGTGTGGACAGCCGCATCGGCGCCAACTCCGAGATGGGAGCCGGCGACACCTCGATGGCCGCCGGATCACGCTCGGACACGATCATGCTGGTCAACATTCCAGCGAACCGGAAACGCGTTGTGGCCGTGTCTTTTCCGCGGGATCTGGCGATCACTCCAATGAAGTGCCAGGCGTGGAACCCCGAGACCGGCCGGTACGGACCCGTTTACGACAAAGAGATCGGCGAGTGGACCGACAACGAGCGGCTCACCGGAACGAAGCTGAATTCGGCGTATGCCCTGGGTGGCCCGAAGTGTCTGGTGAAGGTGATCCAGAAGATCTCCGGGCTGGCGATCAACCGTTTCATGGCGGTGGACTTCGCCGGATTCGCGAAGATGGTGGATGCACTCGGCGGGGTCGAGGTGTGTAGCACCACTCCCCTCGAGGACGCCGAACTCGGCACGGTGCTGGCCACCGCGGGCCGGCAGAGGATCGACGGACCCACCGCCCTGAACTATGTCCGGGCCCGGTCGATTTCCAGTGAGGGCAACGGCGACTACGGCCGGATAAAGCGCCAGCAGCTTTTCCTGTCCTCGCTGCTGCGCTCCATGATCTCCACCGATACCCTCTTCGACCTCGGCCGACTCGATGACGTGGTGAACATGTTCATCGACGACTCCTACGTCGACAACGTCCGCACCAAGGACTTGGTCCGACTCGGCCAGTCACTGCAGGGCATCAATGCGGGCCGGATCACCTTCGTCACCCTGCCGACGACCGGCTACGCCGACTACGAGGGCAATGAGGTGCCGCGCACCGAGGATGTCCGCGCCCTGTTCGACGCGATCATCGAGGACGATCCCCTGCCGGGTGAGAACGACAACAACGAGACACTGAACCCGCCGACGTCCACCACGGTCACGAGCGGATCGGAAACGACGGGTTCGACTCCGACGAGCACCACCGAATCGTGGTCTACGGCCACGTCGTCAACCGAACCCACCCAGACCACCACCGAAGAGGTCAAGGCGGTCGCCGCCGATCCCCGCGACGTCACGGTGCAGGTCGCCGCCAGCGACACCGTGACCGATCCGAGCTACCTGGCCGAATCCGCGACCAGCCAGCTGGAGCTCTACCAGTTCGATGTCCGTCGGCCGGATTACTACTCCACCTCTGAGTTCGGCCCGGTGACCACCACCACCGTGTTCTATTCGCTCGGCAATGAACAGGCTGCCGCCACCGTGGCCGCCACGCTGCCCGGAGCCCGCATCGAGCGGATCAGCGGGCTGGGCGAGACCGTCGAAGTGATCCTGGGCCAGGACTTCACGGCCGTGAGGTATCCGCAAGCCAGCGGCACGCCACTGACCGTCAACGTCACCCATGCGGGCAGCACCACGGCGACCAAGCTGCCCACCGACCTGACCGTGACAAATGGCGCAGACGTCACCTGCGAGTAGCTGTAGTTCACATTCTGTTCAGTCTGCCGCGAAGGGTTCTTGAGGCTTCGGCGCGTACTCTTAGCTGGTGCGCACCGCCTACCACGAGCAACTCGACGCGCTGACCGCACAGCTCGCCGAGATGTGCCGGATGGCCGGCATCGCGATGGAACGCGCCACGCAGGCGCTGCTACAGGCCGATCTTGTGCTTGCCGAACAGGTGATCGGCGACCACGAGAAGATCGTCGCCACCAGTGCCCGCGCGGAAGAGGCGGCGTTCGTCCTGCTCGCACTGCAGGCACCGGTAGCCGGTGACCTGAGGTCGATCGTCAGTTCCATCCAGATCGTCGCCGACGTCGAACGCATGGGCGCCTTGGCGCTGCACGTGGCCAAGATCGCCCGGCGCCGCCACCCGCAGCACGCCCTGCCCGAAGAGGTCAACGGTTACTTCGCCGAAATGGGACGTCTCGCAGTCGATCTCGCCAACAGCGCGCGCGACGTCCTGCAATCCAGGGATCCCGAGAAGGCGCGTCTGATCCGCGAGGAGGATGACGCGATGGACGACCTGCACCGTCATCTCTTCAGCGTGATGATGGACCGCGATTGGAAGCACGGGGTCGCGGCAGCGGTCGATGTCACTCTGCTGGGCAGGTTCTACGAACGCTTCGCCGATCATGCCGTGGAGATCTCCCGGCGCGTCATCTTCCAGGTGACCGGCCGGCTGCCCGCCGAGGACGAGGTCGCAGCCTCCTAAGGCCGCATTGGAGATCAGCCGAACCTTCCCGAGATGTAATCCTCCGTAGCCCGCTGAGTGGGATTGGAGAAGATCTTGCCGGTGTCGTCGACCTCGATCAGCCGTCCCGGCTTCCCCGTGGCCTCGAGGTTGAAGAACGCCGTCTGATCGCTGACTCGGGCGGCTTGCTGCATGTTGTGCGTGACGATCACGATGGTGAAGTCCAGCTTCAACTCGGCGATCAGGTCCTCGATCGCCAGCGTCGAGATCGGGTCGAGGGCGGAGCACGGCTCGTCCATCAACAGGACGTCGGGCTGCACGGCGATGGCGCGGGCGATACACAGCCGCTGCTGCTGACCGCCCGAGAGACCGCCGCCGGGCTCCCCGAGACGATCCTTGACCTCGTTCCACAGGTTCGCCCCACGCAGTGAGCGCTCAGCGGTCTCATCGAGCAGCTTGCGGTTGCGGACTCCCTGCAGCTTCAGCCCGGCGACCACATTGTCGCGAATCGACATGGTGGGAAAGGGATTCGGCCGCTGGAACACCATGCCGATTGTCTTGCGCACGCCCACCGGGTCCACCCCGGGCCCGTAAATGTCCTCGTTGTCGAGCAGGACCGAGCCCTCGACCCGGGCGCCCGGGATGACCTCGTGCATGCGGTTGAGCGTGCGCAGCACCGTGGACTTACCGCAACCGGAAGGACCGATGAAAGCGGTCACGCTCCGCGGTGGAATCGCCATCGTCACGTCGGCGACGGCATGGAACGAACCGTAGTAGATGTTGACGTCTTTGAGATCGAGTCGTTTGGCCATTGCCTACACCTTCTTCGGAGCGAACAGCCGCGCCAGCAGGCGGGCACCGATGTTGAGTACCGCGATCAACAGGATCAGGGTGAGCGCCGCACCCCACAGCCGTTCGGTGGGTACCGGGTTCGCACCGGCGCCGGCGGAGGTCTGGTCGTACATCATGCCGGGCAGCGACCCCATGAACCCTTTGAACATGTCGAAGTTCATCGCCTGTGAGTAGCCGACCAGGATCAGCAGCGGGGCCGTCTCGCCCATGACGCGAGCCAGTGCCAGCAGAATGCCGGTGACGATGCCCGACAGCGCCGTCGGAATGACGATGCGCATGATCGTCTTCCACTTGGGGACACCCAGCGCGTAACTGGCCTCTCGCAGGTCCATCGGGACGATGCGCAGCATCTCCTCGGTGGAGCGGACGATGACCGGGATCATCAGCAGGACCAGGGCCAGCGACACTGCGAAACCCGAACGCTGGAAACCCAGGGTCGCGACCCACAGCGCATAGACGAAGAGGGCGGCCACGATGGAGGGAACGCCGGTCAAGATGTCGACCATGAACGTCGTCAACTTGCCCAGGGGGCTGCCGCCGCCGTACTCGACAAGGTAAACACCGACGAACACCCCGATCGGGATGGAGATCACCGCGCACACCAGGCCCTGCAGCAGGGTGCCGATCAGCGCGTGATAAACCCCGCCGCCCGCGGCGAACGCGGTCATTCCGGCCTGCGAATTCGTCCACCATTCCGGCTTGATCAGCATGCCGATGCCCTTGGTGACCACCGAGTACAGGACCCAGAGCAACGGCACGATGGCCACGGCGACCGACAGTGTGACCAGGACGGTGGCCACGTTATTGGTCAGCTTGCGGCGCAGGCTGACGGACTGAAACGTGGGCGCCTTGACCGGAACGTCGAGAGTGGTGCTCATCAGCCCCTCCTGGCAACCGCGGCACGGGCCGCCGAGTTCACGACGAAGGTCAGGACGAACAGCACCAGGCCCGCGGCGATGTAGGCGCCCGCCTTGTACTGGTCGTTGAACTCTGCGGCGGCCGCGGCGATCTTGCTCGCGAAGGTGTAGCCGGCATCGAACAGCGACCAGCCGAAGGCCTTCTGGGTGCCGCGCAGAATGATCAGCAGCGCGATGGTTTCACCCAGCGCGCGGCCGAGGCCGAGCATCGCGCCGCTGATGTAACCCGACATCCCGAACGGCAGCACGGTCGTCTTCACCACCTCCCACCGGGTGGCGCCCAGCGCCAGAGCCGCCTCGATCTGCCCCTTCGGTGTCTGGGCGAACACCTCGCGCGCCACCGCGGTGATGATCGGCAGGATCATCACCGCCAGCACGATCCCGGCGGTGAAGATCGTGCCGCCACCGGCCACCGAGGCGTTGCCGGTCTTGAAGAGGAAAAGCCAGCCGAGATGCGAATTGAGCCACAGCGCAAAGGGTTTGATCACCGGCGCCAGGACATAGAGGCCCCACACGCCGTAGATGATCGACGGCACCGCAGCCAGCAGGTCCACTGTGTAGCCGAGCGGCCCACCGATCCGCCGCGGTGCGTACTGGGTGAGGAAGATCGCTATGCCCAGAGCGACCGGCATCGCGAGGATCAAGGCGAACAACGAGACGAAGACCGTCACCTGCAACAGGTCGAAGATGCCGAACCGCATGTGCGCGGTATCGGTGGTGACCCAGTTTCCGCCGAAGGTCAGGAAGTTGGCGTCGTTGCGCGCCAAGGCCGGGATGGCACGCCAAAGTAGGAAGAACCCGATGGCGGCGATCAGTACGATCACCAGCACACCGGAGCCCTCGGCGAGCGAGCGGAAAACCCGGTCGCCGAGGCGCTTGGCCGCGTGCGATGACGGATCGGTCGGAACCGCCGGCGCCTCGGGAATCGGTGCGGCGAGCGCCCCGGCAGACCCGGCCTCAACCGGATCGGGCAGGTCCTCGGTCACCTTCATCCCATCGCTGACGTCACGTCCCATCGTCACCGTAATCCCGCCGCTCCGCCAGCGCTTTAGGCGATTGCGCTGACGGCGGTGAGGAGTCGCTGCTTGAATACGTCCGGCAAAGGAATGTACCCGGCTTCCGACAGCCCGGCCTGACCATCGTTGGCCGACACCGTCAGGAACGATTTGACCGCCGCGGCGGTGTCGGCGTCGTACCCCTTCGAGCAGACGATCTCGTAGGTGGCCAGCACCAGCGGGTAGGCGCCGGGCGCGGTGGTGCCGTAAATCGAGTTCAGGTCCAGCTTCAGGTCGTTGCCCTCGGCGGCGAACTTCGCTCCCTCGATCGCCTTACCGGCCGAGGCGTCGGTGAGCTCGACAGCTCCGGCGCCGGTGTCGATCTGGGCCATCGGTACCCCGGCCTGGGTGGCGAAGCCCTTCTCGACATAGCCGATCGCGCCGGGGGTGGCCTGCACGGCCTGCACTACGCCCGCCGACTTCTGAGCGCCCTCGCCTGCGCCGCCCTGGAACTCCTTGCCCGCACCCTTGGTCCAGGTCTGGGGAGCGGCGGTATCGAGGTACTTCTGGAAGTTATCGGTCGTGCCCGACGAATCGGAGCGGTAGACCGGCACGATCTTGGTGTCCGGCAGAGTGGCACCGGGGTTCAGCGCGGCGATGGCGGGATCGTTCCACGCGGCCACCGCGCCGGTGAAGATCTTGGCCAGCACATCGGCGTTCAGCACGACCTTGTCCACACCGGGCAGGTTGTAGGCCAGCGCGACGGGTCCGAACACCAGCGGCAGATTCCACGCGGGGTTGCCACCGCAGCGCTTGGCGGCAGCATCGGGCTGATCCTTCGACAGCGGCGAATCCGAGCCGGCGAAGTCGACCTGGCCGGCGATGAACTGATTGACCCCGGCACCGGAGCCGGTGGGGTTGTAGGAGAGGTTCTTGCCGGGGCACTTCTGCCCCCAGACCTGGTTGAACACGGCGACGGCGTTCTGCTGCGCGGTCGAGCCCTCGGCGCTCAGTGTGTCCTTGCCGCCGCAGTCCGCGGCGGAACCCGACGCCGTGCCGGAGGCCGCACCGGCGGCCCCGGTCGTAGACGTCATCGTGGCGTTGTCGTCACTCCCGCACGCGCTGAGAGCCGCGATCGCCGCCGCCGAGACCGTGACGACGACCGCCTTGCCGAGAGTGCTCACCGGGTACCTCATTCCTAATTCGTCGTGGGTCTTGACGTTGCTTCGATTCGGTGCGAAAGCTATGCGGGCGGAGTGGCCGGTGCGGGCATTGCAGGTTAACTACAGGTGAACAGCTGCGGGTTCAGTGCAGCGCGTAGGCGGTGTCGACGGCGGCCACCTGGAATCCAAGGCTGCGGTAGGTGTTGACGGCGGCCGTGTTGTCCCTCTCCACGTAAAGCATGACCTCGGCGTCCTCATCCCCGCCCAGACGCTCCGCGAGGTGGCGTAGCCCGGCGAGGGTCAGTGCCCGCCCGAGTCCGCGGCCCTGAGCCGCCGGGTCGACCCCGACCACGTACACCTCACCGAGGGCCGTCCCGGGCCGCTCGTCATGCACCTTGGTCCAGTGGAATCCGAGGAGCCGGCCGTCGGAGTCGTCGACGGCGAGGAGCAGCCCCCGCGGGTCGAACCACGGCGCGGCGAGCCGTTCGGCCAGGTGCGTGTCGTTCCAGCCGCCCTGCTCGGGATGCCAGACGAAGGCGGCATTGTTGACTCTCAGCAGCTCCTGATCGTCCGCCGGTCCCGAATAGGTCCTGATCCGAAAGCCCTGCGGGGCTTCGGCTTCCGGAAGTCCGCGCAGCGGGCGACGCATCTGGATCAGCTCACGCACAGCGCGCAGACTCAAAATCCGAGCCATCGCCGCAGCCGCCGGGACGGTGCCGTGCGCCCAGAAACGCACGCCCTCGCCGCCGCGGGCGAGAGCCGCGCGGATCAATGCGGTCCCGACGCCGCGCCTGCGGGCCTTCGGGTCCACGGCGAGTTCGGCAGTCCCTTCGGCGAGATTGAGGTAGCCCACGACCGCGTGCTCACTGACACCCATCAGGTGGGCCGTCCGACCCCGAGACAGCTCTCGCAAGACTTGCTCACCCACCGGACTGACTCCATCAACCTCGGCGGCGGCCTCGAGCAATCGGCGCACCTGGTGTTGTTCGGTTTCGGAAAGCGTTGTGCACCAATGGATATCAATCACTGCGCTGATCTGGTCATTGAGAGTGGGACACCGAATCAGCATCGATGTCGACGTCGAAGTCTTCGGATGCCGCCGCGGGCGTGCGTCCGCGAACGGGTCGAACAGCCTTGTAGCCGACGTTGCGGACGGTGCCGATGAGGGCCTCGTATTCCGGACCGAGTTTGGCGCGCAGGCGCCGGACGTGGACGTCGACCGTCCGGGTGCCGCCGAAGAAGTCGTACCCCCATACCTCCTGCAGCAGCTGCGCACGAGTGAACACCCGGCCGGCGTGCTGAGCGAGGTACTTCAGAAGCTCGAACTCCTTGTAGGTCAGGTCCAGCGGACGTCCGCGCAGTCTCGCGGTGTAGGTGCCCTCGTCGATCATCAGTTCGCCGAGACTGACCGTTCCGGCGCTCGCCTGCGTGGCAGCGCCGCCGCGCCGGCCGAGCAGCAATCGCAGCCGGGCATCGATCTCAGCCGGGCCGGTGGACGGCAGAAGTATCTCGTCGATTCCCCAATCGACGCTGACCGCGACCAATCCACCCTCGTTGACCACCGCGACCACCGGTACCGACGCACCGGTCGAACCCAGCAGCCGGCACAGACCGCGGGCGGCGGCGAGGTCACTGCGGGCGTCGACGATCGCGATGTCGGCCGACCCCGCCTCCAGCAGCGAGGACACCTCGGTCGGCACTGTTCGCACGGTGTGCGCCAACAGCGCCAGTGACGGCAGCACCGACTCCGGGTTGGGATCGGTGGTCAGTAGCAGCAGGTCCAAGAATCTCTCCCGATTTGCCGCAACTCTAACCCCCGACCTGCTGTTTCGGCGATCCGAGCGTGAGCAGGGGCGGTAGGCCACAATGTGCGGGTGCGAAAGCTGCTGGCCGTCGCGGGCGCCTCGGTCCTGGTGGTCGCGGCCGCAGCGG
Source organism: Mycobacteriaceae bacterium (assembly GCA_037141465.1). Classification (GTDB taxonomy): domain Bacteria; phylum Actinomycetota; class Actinomycetes; order Mycobacteriales; family Mycobacteriaceae; genus Mycobacterium. Next base: position 1,425 of record JBAXCK010000115.1, on the reverse strand, counting down.
TCGGCGTGGACGTGGGCGCGGCCATCTACGCGGAGTATCAGCTCGCCCGCCATGTCCGCGCCTCCAACGGATTGCCGTTCGACCCGTGGGTGGCGATTCTCGGTTTCCCGTTCATCCCCCAGGCGGCGGGCCGGCACTACCACGAGCTGGAGATCAGGGCGGGCGGCGTCGAGCATCCGGTGGCGGGAAAGGTCACACTGGAGGCCACCATGCACGACATCGATCTTTCGCAGGCGTCCTGGCTGATGAGGCCGGACGCCACGCTGCCGGTGGGCGAATTGGAGAGTCGCATCATCATCGACTCACGCCATGTCGGTGCGTTCATCGGAGTCAAGGACCTCACCGTGGAGGCGCCCCAGGCCGACACCAATGACGCCACCGGCGGGACCACCGAATCCGGAATTTCCGGCAGCAAGGGGTTGATCTTCACCGGAACCCCCGCGAAGGCGGGCTTTGACAGACCCGTCAGCGTCACCGTCGATCTGACGATCGCCGGAAGGGATCAGACCGCGCTGGTGTTCACCCCGACGGGCGTGGTGACCGGGCCCAACACCGCCGACACCGAGGTGCCCGAGGATCGGCGCTCGGCGGTGCTCGGCGCGTTCGCCGCCACCATGCCGGGACAGCGGCTGCCGTTCGGTCTGCGGCCCACCAGTGAGGGTGCCCGGGGTTCGGACATCATCATCGAGGGCATCGCCGAGGACGTCACCGTCCGACTCGAGGGGTTCCGACGATGACGTCCGCGGGTGCCACCGCCGTCGCGGCCATCGCCGGCGCGCTCAGCCTGGCCGCGGTGGCGGGGCTGCTGCACAACCGCCGCCACGGCGTGGTTCGCGACACCGACCATCCGGAGGACCTCGACACCAGCCGTCTGGGCCTGTCGGACAGCGCGCCGACGATCGTTCATTTCACGGCGGTGTGGTGCGGGCCGTGCGCAGCCGTGCGTCGGGTGATCGACCAGGTCTGCGCGGAGCTGCCCACGGTCGGTCACACCGAGATCGACATGGACGCCGATCCGCAGACGGCCAGGGCGCTGTCGGTGCTGTCCCTGCCGACGACCTTCATCTTCGACGCCGACGGTAGACAGCGATACCGCGCCTCCGGGGTTCCCAAGGCCGACGACCTACGGTCGGCGCTGGACCCTCTGCTGGCATGAGCAACAGACCTGTGGTTACCATGGTCGGGTGCAAGCCCGCCTTGAGCAGACGCTCACCAAGCGCCGCGCAGTAGACCTGTGCCGCCTCGCGGGTTGTTGCTGTTGTCGTTGCCGCTGAGTAGCCGCAGCTAGTTCGCGTTTTCACGCCGCTCTGCCGCGCTCAAGCCACCCCCGCCGGCCTGATTTTTCCGCATGCCCAGCACCTGGAGACTTTTCATGACAACCAACACCTCAATCACCACTGGAATCACCACTGGAATCACCACTGG
>JBAXCK010000114.1:0-10184 GCA_037141465.1 Mycobacteriaceae bacterium | reverse complement strand
CAGCGGTGATGAGGCTGCCACCGCGGGCAGCGGTGATGAGGCTGCCACCGCGGGCAGCGGTGATAGGGCTATCGCAGCCGCCGCCGAACGGGCCAGGGACACCGCCGCGCGCAATCTGCCGGCCTTCGACGACATCCCGATCGCCGATACCGCCAATCTGCGGCAGGGCGCCGACCTCAGTGACGCGTTGCTGGCGCTGCTTCCCCTGGTGGGCGTGTGGCGCGGCGAGGGGGAGGGGCGCGCCGCACACGGCGACTACCGGTTCGGGCAGCAGATCATCGTCTCCCACGACGGCGGGGACTACCTGAACTGGGAGGCACGCTCCTGGCGACTGGACGACGACGGCGAGTTCCACAGCCCCGGACTGCGGGAGACGGGATATTGGCGCTTCGTCAACGATCCGGCCGACCCGGACGAGTCGCAGGCGATCGAATTGCTGCTCGCGCATTCGTCCGGCTATGTCGAACTGTTCTACGGACATCCGCGCAACCAGTCGTCGTGGGAACTGGTCACCGATGCGCTGGCGCGCAGCAAGTCCGGAGTATTGGTCGGCGGCGCCAAACGGCTGTACGGCATTGTCGACGGCGGCGATCTGGCCTACGTCGAGGAACGCGTTGACGCTGACGGCGGTCTGGTGCCCCATCTTTCGGCGCGCCTTTCGAGGTACGCCGGATGACTGTCGGCCGCGTTGTGAATCTGTTCGCGGCGGCGTGTGTTCTCGGTGCCGCCGTTGCCGGTTGCTCGACGAAGAAGGACACACCGCCGACGACCGGCGAATCGGTCACCCACGGCGGCTTGGCCGAATGCCTGAGGTCCCACGGGGTTGGGGACTCCGGCGGCCAGGCGGTGGCGCTGGGGCCGCCGGCCGGGGTGGACCCGGGCACCTGGGATCAGGCGATGAAGGCCTGTTCGGCATTGGCACCCGGGCCCGCCGCGCCCTGACCTACTCTGGCCCCATGCCCCGCATGTCCAGTGTGGACTCGGCGTTCTGGTTCGCCGAGACACCCGGTTGGCACATGCACATCGGTGCCCTGGCCGTCTGCAACCCTTCTCAGGCACCCGGGTTCTCGTTCGAGACGGTCCGCGACATCGTCGGCGCCCGACTGGGCGAGTTGCCGCAACTGCGATACCGGGTTGCCGAAAGCCCGCTCGGGTTGGACCGGCCGTGGCTCATCGACGATGACGACTTAGACCTGAATTTCCACATCCGCCATATCGCGGTTCCGTCCCCGGGCGGTCGACGCGAACTCGACGAGTTGGTGGCCAGGCTGTGGTCATTCAAGTTGGATCGCTCCAAGCCGCTCTGGGAGATGTGGTTCATCGAGGGACTGGCCGAGGGAAGAGTCGCTCTGCTGACCAAGATCCACCACTGTCTGGTCGACGGTGTCTCCGGCGCAGGAGTCAGCGAAATCCTTTTCGACGTCACCCCCGAGCCCCGCACGTCGCCCGCGGAGTTACCGCCACACGACCGGAGCCGGCCGCCGCGACCGGAGCTTGCACTGTTGAGCGGAGCGGTGAACCTCGCCATCCGAACCCCGATGCGAATCGCGCGACTGCTCGATCAGACGGTGCGCCAGCAGATCGCCGCCCGTTCAATCCCGGAAAAGCCACCCGGCTACTTCGAGGCGCCGATGACCAGATTCAACTCGACCATCTCCCAGCAGCGCAGTTTCGCTGCAGCGCGGGTTCCATTGGTGCGTATCAAAGCGGTGAAAGACGCTTACGGAGTCAAGGTCAACGATGTGGTGCTGGCGTTGGTGTCCGGCGCGCTGCGATCCTATCTGCTTGCAAGAGAGGAACTTCCACCCGATCCACTGGTAGCGCAGATCCCGGTTTCGACCCGCACCGACGAATCAGCGCGGGATGTCGGCAATGCGCTTAGCTCCATGACGGTCAGTCTGCCCACATCGGTGGCCGATCCCTCACAGCGGATCGCAGAGATCTTCAAGGTGTCACAGGCGGCCAAGCAGAAGGCCGAGAAACTCAATGCACACCAGACCGTCGGGCTCACCGAGACAACGCCGCCGGGATTGTTCCGGTTGGCCGCGCGTGCATACACAGCGAGTCGGTTGGGTGAGAACGTTCCCCCGATCAACCTCGTGGTGTCCAACGTGCCCGGGCCGCCGTTTCCGCTCTACGCTGCCGGGGCCGTACTCGAACAGTTCACCCCGATCGGCCCGCTACTGATGGACGTCGGGCTCAACGTCACCTGCTTCAGCTACTGCGACCAGGTGGACTTCGGCTTCGTCAGCACACCGGAGATCGCCGGAGATCTCGACGATCTCGCTGCCGGGATCGAACCGGCACTGGCGGACCTGGAAGCCGCGGCGACACAGCCGTCGCGCAAACGCGGTCGGCGCTAGCTCCCCAGAACATGGAACGGCCCCCGAGCCGTTATTCACGGTGTGGACTTCACCGTGAGCTCGGGGGCCGGGTGGCTACCTGGAATTCGCCAGCGCACGCGCGCAGGTGATTTCCGGCACCCGGTGCTGCTAGCGGGCAGCCACCTCACATGTCCAAGAAGTACAACTGCTGGTACTCAACTTTCGGACCACCTCCTTTCCTGTGTACCGAAGAACCTACCCGCGACCGCGCCGCGATGCCAGTGATAACGACGGCTACCGATCGCTGATGATGGCGGCCTGCACCAGAGCGGCAACCTCGTCGGCCATGGGGCATGGCGGCAGTGCGCGCCCGTCGAGGGTGTGCACCCGGGCGGCGAGGGTGATGCTCGATACCAGCCAAACACCCTGGGCGGCATACAGATCGGCGGGCCGAAGCGCCTGGTAGTCACAATCGTGACCGACCGCCCGGGCCACCTCGAAAAGAGCCTGCGCCGTGGTGCCGCGCAGAATGGGGTACCACGGCGGAGGCGTGAGCAGGCAGGGCCGGCCGTCCACCTCGGCGACGATCACCACCGTCGAACGCGGGCCCTCCAGCACGAAGCCGTCGGTGCTGACGAACACCACGTCGTCGGCGCCGCGTTCGGCGCCGTGCCGCAGGGCGGCCATATTGACGGCATAGGACAGGGTCTTGGCGCCGGCTAGAAGCCACGGCATGTCATCGATGCCGGTGGAGGCAAGACCGCGATCGAGCAGCACCGCCGCGACACCGTTACGGCGCGCCACATCGACCCGATCCGCCAGCGGCGCGATCATCAGATACCCGGTCGGTGGCGAGCCGCTCTCGCGGCCGCGGCTATACACCAGACGCAGAGCGCCCTCGCGATCGGTCTGAGTGGCCCAGGTGGCCACAGCGGTGTCAATGGCATTCCGCCAGGCGCCCAGGTCGGGAGCAGGCAGATCCATGAGGGCGGCCGACGAGACGAGCCGACGCAGATGCGCCTCGACGAGACACGCCCTGCCCTCACGGACCAGCAGCGTTTCGAAGATGCCGTCGCCGCGTACCGCGGCCAGGTCATCAGCGCACAGCAGCGGTTGCCCCGGGTCGTGCACCCGGCCGTCGGGTGTGACAAGGACCGAGGGCTGGCCGGACATGGGATCGAAGCCTAATCGGCCTGCTCGTAGAGTTGAGCTGTGTCCGCCGTTCCCGTCCCCGAGAGTTCGCCCGATCGCGGTGCGATCTGGCACTACGGCGACCCTCTCGGCGAACAGCGCGCCGCGCAACATGACGCGGTGGTGGTGGACCGCTCACACCGCGGCGTGATCACGCTGAGCGGCCCGGACCGCAAGACCTGGCTGCATTCGATCTCGACCCAGCATGTGGCCGACACCGTGGAGGGCTCGTGCACCGAGAACCTCAGCCTTGACGGGCAGGGCCGCGTCGAGGACCACTGGTGGCAGACCGAACTCGGCGGTGTGACCTATCTGGACACCGAGTCGTGGCGCGCAGAGTCGTTGCTGGCGTATCTGCAGAAGATGGTGTTCTGGTCCGACGTGTCACCGGCCGCGGCGGACTTCGCGGTGCTGTCGGTGATCGGACCGGCGGTCGCCGGCGACTCGGTGCTCCAAGCGCTGGGAGTGTCCGCGCTGCCCGCCGAGTCGACAGCGGTGTCCAGAGAGGGTGGCGGCTTCGTCCGGCGAATCGGATGCGCCGACGGCGGGATCGAACTCGATGCGCTGGTTCCGCGCGACCAGAGGGATGCGGTCCTCGAACAACTCGAATCCGCCGGAGTCCGCCGTGCCGGTCTGTGGGCGTACGAGGCCCGCCGCGTGGCCGCGCGGAGGCCCCGCCTCGGCCTGGACACCGATGACCGGACGATTCCGCACGAGGTCGGCTGGATCGGGCCTGCCGTGCACCTGGACAAGGGCTGCTATCGAGGTCAGGAGACGGTGGCACGGGTGCACAACCTCGGCCGGCCGCCGCGGATGCTGGTGTTGGTGCACCTCGACGGTTCGAGCGAGCGTCCGGCCGCCGGCGACCCACTGCTGGCCGACGGGCGCGTGGTGGGCCGACTGGGCACCGTGATCGATCACGTCGACGACGGCCCGATCGCGCTGGCGTTGGTCAAGCGCGGGATTCCGGCCACGACGGGGCTGGTCACCGGAGGTGAACACCCGGTAGCAGCCGAGATTGATCCCGATTCGCTGGCCGCCGAAGAAAAGACCGGCGCTGGGCGGTTGGCGGTCGAACGGTTGCGCGGCGGCGGGTGAGGTTCGCCGCGGGCCGAACGGCCCTGACGCCGGTTCGAAGGGCGGCACGGTAAAGTACTTCGTAGGACTAACACGACATTGATCCGGAGCCGCTCCCCGCGGAGCCGCTCCGTTACTGCGCGAGGGGGTTCCCCCATGGGCCGCGGCCGGGCTAAGGCAAAGCAGACCAAGGTTGCCCGAGAGCTGAAATACAGTTCTCCGCAAACTGATTTCAGTCGGCTCCAGGAGGAGTTGGCCGGGGCCAGCGACGGCGATTCCGACCAGGATTCGTACGACGACGACGACTGGCGGCGCTGAGTTCGTGCACTAGCGGTTCGTGCAGCAGAACCGCGACCACCTAAAACCGCGGATGCCTACCCACCAGGTTGGCGCGCGGACCGTCCTTGCCCTTGTCCCCGCCCTTGCTGACGCTGCCCAGGGTCCAGCAGTCCAGGTGGCGGGCGGTCAGGATGGCCAGGGCACGGTCGGTGTCCTCCGGTGCGACCACCGCGACCATACCGACGCCCATGTTGAACGTCTTCTCCATCTCAGCCCGGTCCACCCGTCCGCGATGGGCGATCAGTCCGAAAACCGGCGCGGGGGTCCAACTCCCGCGGTCGACCTCCGCCACCAGGCCCTTGGGGATGACCCGCTCGAGGTTGCCCGCGAGCCCTCCCCCGGTGACGTGGCAGAAAGTCCGGACCTGCGTCTCGGCGGCCAGCGCGAGACAATCCTTGGCGTAGATGCGGGTGGGCTCGAGGAGTTCCTCGCCCAGGGTGCGGCCGAACTCCTCGACGTGGCCCGCCAGGTTCATCCGGTCGATGTCCAGCAGCACCTTGCGGGCCAGCGAGTAACCGTTGGAGTGCAGTCCGGAAGAGCCCAGCGCGATCAGGACGTCGCCCGGGCGCACCCGCTCGGGGCCCAGCACGTCGTCGGCCTCCACCACACCCACCCCGGTCGCGGAGATGTCGTAGTGGTCGGGCTCCATCAGTCCGGGGTGCTCTGCGGTCTCCCCGCCCAGCAGCGCGCATCCGGCGATCACACATCCCTCGGCGATGCCTGAGACGATTGCGCTGACCCGCTCGGGCACGGTGCGTCCCACGGCGATGTAGTCCTGCAGGAACAGCGGTTCGGCGCCGCAGACCACCAGATCGTCGACCACCATGGCCACCAGGTCCAGACCGACCGTGTCGTGTTTGTCCATGGCCTGGGCGACGGCCAGCTTGGTGCCGACCCCGTCGGTCGAGGATGCCAGCACGGGTTCGCGGTAGCCGCCGCGCAGGGCGAACAGCCCGGCGAAACCGCCGAGACCGCCGCGGACCTCCGGGCGGGTGGCCTTTCGGGCCAGTGGTTTGAACAGTTCAACCGCGCGGTCACCGGCCTCGATGTCCACGCCCGCCTCGGCGTAGGAGATACCTGCGGAGTGCTGGGGGGCTCCGGCGCTCTTCGGCGTCGTCGACTTGCCGGACATCGGCGCTAAGGCTACCTGCTCAGGCCAGGACCCGGTCGACCAGTTCGCAAGCCAGGGCGAATGCGGAAGTCGCGGCCGGTGAGGGAGCGTTGCGCACGTAGGAGACCGGTCCGTCACCGGCGATCACGAAGTCGTCCACCAGCGACCCGTCTCGTCCGACGGCCTGGGCCCGGACCCCCGCATGAGAACTGCCGTCGAGGTCGTCGATGGTCAGTCCCGGCATGTACCGGGCGGCCGCTTTCACGAACGCGCGCCGGCTGGCGGCCATCCTGATCTCGTCGATGCCCACTCGCCAATAGCGGCGTGCCACCCGCCAGGTCCCCGGCCAGCTCAGCGACTCCCAGCTGTCCCGCGCATTGAGACGGCGCAATCGGTACGCGTCGCGGGCGCCGACCATCATCGCGGTAGGCCCCAGTGTGACCGTGGCATCGATGTGCTTTGTGATGTGCACTCCGAGGAATGGCAGATCGGGGTTGGGGACCGGGTAGATCATCCCGTTGAGCCGGGGCCTCGGAGTGGGACGCAGACCGAGGTAGGCGCCGCGGAAAGGCACGATCTGCGGATCGCGTGAGGCACCCGATCGCCGTGCCAGGCGATCCGCCCACAGCCCCGCGCACACAATGACTTTGCGGGCATGCACCGGACCTTCGCGGGTGTGCAGGACAGCAGTCGTTCCGCCGTCGATAGCGGTCACGCCGCAGTTGAACCGGATATCCACACCGTGTTCCGCGAGTTCGTCGGCGATCCGGTGCGCGACGAGTCCGTAGTCGACGATACCGGTGTTCGGTGCGTGGAGGGCTTGGCGCCCAACGGCGTTCGGCTCGATTTCCCCGATCTCCCCCGCAGTGACACGGCGTAGGCCCGGCACGGAGTTGGCGTGTCCGCGGGCCTCCAACTCGTCGAGACGCGGCAGCTCGGAATCCTCAATCGCCACGATCAGCTTGCCGCAGCGCTCGTGCGGGATCGCGTGTTGCTCGCAGTACTCATACATCAGCCGAGCACCCTCTACGCACAGCCGTGCTTTCAGCGACCCAGGCTGGTAGTAGATACCGCCATGGATGACCCCGGAATTGTTTCCGGTCTGATGCCGCGCAGGTGCCGCTTCGCGTTCGAGGACAGTGACTGAGTCCTGCGGGTGACGCAGTATCCAGTCGCGGGCCACCGCCAGGCCGACGATTCCCGCGCCGACAACGACCAGGTCCTGTGTAGTGCGGCTGTCAGCTGACATAGCGCATCAGCCAATCGTGCAGGGGCTGCGCATCGCGCAGGGCCCCGACGATGCGGTTTTTGGCCTTAGCGGTGCCCAGCCACGCCCCGACCGGCCAGTTCCTCATCACAGCGATGCCTTTGTGGCGGAGCAGCCCGATACGGGGATGATCCTTGTCGACGCCGCGCGGCGCGGTCTTGAGGACCTCGTGCGCCATGGTGGCGTAGCCGGCTTCGTCCAGGGTCTGCACGATCGCGGCGAGTTCGGCGCCGGGCTTCTCCTTGTGGACCGCGGCGCGATAACGGGTCAACGCCGCCGGGTCGGGCATGTACAAACCGCCGCCGACCGACAGGCCTTCGGCGGAGAAGGAGATGTAGCGCGGTGCGATCCCGGAGCCGAGCGTGGCCGCACAGTTGGTCTTGTACGGCGTCTTGTCTGCGCTGAAGCGCACGTCCCGGTAAGGCCGGAAGATCTTGCCGGGACCGAACTCGCTCGCGAGTTCACTGAGCAGTTCCTCCATCGGCCCGCGCACACACGTGTCGTAGGTGGCCCTGTGGCGCTGCCAGTACACCTTGGAGTTGTCGGCCTCAAGGCCGTCGTAGAACTCCACCGCCTCGATGGGCCACCCGCGAAAGGTCATCGGGCATCGTGGGTGATACGGCCGTCCATCATGGTGAGCACCACCGGCACGGCTGATAGGCGCCGTTGATGGTGTAGCCGCGCAATGCGTCGTACAGACCGATGCGCTGCCGTGCCACCTGTGGGAGATCCTCGGGATGGCCGGGCCGGCGGCGGGTGAGGAGCGCCTCGATCTGGATCAGCGGCGGGATCTCCGGGATGTCGACGCCGGGTATGTCGCTTCCGTAGGTCGTCGCGGGTGCCCACGTGGACCAGATCGCGGCCGCGGACCACCACCGCCTGCGCCCAGGGCTGGGCGGGGTTGCCCGTCCAGATCGGTCCGCCGGCGAGCAGATAGGAGTTCGCCACCTCGGCACCGTATCGCTGTGACACGCTGGCAGCCATGAAAGCAATGCATCTGGGCCTCGCGGCGGTCGTGGCGGGCGTGATGGCGGCCGGGCCTGCCGGCGCGACACCGGGCACCGGCGTCGACGTGGAGACACTGTCGAAGAACACCGTCGATGGGACGGACTACATCGTCAGCCGGATCACCGTCGCGCCGGGCGGTGGTACCGGCTGGCACTACCACCCGGGCGAGGTGTTCGGCTTCATCGCCGAGGGAACCATGACGCACTACGACGGCGGTTGCGTCGTCGACGCCGTTTACGACGCCGGGGCCCCGATGAAGGAGGGTGTGGGGTCGGGATTCGTCCACAACGGCCGCAACGAGGGATCCACGCCGCTGGTGATGGAAGTGGTCTACATCAACCCCGTCGGCACCCCGCTGTCGGTTGGGGTGCCCGAACCCGGCAACTGCCCCATTCCCTGATACGCGCGTCAGGTTGAATTGATATCCGTGCAAGGAATGGAGGCCGTGGGTGGCTGAGCAACTTCGGTGTCTGGTGACAGGCGCCACCGGCTACATCGGCGGTCGGCTCGTGCCGCGCCTGCTCGAACACGGCTTCGCCGTGCGGGCGCTGGCCCGCAACCCCGACAAGCTCGCGGGAGTCCCGTGGCGGGACCGGATCGAGGTGGCCAAGGGCGATCTCGGCGACGCCGCCTCCCTGGAGGCCGCATTCGACGGTATCGACGTCGTCTACTACCTGGTGCATTCGATGGGTTTCGAGAAGGACTTCGCCGCCGAGGAGCGGCGGGCGGCGCAGAACGTCGTCGCGGCGGCCCGCAAGGCCGGCGTGCGACGGATCATTTATCTCAGCGGCCTGCACCCCGAGGGTGCGGAGTTGTCGACGCATCTGGGCTCGCGCACCACGGTCGGACAGATCCTGATCGCATCGGGGATCGAGACCGTGGTGCTGCAGGCCGGCGTCGTGGTGGGGTCAGGATCAGCCTCCTTCGAGATGGTCCGCCACCTCACCGACCGGCTGCCGGTGATGACCACACCGAAGTGGGTGCACAACAAGATCCAGCCGATAGCCATCCGCGACGTGCTGCACTACCTCGTAGAAGCTGCCACCTGCCCGGTTCCGGAATCGCGCGAGTGGGACATCGGCGGGCCGGATGTGCTCGAGTACGGCGAGATGATGCAGATCTACGCCGAGGTCGCCGGGTTGCGGCCGCGACGCATTCTGGTTCTTCCCGTCCTCACTCCGAGGATCGCCTCGCTGTGGGTCGGACTGGTGACTCCGATCCCGTCCGGACTGGCGCGCCCACTGGTGGAGTCACTGCACTGCGACGCGGTGATGTCCAACCACGACATCGACTCCATCATCGCGCCTCCCGAGGGCGGACTCACCCCGTATCGCCGGTCGGTGTCGCTGGCGTTGGCCCGAATCGCCCGCGGTGAGATCGAGACCACCTGGAACACCGGCACCGCGGCGCAATTGCCGAGCGACCCGGAGTGGGCCGGCGAGGTGGTGTTCACCGACATCAGGTCCCGGCACACCTCGGCGTCGCCGGACCAGTTGTGGAAGGCGGTGCAGAGCAGCATCCCGCCGAACTGGCGGGTCGAGGAGAGCGATGCGGGCCGGGTTCTCAAACTGCGCGCGACCCGCAAGGGTCCGGGTGACCGCTGGCTGGAGATGCGCGTCACCCCGGAGGGCAACGGGAGCCGTTACGAGCAGCGGGCGATCTTCTACCCGCGCGGCCTGCTCGGTCGCGCCTACTGGATCGCTGCGCGTCCGTTGCAGGCGATCACCATGGATCGGCGGGTCAAGAAGGTGACGTCGGCAGTCAGCTAGGGACGACCCCTCAGGGACGACCCCTTAGGGACGACTCAGCGCGGAGACGTTGTCGTTGTCGGCCTGCACCGCGGCGAGCATGTTCTCCATGACGTTCT
>JBAXCK010000113.1:0-10344 GCA_037141465.1 Mycobacteriaceae bacterium | reverse complement strand
ACGGCGCCGAGAAGCCGGCCGCCGTCGCCGAGATGATCGCCCGGGTGCTGTTCTAAGGTGCGCGGTTCGGCATCGTCACGCTGACATTCGAGATATTCAGCAACCCGAACGCGGTGAAGTTCTCGAATGCCGACGCCGAACTGGTGATCTGAACGGTCAGCGTGCTCGGGACAGCGCCTGCGTTGGTGTAGACGATGTCCGACAGGTCCATGGTCAGCGTGTGTTGCCTGCCGTCCAGCGTCACCGGCACCGGAGTGACGACGTTGCCGAGTACCCGGCCGGTGCGGTTGTCGACGACTTGCGCGAACACCGCTCGGCTGGTTCCCAGCCCCTGATAGGTGACACTCACGGTGGGGGCGCCGACAACCTGTGTGCCCGCCCCCACCGTGATCGGCACGTTGATCGCATTGCTCGCCACGGACCCGCCGCCGAGCGAGAAGGGCAGGGCGAAGAAATTGTTCGAGCCGCCGAGGACTGGGACGTCGGGGAGCAGACCTCCGGTCGAGGTGGCTTTGATGTCGGGGAGATTGTTGAACCCGGGCTGGTTCGGCAGCGTGTCCGAGAAGTAGTAGTTGCCGAGCTGGTCGAACCACTGGAAGTTCGGGATGTCGTCCGCGGGCGTGCCCGTGTGCTTGACGTACTGGGCCAGCCAGGCAAGGGTGTCGGCCACCAGCATCGCCTTCTGATCGGGATTGATGGGGTCCAGACATACGCCGTGGCCGCCGCAGAACCAGGCCACCTTGACCGTGGTGCCCAAGCCGTTGCCGAGAATGGCTTCCGCGTTGTCCAGCGACTGCCGGAGTGGGAACAGGGCCTCTTGGATTCCCTGGGTCAGCAGCGTCGGGGCCGTCACGTTACCCAGCAGTGCGGTCGAACCGCTGCTGGCCATCGCCGCCTGCGCGGTCTCGGAGATCCAGCCGAACAGGTTGCCGGTGAGAATCGCCCGGGGGACCAGGTCGTTGACTCGGGCACCGGTGACAACCAACGCCAAATACAGCAGTGACCCGTAGGTCGTCTTCCAGGTGTTGTCGGGATAGAGCGAGGCGTTCAGCGAGTTCCAGGTGTTCTCGGGCGTGATGGCGTCGATGCGCGAATCTATGCCGGCGGCCACCAACTGGATGCCGCCGCCATAGGAGGTTCCCACCATGCCGACCGCGGGGTCGTTGGGGCTGTCGAGTGTCGCGGGAGTTTGTGCGGCGATGAAGTCGATGACCGCGGACATGTCGCGACCTTCGAAGAATGGATTGTCCAGTTGCATGATGCCCCCGGAGTTCCGCACGCCGCGTGGGGTCGCGCTCACCACGTTGTAGCCGTTGTCGCGTAACACCCCGACAGACGGAAGGTCGTATTCCGCACCTTCTATCTCGAAAACGTTGGTCGTGTACGGATCGGAGTATGCACCCCCGCCGAGGCCCGCCATAGTGATGACCGTCGGTGCCCTGCCCCCGGCGCTCAGGCCTGCCGCCGGGAAGAAGTTGGTGCTGATTCCGACGCCGTCGAACGAGGTGACCATGTAGGTCAACGCCACCGGGGTGTCGGCTGGCGCCAGGGAGGCGACGTCGACGTTGATGCGCGCCACCACCGACGCGCCGATGAGGGGTGCGAGGAGGTCGCCGATCAGGGGCAGCGTCTGAAGCAGGTCGATGACTGGCGCGGCCACCAACCCGACAAGCGGAATGCCCGTCAAAAACGAGTCGAGGCCGGTGACTTCACTCACCCGCACATCGAAGGTCTGGGTGCCTTTGGCGCCGCCGTCCAGCCAGTTGGCGTAGGGCAGGATCGTGAAACTCTGCGGATCGGTCGTTGTCGCATTGTCTGGCACCGTGCCCAGGCTGATCTTGCCGCCGCTTTCGCCCAACGTGGAGTCGAACCCCGCGGCGGGACCGAGAGCGGTGTAGGTCATGGTGCTGCCGCGATCGCTGGTGGCGTTGAGTCTGCCCTGAATGATGCCGTCGACGATCTCCACTGTCGGAGTGACGGTGAGGGTGCCCTTCGTCGTCGACGCTGTTGCGGTTGCTGCGCCGCGGCGGGCGGCACCGGATTGGCGGTCGCTGCTCCTCGGGATCGCACCGCCCGAGACGCTGCGGCGCGGTGCCGCGGTCGACCGCGGGCCAGCGGCACTCGAGGCGCCGGCGGCATCGGAGCCCCGGGCCCCCCTGCCCGAGTCGGCCGAGGCCACCCCGCCGGCGTAGAACACGGCCGCGCCCACGCCGAGGGCCGCCGCCAACCCGCCGATTCGCCCGAGGCGAAAGTTTGTCACATCTTGGGCGTGTAGCCGAACGGCAGCAGCACGCTCTTGTGCTCGACGTACTCCTCGATGCCCTCCGGCCCGTTCTCGCGTCCGATGCCGGAGTTCTTGTAGCCGCCGAATGGCGCGCACGGATCGAAGGCGTACATGTTCACCGCGTAGGTGCCGGTGCGGATCTTCGAGGCGATCTCGAACGCCTTGTCGAAGTCGCTCGTCCACACGCTGCCGGCCAGACCGTAGTCCGAATCGTTGGCGATGCGGATCGCGTCCTCCTCGGTCTCATACGGAATGATCGACAGCACCGGCCCGAAGATCTCCTCCCGGGCGATGGTCATCGAGTTGTCGACGTCGGCGAACACCGTCGGCTGCACGTAGTGGCCGCTGTCCAGACCTTCGGGACGGCCGCCGCCGGTCACCAGTCGCGCGCCCTCCTCGATGCCCTTCTTGATGTAGCCCTCGACCCGTTCGCGTTGCTTCTCGGTGATCAGCGCACCGATCACCGCGCCCGGGTCATCGGGGAGTCCGACGGGTGTGGCCGCAACGGCCGCGCCGATCTTCTCCACGATCTCCTCATACCGCGACCGCGGCGCCAGGATGCGGGTCTGTGCCACACAGGCCTGACCGGAGTTCATCAGCCCGGCGAAGAGCAGCATCGGCAACGTGGCGTCGAGGTCGGCGTCTTCGAGGATGATCGCCGCGGACTTGCCGCCCAGTTCCAGCGTGCACGGCTTGAGTTTCTCGGCGGCGATCTTGCCGACCTCCTTGCCGACCGCCGAGGAGCCGGTGAACGTGTACTTGTCCACGTTCGGGTTGGCGGTCAGCGCCCGGCCGGTCTCCGCCCCGCCGGGCACCACCGACAACACGCCTTCGGGGAGGCCGGCCTCGGCGAACACCTCGGCGAGTGCGTTGACGCTCAACGGCGTCTCCGCAGCGGGCTTGAGCACCACCGTGCAGCCGGCCAGCAGTGCCGGTCCCAGCTTGTTGCACGCCAGGAACAGCGGAACGTTCCAGGCCGCCACCGCACCGACCACGCCGATGGGTTCACGCAGCACCATCGTCTGGCCGTAGATGCCGTCCCGGATGTCCGACCAGGTGAACTTGTCGGCGGCCGTGGCGTAATACTGCAGCCCCGACAGCGCGGCGCCGTACTGCATCATGTCGACGATCATCGCGGTCTGTCCGGTCTCGCCCTTGAGCAGGAACTTGAACAGGTCGTCGCGGTCCTCGATCAGCTTGACCGCATTGGCGATCACGGCCTGACGTTCCTCCGGCGTCATCCGCGGCCACGGCCCCTCGTCGAAGGCCTTGCGCGCGGCCGCACAGGCGGCGTCGACGTCGGCCTTGGCCGCCATCGGCACCTTGCCGACGTACTCGCCGGTGGCCGGGGAGCGGACCTCGATGACCTCGGAGGTCGACGGCTCGACCCATTTGCCACCGATGAACAGCTTGTCGTATTCGGTCTTGTAGGCACTCTGTGTCATGCGCTTCACAGTACCGACGAAGCGCGCCGGCGAGAACAGGTTTCAGTCGCCGTTCATCTCCGGGCCAGCACCAGGGTGAGATTGCTGACGGCCACCTCTCGCACGCCGGGGACAGAGGTCAGCCACCACGCCCATCGCGGGTGGTAGCGGGGGAATGCGGCGACGAGCATGCCGGTCGAGCGCGCCCAGCGCAGACCGTCGGCGACCGACACCGCGAACAGTGACGACCCGTAGTCGTTCTTGGGCCGGTGGCCGTGCCGGCGGGTGTAGCGCTCGGCGGCCCGGGCGCCGCCGAGGTAGTGCCACGGCCCGGTCTCGTGTCCGCCGAAGGGTCCCAGCCACACCGTGTAGGACAGGATCGCCAGGCCACCCGGCCGGGTCACCCGCAGCATCTCCTCGCCGAGCCGCCACGGCGACGGCACGTGTTCGGCGACGTTGGAGGACAGGCAGACGTCCACGCTGGCATCGGCGAAGGGCAGCGCGAGACCCGATCCCCGCACGAATCGGCCGGCCTCTCCGCCGGACACCCGGCCCGCCGCGTGCATCTCGGCCGGGTCGGGTTCGACGCCGACGTAGTCCCAGCCGGCGTCGGTGAACGCCGAGGCGAAGTAGCCCGGTCCGCCGCCGACGTCGAGCAGTGTCCCCGCCGGCCGCGCACCCCAGAGGTCGGTCAGCATCGCGGCGGTGTCGGCGGCGAGTGCGCCGTAGAAGCGGGCCGGATCGCGTTGTTCGAAACGGAATTCCCGCAGCAGCGCGACCGAGCGCGCCAGCGTCGCACGCTGCGCGAACACGTCGGTCACAGGCCCGGTCCTCATATGACTGGGCTGAGCCTAGGCGATACGCTGACGGCGATGTCCGATCCCGTTCGCTCCGTTCTGTTGCTGTGCTGGCGCGACACCGGTCACCCCCAGGGCGGCGGCAGTGAGACCTACCTGCAGCGCATCGGTGCGGAACTGGCGGCGGCCGGCGTCGACGTCACGCTGCGCACGGCCCGCTACCCGGGTGCTGCCGCGCGGGAGACGGTCGACGGAATCAGTGTCAGCCGCGGCGGCGGCCGCTACACCGTCTACATCCGCGCCGGTCTGGCGATGGTGGCCGCCCGGTTGCGGCTCGGTCCGCTGCGCCGCAGCCGCCCCGATGTGGTGATCGACTCCCAGAACGGTCTGCCGTTTTTGGCCCGGCTGGCGTTCGGCCGCCGGGTGGTGGTGCTCGTGCACCACTGCCACCGCGAGCAGTGGCCGGTGGCGGGGCCGGTGCTCAGCCGGTTCGGCTGGTTCGTCGAGTCGTGGCTGTCCCCGCGACTGCATCGTCGCAATCAGTATGTGACGGTGTCGCTGCCCTCGGCCCGGGATCTCACCGATCTCGGTGTCGGTGCGGAGCGGATCGCGGTCGTCCGCAACGGTCTCGACGAGGCGCCACCGCAGACCTTGACCGGCGAGCGGTCCTCCCGGCCGCGCGTGGTGGTGCTCTCCCGCCTGGTGCCGCACAAGCAGATCGAGGATGCTCTCGAGGCCGTTGCCGCACTCCGGGCGCGGATGCCACAGGTGCATCTCGACGTCGTCGGCGGCGGCTGGTGGCGCGACCGCTTGGTGCGGCATGCCGCCGCTCTGGGCATCTCCGACGCCGTGACGTTCCACGGCCACGTCGACGACACCACCAAACATGCTCTGCTGCAACGCAGCTGGGTTCACATCCTGCCGTCGGTCAAGGAAGGCTGGGCGTTGGCCGTCATCGAGGCCGCTCAGCACGGCGTGCCGACCATCGGCTACCGCTATTCCGGTGGGCTGACCGATTCGGTGGTCGACGGTGTGACCGGACTGCTGGTCGATGACCGCGCCGAACTCGTCGACGGCCTGCAGCGCCTGCTGTGCGACCGGGTGTTGCGCGACGAACTCGGCGCCAAGGCCGCCGCCCGCAGTCGCGAGTTCTCCTGGCCGCAGAGCGCGGCCGCGATGACGCGGGTGCTGCACAGCGTTCACCACGGAGACCGGGTCAGCGGTGTCGTCTGAGAAGCCCGGCCCGTGGCTCTACCTCGCGTACTGCTGCGGCAAGGTGCTCGGTCCGGAGTACGACGACTGGGTGCGCGAGGATCTGACCGGAAAAGGGGCGTGGACACGCAACCTGATCCGGGTGATGGTTCCGGCCCTGGTGATCGTCGCGCCGCTGTGGCTGATCCCCGCCTCGACCGGCATGCACCTGGCGATGTCGATGCTGCTGCTGGTGCCGTTCGTCTACTTCGCCCACGCGCTGGACAAGGTGTGGCGTGCGCACCGGTTGCGGCAGCACGGACTGGATCCCGAGCTCGTCGACGAGCGCACCCGCAGGCGCGAGGCGTCCATGCGCGAGGACTATGAGCGCCGGTACGGCCGGCCTCCCCAATAGGCGATCGCCAGGAAGGCGAGGCTGCCGAGCAGCAGTCCGGCCCACACCAGATGCGCGGTGATGGCCGCCGCGCGCACGCGGGCATCCGCGCCGGGCGCGCTGCCGTCGACGCGGTACAGGATCATCTCGTCGTCGCGGTAGACGATCGGCAGCGCCCGCAGTGTCGTCGCGGAGTCACCCGTCGCCCCGGGTGTGCGCTGCTCGCTGACGATCCAGGCGACGCCGGCACGCCGCAGTGTCTCGGCGTCGGTTCCGTCGAGCAGCATCTGCTGCACCGCGCGCGCGTGCACACCTTCGCCGGCGACGGTGGTGCCCGCCACCGCCAGGTCGCCGGTAGAGAGCACGTCGGCGTGCAGCCACCGCGGCAGCGGATCCAGCACGGGTGCGGCACCGGCCCAGGGGAACCGGCGGGTGCTGTCCGCGGGCAGTACGGCCACCGGGCCGGGATCGTGGTTTACCCCAGTGTTGTCATTGATCACAGCGGCGACCGCCGCCCAACCCGGCGGGTAGTGCACTGCGGTGACCTTTCCCCACGCGCCCCAGGCGAGGTCGGGCAGCACGGCGATCAGTGCCGCGCAGCAGAGTGCCGCGGCGGTCCATGGCCGCACCCGGCCGCGCAACGTAAGCACCGCGCCGGCGCCGGCCAGCGCATATCCGGGCATCGCCAGGGCCACCCACTTCTGACCGTCGCGCAGCACGGCCAGACCCGGCACCGCCTCGACGAGAGCGCGTAACGCCGACAGGCCCGGACCGGTGGCCATCACGGCCGGCAGCAGCACGCTGACCGCCGCCAGGATCGCCAGCGGCGTCGCCGTCCTGTTTCGGAGCACCGCGGGCGCTCCGACGGCGACGACGGCCAACAGGACCGCCGTGGCCACGATCGCGAAAGCCGTTGTGCGCGAATCGGGTACCGCCTCGGCGTTCCAGATGCCGCCCAGGCCGGCGAGGCTGCCCAGGGTGCCCAGCAGCGGTTCGGCGCGGGCGGCGAACGGCACCAGGCCGCCGGCCTGTTCGCCGCCGAGTGCGCCGCCGACCGCTGCGGCGGTCAGCCACGGCGATGCCGCCAGTGCGGAGACGACGAGCACCGCCGCGGCACACCGGATCCGCGACAGGGCGGCGCCCGGGCATGCCACGGCGACCAGTGCGACGATCGCGGCGAGGATGAGTCCGGTCGGGGTCAGACCCGCCAGCGCGATCCAGAAGGCCGCCGATGCGAAATCGACGCCGCGTGCGGCGGTGCGCAACCGGATCACCGCCGCCGCCACCCACGGCAGGCACCCGTAGCCCACGAGCAGGCTCCAGTGACCCTGCAGAAGTCGTTCGGCCACATAGGGATTCCAGATCGCCACGGTGACCGCGACCAGTTGCCCGGGGCCGCCGGCGTCCGGCAGCACCAGCGCGGCGAGGCGGGCCGCACCCGCGCCGGCGAGCACCAGGGCGGCCACGAGCAGCGCCTTGACCACGACTCCGCCGTCGATCAGCGCCGACAGTGAGGCGACGGCGACGTCCTGGGGGACCGCGCGCGGGGCGGCTTGCGCGATGCCCAGCGCCGCATCGGTGACATAGGAACGCGGCGTGGACACCGCGTCACGCAGGAGCAGGTAGCCCGGAGCGAACAGCGGTGCGGTGATGGCGAGGCTGAGTGCGACGCTGTAGGCGACCGCGTATCGGAACTTCACCGCCGGGGCGGCGGGGGCTCCGGTCGCCCGGTGGGAGGTCGCCGGGTGGGGATCTTTTCGGTCGGCGCCTGGGCTGCCGGCATCGGGCCCGTCTCGTCCCGGCCGAACAATCCCAGCTCGAGGTCCCCCAGCGCGCGGTCACTGTCGCCGACGCCCGGCTGGGCCACCGCCTCCTCGACCCGCATGCTGAACAACCCGAGCAGCGCACCGCCCACAAGCGCGACGATCCCGGTGGCACCCAGGCCGATCGGCAGGATCCGCGACCACAGCGCCAGCCGGTCGCGTTCCGTGCGGGCCGAGGCCACCTGCGACTCCACCGTCTGCTCGGTGGAGGTCACCGTGTAGTCGGCCAGTTCCATTTCGGGCTTGAGCGGGTCACGCGCGTAGTAGTGGTTGGCGCGCTCTTTCTCCTTGACGATCGTTCCCGACACCGGATCGACCCAGAATGTGCGTTGCGCGGCGTAGAAGCGCGTCATCGTGATCGGTTCGTACGGATCGCCGGGCAGACCCCACAGCCCCGCGCGTGCCGTCACCTCGCCGTCCTCGTCGCGGTCATACAGCGACGCGTACTTGATCGGCTCGAGCAGTTTTCCGTCGGCGTCGTACCCGACGTTCTGGGTGAAGCGGTAGGTGCCCAGACCGTTGACGTCGTCTTCGCCGTCGTAGTTGGCGTCGAAGGCCTTCTGCGCGATCGGGTCGAAGAGCGGATAGGAGCGCTTCTCGGTGTCGAAGGGGAAGCGGTAGGTCAGTCCGGAATGAGGGAGGGCGATGTTCGTCGACGGCTTGTCGTCGGCGATGGTGCGCGGCTTCTGCACCGATCCGCCGGGACGGCTGTCATCGGAGACCGCCTCGGCGGTGCTGCGGTTGATCGTGACGGTGTCCACCATCGCCAGCAGCAGCCCGTTGTCCTGCTGCTTGTCGGTGCGCCGCACCGTGGTGCCGACCTGCAGGGTGACCACCTCGGCGTTGGCCGGCGTCTCCACCGATACGGCCTTCTGCGACACCAGGGGGACATCTCTGTCGATGATGAACCGTTCTCCGGACAGCGACGCGGGGTCCAGTGCCGTTCCGGTGCCGCCGGAGACGAGGGTCTCGTCGAGGGAGAGCGGAACCTTGCGGATCTTGCCGGCGGTGTAGGTGGACAGCAGCAGGGCCGCGATGGTGAGTGCGGCGCCAAGCCCGATGATGCCGAACGCCACGAGACGCACCATGCTCGCGCGATTCACGCCGCTACGCCTCCTCGACGTCCACCAGACCCACCGTCGGCAAGCCGGTTCGACCCTAACAGCCGGACACCGGCACACTGTCAGCCATGGAAAGCCACATCGCGCAGGTGGGCGGCACCCGCGGCTTCCTGCCGGCGGTCGAGGGCATGCGCGCCTGCGCCGCCATGGGTGTGGTGCTCACCCACGTCGCTTTCCAAACCGGCACGTCAGGCGGGGTGATCGGGCGGCTGCTGCATCGATTCGATCTGGCCGTCGCGGTGTTCTTCGCGCTGTCGGGTTTCCTGCTGTGGCGCGGCCATGCCGCGGCCGCCCGGGGCCTGCGGCACCGGCCGCCGGCGGCGCACTATCTGAGGTCGCGACTGGTGCGCATCATGCCGGGCTATCTGGTGGCGGTGGTGGTGATCCTGACGCTGCTGCCCGAGGCCAATCACGCCAGCCCCACCGTGTGGCTGGCCAACCTCACACTCACCCAGGTCTATGTGCCGCTGACGCTGACCGCCGGACTGACTCAGATGTGGAGCCTGTCGGTGGAGGTGACCTTCTATCTGGCGCTGCCGATACTGGCCTACCTCGCCTACCGCCTTCCGGTGCGCGCCCGGGTGCCCGTGATCGCGGCGGTGGCACTCGCCAGTCTGGGATGGGGGTTGCTTCCTATCCACACCGTCGAGGGGGTGAACTTCCTCAACTGGCCGCCGGCCTACGCGTCATGGTTCGCCGCGGGCATGCTGCTGGCCGAGTGGACCGTCAGTCCGCTGGGCTGGCCGCACCGGCTGGCCCGTAACCGCCCGGCCATCGTGGGCATCGCGGTGGTGGCCTATCTGGTGTCCGCATCGCCGTTGGCCGGTCCCGAGGATCTGGTGCCGGCGACGCTGTCGCAGTTCGTCGTCCGCACCTCGATGGGGGCGATCGTCGCCGCGGCCCTGCTGGCACCGCTGGTGCTCGACACCCCCGACACCCCGCACCGTCTACTGGGCAGCCCCACGATGGTGACGTTGGGCCGGTGGTCCTACGGGCTGTTCGTCTGGCACCTGGCGGCACTGGTGATGGCCTTCCCGATGGTCGGCACGTTCATGTTCAGCGGCAACGTGATCGTCTTCTTCGTGCTTACGACGGTGCTGGGTTTCGCGATGGCCGCGGTCAGCTATGCGCTGATCGAATCCCCGTGCCGGAATGCCTTGCGGCGCTGGGAATACCGGCGCGCGCGCAGCGAGGACACCCCTGTGCCCCCGCTGGACAGCTCCGTTACCGACGCTCCTGAACCCGCCGTCGCGCGATGACCTCGTCACGCACGGCGGTGCGGCGGGCCTTTCCGGCGTCGTCGCGCAACG
>JBAXCK010000112.1:0-10642 GCA_037141465.1 Mycobacteriaceae bacterium | reverse complement strand
TGCGGTCGACGCCACGGTCGCAGCGATACCGGTGGACGCGTCGTCGGTGACGCTGCGCCCGGCGAGCAGCGCCGCCCCGGTGGCCGCCGCGAATTCGGGCGCGGGTGCGGCGATCACCGCGACGCGGAACGCCTCGGCGAGCCGGCCGCCGACTCCGGGCAGCACGGCCTCGGCGCCGACGGTCGCGATCGCCGCCACGTCTGCGGCGGGGATCCTGGTGTTCTCCAGGGTGTCGGCGAGGGCGTCGAGGAACTCCGCCGTCGGCTCGCAGCGCACCGTCTCACCGATCGGCGCCATCGCGGCCGCCGCGTCGGCGAGGCTGATCGACGCCGCGGCGCCGCTGAAGTCACACAGCACCACCACGCCGCGATCGGGCAGTCCCGGATCGGCCTGCAGTGCGGTCAGCGTCGCGGTGGCGTTCGACACGATCGGCGGCACCACATCGCCCGGCGAGAGCACGGCGCTGCCGCGCAGTGCCCCGCGCAACGCTCCGACGGTCGCCGGCCCCCAGTGCGCGGGAACCGCGACGACGACAGCACCCGGGGCCGCGCCCCCGCCTGCCTCTCGCGCGAGCGATTCCAGAACGGCGACGGTCAACGTCTCGTCGCGGGCGACAGGCCGGACGACGGGCTGCCGCATCCCCTGGACGGCAACCACATTCGTGGCCCCGATCGACAGTCCGAGGGCTTCCATCGGCGTGGGCTACTGGCCGGTGGGCGGTTGGAACAGCGTCGGCGGCTTGAGCGTCGGCAGTGTCCAGAAGGGTCTGGTGGTGGTCTCGGTCACGGTGGTCACCGAGGTGCTCACCGTCGTGGTCGTGGTGACCGACGGCGACGCGCTGGTGGTGGTCACCGGAGTGGTCGTGGTTGTGGTCGTGGGCGCAGTGGTCGTGGTGGTGACGGGAGCCTCGGTGGTGGTCGGCTCCACCGTGACGGTGGTGATGACGGGGGCCGGGGCCGCCGACGGCGTGGTCTGCGTCGTCGGCGCGACGGCGGTGGTCGCCGGCGGAAGCGTCGTGGTGGTGACCACCGGGGTCGAACTCCCGGCGCCGGTGAACCGCACGATCGCGTAGATCAGCAGCGCCAGCAAGGCCGCACTCAGCACGCCCAGTCCGACGAGAGCGGCCGGCCGCTGAAACCACGGCGTTGGTGCCGCGGGCAGCGGCGCACTGGGATAGGTCGGGCTGCCGTACTCGCTGTACACGTCGCCGCCGCCGTAGTTCGCGTACTGCGTCGGCTCACCCGCAGGGTATTCGGGGTCGCCGGGATCGCCGGGGGAGCCGCTTCGCGCCATGAGTTGCGATGCTATCGGTAGCTATCCGGCGAATTGCGGAATGACCTCACCGGCGAACATCTCCAGATGGTCGAGGTCGGCGAGGTCGAGCAGTTGCAGGTAAACCCGCTGCACACCGGCGGTGGCGAACTCCCCGAGCCGCTCGGCGATCTGTCCGGGCGTGCCCACCAGCGGTGAGTTGGCGCGCAGCTCGTCGACCTCGCGTGAGATGGCCGCGGCCCGGCGGCGCAGCTCGGCCTCGTCGCGCCCGGCGCACACCACGAACGCCGCCGAATAGATCAGGTCGTCGGCCGGGCGACCGGCCGCGGCGAGTGCGTCGCGCACCCGTCCGCACTGCAGCCGGGTGAAGTCCAGGGTCGGGAAGGCGAGGTTGAACTCGCTGGCGAAACGCGCCGCCAGCGCGGGTGTGCGTTTGGGCCCGCCGCCGCCGATGACGATCGGCGGGTGGGGTTGCTGCACGGGCTTGGGCAGCGCGGGGGAGTCGACGACGCTGTAATGGGTGCCGGAGTAGTCGAACGTCTGCCCCACCGGGGTGCGCCACATGCCGGTGATGATCTCGAGTTGCTCCTGCAGGCGGTCGAACCGCTCGCCGAGGGCGGGGAACGGGATCGCGTACGCCTTGTGTTCGGCTTCGAACCAGCCGGCGCCGATGCCGAAGTCCACCCGTCCGCCGCTCATCGCATCCACTTCGGCGACCGATATCGCCAGCGGGCCCGGGTAGCGGAAGGTGGCCGAGGTGACCAGCGTGCCCAGCCGGATCCGGGAGGTCTCCCGGGCGATCCCGGCCAGCGTCACCCACGAGTCGGTGGGCCCGGGCATTCCGTCCCCGCTCATCGCCACATAGTGATCCGACCGGAAGAAAGCCGAGAACCCCAGTGCCTCAGCGGCTTTGGCAACGGCGACCTGATCGTCGTAAGTGGCGCCCTGCTGGGGTTCGACGAATACGCGGAAGTCCATGATCGCCAGCCTAGGTCAGGATTGACCGGGAGCCGATCGGCCGAGGGTCAGAAGAAGTCGACTCTGTCGACGCTGATGAACATCCCGTGGCCGGTGGCCTCGTTGGTGAAGCGGGTGCCCTCGCTGTCGGCCTCGATGGTCCAGCCGAGCGCGTAGTAGGTCGAGTAGCCCAGCGGTGTGGTGGGGATGGCGCCGAGATTGCCGACGATCCAGCGGTTGGCGCCGTCGGCGGACACCTCGGCGCCGTGGGCCTGCTCGCCGTCCACGGTGGGTGCGTTGGTGAAGTCCGATTCGCAGCCCACGGTCTCCGCCGAGATCTGGCAGCGGGTCTTGCCGGACTTGGTCTCGACGAATACCAGGCCGGACTCGTCGGGCGTGAGCGTCCCGGTTCCGGGGCCCGGTTCGGGAACCGGTGTCGGCATGGTGCGGGTGGGCCGGCCGTCCGGGAAGTCCGGTTCGCTGCCTTGCCCGCAGCCGGCGCAACGGGCCGCCCCGTCGGTGGTCTGGCTGCAACCGACCGCCGTGAGCAGGCATGCGACCGCGATCGCGGCCCGCAGGCCGTGGGAGACGCGCACCCGTCCAGAGTACGCAGAAGTTGCTGAAGTGACGCCAGTGACTCGCGGCGGTGTCAGTTCACCGTGACCCGGGCGGTGAAGGTCCAGGCGTCCTGCTCCCCGCCCGGCCAAGGCCGGCCGTAGCTGCCCTTGACGGTGGCCGCGCCCCGGCCGAGGGCCTGCAGCGCCCACACCTCACTGCCGGGGGTGCCGGCCTGGGAACCCGACGGGGTGATCATCTCGTGGCCGGCCTGGACCAGCACCGCGGAGTTGGAGATCTGCATGTCCGGGTTCCACCGATAGCCGGTCGAGGCGTTGGATCCCAGGCTGATCTGCAGGGTGTCGCCCACGGCGAGGGTGACGTCGCGGGTGATGTTCTTCTGGTTGAGCAGATCGTCGTAGGAGATCGCGATGGTGGTGGTCTTGGGTCCCGCCGGTGCCGGCGGTTCGGATTTCGGTGCACACGCCGCAAGCAGGGCGGTGAGGATCAGGGCGGCCGGCAAGCAGCGGTTCACGGGGCATTCCTCTCGAAGAACTTCCTGGTGTGTCGCAGATAGGAGAACACCCGGCGGGCCGGGACGGGGCGGGGCCAGTCGTCGGCCCGGAAGTAGGCATCCGAGCCGCCGTCGACGAACACGACACTGCCGCAGAGGAAGTCGGCTGCATCCGACAGCATGAACACCACCCAGTCGGCGAGTTGTCCGGCGTCGCCGAAACCGCCGACCGGGACCGGGAATCTGCGGACCTGCTCGGCCTCGGCCGGTGTCGCGAGCTGGCGTTCGAGCATCGGGGTCATGATGGCGCCCGGTGCCAGCGCGTTGAGCCGGATGCCCGCACCCGCCCACTCGCGCGTCACCGCGTGGCGGCGCACCCAGCGGCTGACGGCGATCTTGGAGGCCGCATACGCGATCGCGGGTGCGTTGCGGCCGAAGATGCGGTAGGCGCGCAGCGCTTTGTCCGGATCGCCGGCGAGCAGCGCGCGGATCGCCCGGCCCGGGACGGCCGGAACGGTCGTCGTCGAATTGCTCGAGAACACAACCACTTTGGCGTGGCCGCTTGCTGCCAGAGCCGGGCGCCACGCCCGAAGCAGATCGACCACGCCGAAGTAGTTGACCTCGGTGATCCGCCGTTCCACCCCCGGCGTCGGCCCCAGACCGGCCGCCAGAACGGCGCCGTCGAGCCGGTCGTCGCACATCGACAGCACCGCACCGGCGGCGACCCGGCGTGCTTCCGGACTCGACAGGTCCGCGACGACGTCGGAATCGATGATGTCCACGCCGATGACCCGGTGGCCGTGCGCGGTGAGCCTGTCGACGACGGCGCGGCCCATCCCGGACGCCGAACCGGTGACCGCGTAGACGCCCATCCGGTAAGTATGGCCGTATGACCCTCGATGCCCTCAACGCCTTCGACGCCTTCGCTGATTTCCGGATGAACGGACACGTCGCGATCGTCACCGGTGGCGCACAGAACATCGGCGAGGCCATCTCCCGGACGTTCGCCGGTGCCGGGGCGAAGGTGGTGATCGCCGACCGCGACGGCGACAAGGCCGCCGCGACCGCCGGGCGGCTATCGGCCGAGACCGGCGGCGAGGTGATCGGACTGCGCTGCGACGTCACCGACGACGCCGACATCGAGCGGACCGTCACCGAGACGGTGGCGGCGTTCGGCGGAATCTCGACCCTGGTCAACAACGTCGGGTGGGGACGTCCCTACGACGACCCGCTGAGCATCCCGGTGCAGGACATGGTCGAGGCGTATGCACTCAACTGCGTCCCGGCGCTGCGGATGACCCAGGCGTGCCGGCCGTATCTGCTGGAGGCCGACAACGCCACCGTCACCAACTCCGGGTCGATGGTCGGGGTGGCCCCGGCGTTCGAGTTCCTCGCCTACTCCGCCGCCAAGGCCGCCCTGAATCACATGATGCTCAGCCTGGCGCACTACTTCGCCGGGCGGATCCGGATCAACTCGATCGTGATCGGCACGGTGCTGACCCCCGGTTACGCCGAGGTGGGGATGGATGAGAAGACCCTGCACGCACTGGCGAACCCGAAGAACCTCACCGGACGGGCGGGCACACCGCAGGACGTCGCCAACGCGTTCCTGTGGCTGGCGTCGCGGGCCGGCAGCTGGATCAGCGGGCAGACCATCCCCGTCCACGGCGGCGGCGCCCGGTCGAGGATCCTGCCGAAGTGATCAGACGGTGATGCTGCCCACGCGCTGCTGCCGGGTGCCGTTCCAGAACTCGTTCATGGGCGCGGCGTAGCGGTCGTTGTTGGTCAGCGGCGGCAGACCCAACGAGTCCTCGATCATGCGCAGCAGGCTGTAGTGGTTGTAGTGGTTCGTGGCGGTGAAGTTGCCGCTGCGCATCCCCGCGGCGACCGCTCCCGGTGAGGGGATCACGACGGTGACGATGTGATTGCCCTCGTTGCCGAAGCCCAGTGAGGTGTTGTTGTTGTCCTCGTCGAAGGTGATCACCAGGACCGACTTCTGCGTCGGATCGCCCCAGACGTTCGAGTTCAGGATCGTGGGAACATTCGCGGACAGGAACTGATCCAGTGCCGCGACGTTGTACTGGTGCTTCGGTTCGATCTGGCTGAAGGCGAACCGCAGAGCACCCCACGGGAAGCTCACCGGGCCTTCGCCGTTGAAGTCCTCGTTGGCGAAGAACCACGCGAAGTCCGGTGCCGTTGCGGCGGATCGAAGGTCGATCGCCATCTGTTCCAGCGGGAGGATATGGGCGGCGGCGTAGGCCGGGTCGTTGGCGATGGACCTGAACGCCGGGAACGGCGTCTCGTCGACCGCATAGTCACCGGAACTGACGAGCGGATTGGCGCCGGGGGTGAGACTCTGCGCGTAGCCGCGCCACGTCTTGCCGACCGCGTCGATGTTGGAGACCAGCGTTTTCGAGGCGTCGATGCAGGCCGACGCGCAGTTGTAGGTCAGTCCGAAATCGGTGCCGCCGACGATCGGGTAGTAGTTCGGCAGGCTCGGATGGGTGAGGCCGTAGTAGTTGTCGGCGAACCCGTAGGCGTTGATGAGGCTGTTGAGGTACGGGGCGTTGGGGCTGCCGAGGATGTCGTTGTAGCCCTTGTTCTCCATGTACACCATGAAGACGTGATCGAGCTGTCCCACCGTCGATGCCTGCGGCGCCAACTCGGCGGGCGTCACCTGATCGGAGCTGATGGTGAAGGAGAGGTTGTCGGCGTAGGCGTTGTTGTAGTCCGCCCGCGGCCCGAGGATGTTGAGGTTGCAGTCCTGCAGGTCCAGGGTCACCTGCGCGAAGCGGGTGCCTTCCGGGATGGCGCCGGCGGTGGCGCGCTCCTGGAATCCGGTCTGCAGCCAGCGGTCCCAGACGGTGACCGGACCGGTCGAGGCACTGCCCAGGTAGCCCTGATTGGCGTCGAGGAAGTCGACGCTGACCGAGGCCGACGAGGGATCGACGAGGAACCCGCCCAGCTCGCCGCTGAGGTTGAACGTGACCGCTCCCGCGTCGATCTGGGATCCGGCGGCGCTGAGGTCGACGGTCTGGGTCAGCGACGACGTGGCGACGTTGCCGCCGCCGAAGAACTGGTTGCCCGAGTCCGCGGGCGCGCACTGGGCGCTCGGGAAGCCCAGGAATGCGGGCAGATCCGGCCAGGCGAACGACATCCCGATCGGCCAGAAATTGCGCGGCGTGCCGTACTGGATCACCGTGGGGGTGCCGGTGGCCACCCAACCCGGGATGCTGACGGCGCTGAACCCGGACAGTGACGGATCGCCGGCCTCCGCACCCGGATTGACCAGAAGGTTCGGGCTCATGGCTGTCGTCGTCACCGCCGCCGTGCTCACGCGCGATGCGGCGGTGGAGCGGCGGTCGGTTTCGACCTGCGTCGCGGCCAGCACCGTCAACGCGATCGGCGCCCCGCCCGGTGCGCCGCTGGTTGCCGCGACGCGACGTGCCACCGCGGCCACCGCCGGCGCCTGGACGCCCGTGCTGCGGGCCGCCCGTTGCGGCGATGCCACCGCCCGGTGGGCGGGCGTGGCCTGCCGGCCAGCCGAGGCCGCCGGCGCCCCGTGCGGGGAGTCGGCGTGGGAACCGTCGCCGGTGTCGGCCAGCGCCATGCCCGGGGCGGCGGCCAATGCGCCACCGATCCCCAGTGCGACCGCGAAGGTCGCGATGCGACTCACAAGACCGGCAGTGCGCCCGCGCTCAGAAGCGCGTCGGTACTCGGCACGCTCGACAGCGGCGGATCGTTCGGCGCGATGGTGCCCGCACCGGTCAGGTAGCCGATCACGTTCGCCAGTGAGTTCGTCGCGCTGACCACCGCGCCGCCGATCAGACTGACGAGGAACGCCGACGCCGCGGCGACCGGGGAGAGCAGGAAGATGTTCTGCGCGGCGAGGGAGTTCAACTGGTCGGTGACCGCCGTGACCGCGATGTTGAGGAAATACGGAACGGCGCCGGCGATCGTGCGGATGCCGAGTTTGATGTCGGTGCCGATGTTCGGGTAGCCGAAGCTGTTGATCGCGTCGGTGAGCGTCTGGTTCAACGCTCCGCCCGGTGCCGCAGAGTTCAGGCTGACCGGACGGACGAGGCTATTGAGCACCGCGGAGTTCTGGTTGATCGGAACGCCGTCGAAGTCTGAACGCAACGGTGCCCCGAACAGGCTCACGATCGTCGGGGTGATGTCGGCGGTCGAGTAGTTCAGGTTCTGCCAGCCGTCATTGCTGGTGTTGCCGGCCTGGTCGAAGATCACGAACGACGACGTCTCATTGGGCGACTGGAAGCCGTGGCCGAAGCCCACCGACTGCTGGTGGCCGTGATCGGTGGTGACAAGAACCGACCACTGCTCGCTTGGATTGGCAAGGTTCCAGGCGTTCACAGCGGCCATGATCTGGGAGACGTTATTGCTGACGTTGGTGACGGCCTCGGTGTACTCCGGTGACCCGCCGCCGAAGGAGTGTCCGGCCTCGTCGACCTGCACCTGGTAGGAGAAGACGAACGACGAACTGCCGGGCGTGGTCGCGTTGATCAGGTCGATGGTCTTGGACGTCACCTGGGCGTCGGTGGCGGCCCAGCTGTCGGTGAAGTCGACGAAGGTGTTGGTGTCGGCCGGGTACGCGCCCGCCGCGGCGAGGTCGTTGATGTACTTCCAGTCGGCGACCACCGCGGTGCTGATGCTGCGGTTGTAGGCCTCGAGCTGATTGAAGACCGTGGGCCACTTGTCGTACGGAGCGGGATTGAAGATGTTGTTGATCACTCCGCTCTTGGTGTCCCATACGCCGGTGAGGATGGTGGTCCACGACGGTCCGGAAATGGTGGTGTGGCCGACCAGGCTGGTGGCGCCGGTGACGCTCCGGTTCATCAGGTCGAAGAACCCGGTGTTGGCCGAGTTGGCCAGGATCTTGCTGAGGTTCGTTCCGTCGGTGCCGATCAACAGCACGTGGGTGGGTGCGACCGCGGCCGGGGCGACCACCGCCGCGGCGGGCGCCGTGGTGCGCCGCGAGGTGGCGGCGGGCGCGGGCAGCACCGGGAGCGAGGAGAGCAGAGACGTCGGCGTCGACGGAGCTGTGCTGAACGGCGCCAGCGCGGCCGCGCCGGAACCGGCACCGCCGCCGTTGCGGGCGCTCGTGGTGGTGACGCGCGACGCCGCCCCGGAGAGCACCGACCGCGACGAGGACACCGAAGCCGCGTTGGGCACCGCGCCGGTCGGGCGCACCCGCGCTGCCTGGCGGGTTGCCGACGGTTTGCTAGGGCCGGCCGACCTGGCGGCGTTGCTTCCCTCGGTTCCGGTGTCGGCGGAGGCGACCGCGCAAGCGACCGTCGTCCCCGCGCCGACCACGACGCCGGCCACGGCGACTCCCAGGCAGATTTCCTTGACTGTCTTCACGGTGGCTTCTCCGATTTCCGTTCGACCGTGCGGTTTGGATTGCCTCTTACAGTAAAGGCACTACCGGCTTCTTCACAGGTTTTTCTCACATTCGTCATCGTGTGGCTCCGGCGGCGATGAGGGCCGCTCCGAGCCCACCGAGTACCAGCCATGCCCACGGCTGAAACCAGGGGCCGGTCTGCACCACAGCGGTACGGGTGGGTACGGCCACGAAGTGCTCGACGGTGGAGTCGCCCGATCCGCAGCGCATCGTGACATCGACCGGCGTACCGGTGTGATTCGTCCAGCCGGCGATCGCGACGGTCTGCTGCCCGTCGCGCAGGACACCGGTCAGCGAAAGGTCGATATGGACCGGCCAGCCCAGCCTGACTGTCGAAGGCTCGGCGGTGCACGAACCCGTCGTGGTTCCGGCGATGCCGTAGAGGTCGGTCCCCACCAGGAAGGCCACCACCGTGGATCCCGCCGGCACTGTGACTGTGGCTGCCGACCCCAAGGGCGTGGCCCCGGCCCGCTTCCAGGCCGCGGTCAGGTCTTCGGCGGCCGGCGGGCTGGCGACGTGGGAGACAACCACCAGAGTCACCAGCCACCCGGCCAGTGCCAGCGCAACGGTGGCGAGGCCGAGCCGGATCAGCATCGCCTGGCGCACGGACAGATCATCGCAACCCCGTGGAGGCCCTCTCAGGCAGTGCCCAAGATCGGATGCGGCTGTATCACGGTTGTGGTGGAGTAAGCATCACGGTTGTGGTGGAGTAAGCGTGTGGGCGGACTCCGTGCTTTGGCCGCATCAGCGGGCGTTGGTGCGGCGATGGCGCTGTGCACGGCGGGGCCGGCGGTCGCCGAGTCCGATGTGCCCGATAAGCCCACGGTCCGACATTCGTCTGCGCAGATTGCGCCTCACACCCTGCGTCAGGCCAAGCAGCAGGCGGAGGGTCTGACCCAGCGAGTGGCGAGTCGTCCCGACTGGCTGTCACTACGGTCGGACGACGACACGGTGTCCGGGCCGCGTTCGGCTGCCCTGGCTTCGCGTCCCGCTGCGGCAGCTCAGGTCGGCAGGCCGGCCCCGGTCGCATCTGTACCGCGGCCGGCGGCTGCGACGGCCTCGGAGCCGTCACCTGCCGCCGCTCCGACACCGCTGTCCGGACTGGTCGCAGCGATTTTCAACCAGACCCCTGCGCTGCAGCCCACCCAGACCGGACAGTCCGGCCGTGTCGTCACCGGTCGGCTCAATGCGACCGATCCGGACACCGCGTCGCTGAGCTACACGGTCACGCGGGCACCATCGCAAGGCACCGTCGTGATCGCCGGCGACGGCACCTACACCTATACCGCTAGTCCCACGGCTGTTGCCGGGACGGTGGATTCCTTCGAGGTCAGTGTCAGCGACGCTGCCGGCGGATTTCATGTACACGGTCTGATGGGACTCTTGAACCTGCTCACCCTGGGTCTGCTAGGCGCTGCCGGTCACGTGGCCACCGCCACGATCTCGGTGCCGGTGGGGGGTGGGAACCGAGTGCCGACCGCCACGGCGAGCATCTCCGGATCGGACCCCTATTCGGGCGTCGTCTCAGGCCGGGTCATGGGCAGCGACCCCGACGGTGACGCCCTGACCTACAGCGGTTCCACGACGACGAGCAAGGGGGCCGTTGTCGTCGGCACGGACGGCGCATTCGTTTACACCCCGAGCGACGCGGCTCGCTCCGCGGCTGGCGCGCCCGGTGCCGCCCCGGCTGACCAGCAGGACGAATTCACCGTCACCGTCAGCGACGGCCACGGGGGCATCACCAGCCTGGCAGTGGCCGTCCCGGTCGCGGCTCCCTTTGATCCGGGCGCCCGACTGGCGGCGTTTCCCGGAGCCGAGGGTTTCGGTGCCTACGCAACAGGAGGTCGTGGAGGGAGCGTCCTCTACGTCACCAATCTCAATGCCGACGGACCGGGATCGCTGCAATGGGCCATCGACCAGCCGGG